>NC_014011.1:0-330098 GCF_000025885.1 Aminobacterium colombiense DSM 12261 | reverse complement strand
TGTGCTTGATGACTGGGCAAGACCCGGGAGACCTACCGTAATATTGACCGCTGACACAGCGTTACCCAAATTTTCCAATTTTTCTCTTTCACCCGCATCTATGCCGGAACTCGTGTCATCCTTAACAGCTTTGACAAAGTCATCTGTAGCACCAATGATACTAATGGTTCCGCCAAGAATACCCACGCCAAGGCCAGCCACCCCTACGATCGCCGCGCCAGTAGCAGTAACTGGCAATGACCCAATAGCGATAACCCCCAAAGCGGCTCCGCCAATAGTACCAGCCACAGTGGCCCCCAATTTTGCGCCAGAAGCCAGGACTTGAGCGCCATAGCTGCTCTTAAAAGCCTCCCAAGCGCCTGTTGTTTCCACAAGCGACCTCTGATCAATGGCAAGCTGGGCTGTGCCAGACGCAACTCCCACATTGGTCATAGTGTTCTCAAGCCTGTTCATAACATCCATAGGAGCCAAATTTGCACTCATCGGTACTCCTTGTGAACTTGCCCATGCTGGCGTTCCATAAAGGGAGGCCAAAGCCTCAGCAAATATCGAACGCTCTTCTTCATCCATCTGCAACATTGCTAATTTAGCATATCGTATATTTCGAGAATAACGATTGGCACTGGACTCTAGAGCTTTTAAATTCTGCGTTATCTGGAATCGCAGATTTTTGAGTTGCTGCGAAGAGGGTTCTTGTCTCTCTTTCCCCTTCCTGATGTAGTACCGAAGGCTTAGCTCCGCGCGAATAAAGGCTTCTCGAAAGTTTTCATGTTCCTTGGCCATGGCTTTTACATAGATTGCGGGGATTCCACAGGAAGCCACCAATTCGCCATTTTTTTGTGGAGACTGCGGCGCGGGAGCCAAAGCTTGTGCCGGAGCCGCAGGAGGAGGTACCGGTGCCGCAGGCGCAATGGTTACTGGCACACTAGCTCCTGGAATATCGCCTATTTTCTGTTCATATCTTGATCTGAGGGCCGCATCAGCAACACCAACTATCCCTTGAAGACAAACTATAACGGTAAGGACAGCGCTCAGCCTCTTTATTATTTTTGTATTCTTCATTTCCTCTTCCTCCCCCCTATTTGTTTTTTAGTTCTTCGGGTAGCTTGTTTGCAATCAGGGCGGCAAGAGTTCCTTGTTTTACGGGAAGCCATGCCTTGCTGCCTTCACGATATATTCCGTCTCCGTTAGGGCTATGGACAATAGACACTTTTATCTGATATTTTCCTGTTTTCGTATTGAGGACAAAAAAGTCCATGCCATACTCTATGGGCTTTTTACGATATTTCGATGGCATATTTTTCAACACCCACGCTTTGCCTTTTTCAGAATAAACACTTTTGACCCAGCAAGAGATCTCATCCTTATTTTTATTAAGAGTTCCCTTGTGAAGATACATATCAAACCCATCATCCTTATAAATCCAGACAAACTTCTCTTCCGCCCCACAAGCACTTCCCGCAAAAAAGAGCACTAGCAGCAGAAGCCCAAAAACACAGAATTTTCTTCTCATTCCTTTACCTCCCTCCATGAATTCCTCTGGAAGTTAACATATGAACCACATCGGATAAAGGATGAATTTTCTCACCCCTCCATGAAAATCCTGTTACAATAAGGCTTGAGACCATATACCTAATAAGGTTGGTGAAAAGGAAAAATGAAAACACCTTACGACAAAGATAAATATTTCCTTTTTTTGATTATAGTTGGACTGGGGCTCACGACTGCCTGGAGCTGGGGGACATTTCAGGAGGGACACCTTTTTATACAGTTTCCTCAGCTTCTTTCCATATCACCAGAACATGCTTTTTTCTTTTTCCCTTTATTCAATGCTATCTTTTTTACCCTGATGGCAAAATATACCTTCTTTTTCAATGGCAATAAATTCTTTAAACAGCTTTTACTCTTTAGTGTTTTTTCTCTCTTTCTTTTGCTGCCTCGAACCCCTTCCCACTTAAGTATATGGATGGACTTTGCAAGCATCTCGATTGCAAGCGCAGCCCTTGCTCTTTTTGATGGGGGCTGGATGTGGCTTGGAACAAATCTCTCTCCCCAAAAAGCAGTTCTTGTTTTTTCGGCAGCCAACATGCTCGCCTCTCTTATTATGGCAGTTCACCCCTGGTTCCCGCCTTCATTTTTGCTGCTTATAACAGGAGCATTTCCCCTGGTTTCTGCACTTTTTTGGGGAAAAAGCTTTAATTTCTCTTTCTCTTCTTCAGAGCCCCCCCACCTGCGGCCTCAGACATCCTTTAAGGGTAAATGGCTTGCCCCCCTGCATTTTGGGCTGGCAATACGGATCTTTCTTTTCTTTTTGGCCTGCAGCATCTTTCATCATCATATTTTGAGCAGTTCTGGAACAGAAACCATTTCTCATTTCTTTTTCTCAGAACTTATGTACGGGGCAGGAGCTTTAACGGCAGCGCTATTGGTTTATAAGATTCCAAAAATAAAATTGCGGCACATTTATATCTTGGCCCAAATACTTATTGGAACCGGATTCCTTCTGATCTCACCTTTTTATGGCTTCTCTGGCTGGATCAGCATACTTCCCATAACACTCCTCCAGTTCGGATTTGGGTGTTTTGGTGCTTATGCCTGGGCGACTTTAGTTGGTTTGGCTTCACGAGCTCCTAAAGAACATGCCCTCTCTGTCGCAAGTAAGGGCCTCGCTCTTATCGCCGGATCTGTCTTTATAGGTCAGAATCTTATTTTTCTCTTGAACCGCGTCTCAGGAACATGGAACATTCCAAATAACCAGCTCCTGTGGGTCGCCGGTGTAATTTCACTCCTGCTGGCAGGACTTTTCTTTCACGATAATCCCGAAACTTTTGCAAACGAAAATCTTGATAAACAGGAGAAACATGGCCTCGCTCCTCTTTCTCAAACTGAAAGACACCATTTGTTACTTTTGCCCTATGATCTCACGAAGCAGGAAACAAAAATTGCCCTGCTGCTGGCAGAGAACCTCAACAATAGCGAGATCTGCGATAGCCTGAATATCTCTGAAAACACTTTAAAAACCCATTTGAGAAACATTTATCGCAAGACAAAGGCCTCTGGAAGAGAAGACGTGCAGAGAATCTTTTCGTAAAGGAACCTCTCTCCTAGATAAAAACACAAAAAATCATCCTCGGTGGACATACATCTGATCGCCATCCTCCGAATAAACCTTGATGCATATTCCTGTCTGCACCCACGGTTGGGAATAAAATTCTTTAAAGTTAAAATTATCTGCGATCATTGAACGCTGCCAAATTTTTTCTTCGACGTTCCAGCGATAACCACTAGCTTTAAGCTGATCACGCCGCGCCTCAAGCATCTCGCCCCGCGAAGTTTCTAAACAGAAGTCCAAATCAATATCTACAGACAACCGAGGGCATTCGAATATCACCAGGTTGATAGCCGTCCCGCCCTTAAATCCGAGGCTTTTATAAAGAAAGGGGTCTTTCTCTATGAAATGCAGGACGCGCGTGAGACGGCATACCTTCTCAAGGGTGTTTGCAACGAAGCCCATCTTTTTATATAAAAACCCTTTGCCGGATTTCCTATATTCCTTGAGGTATGAAACCAGTTTTTGTGCGCTCAGCCAGCGGGGGAGAATGGCCTCTATGCAGTTTAAAACCTCCTCGAGGCCCGCAATCTTATGTATATCATCAATGCTGTCGATGACAGTACGCTCAGCGAATCATCCCGTCGTATTTTGTTTCAACCCCGATATCGAGGCGCGACGGTATGTAACGGTAGGTGATGCCGTTGTATGTGAACTCGGAAAACTTTTTGTTGCCGGAGATCGCGACGTACAGTTCGTAAAAGACCTGGTTTGTCATCCCGGTGAAACTGAAAGGCCGAATGATGGGTGACGCAGGCCTCTGGAACGATATGGCTGGCAATCACGAAACGGTCCGCTAGAGGCTCGCCTGTCTCCATGCTGATGGAAACGAAGAGGTTCCGCCGGACACTTTCAATGTACCCTTTCTTTTTATAGTTGTTCAAAAGGGATTTTGCGGTCTCTTTATTCCCTGTCAATTTTTCACATCCTGCCGTGTGAAACATTTCATATCGACGAGCTTCTCATAATACTTCATCGTAATTTCCCCTTAAAAACAAAGTGCTTAACACATTTTAATATCTAATTAAGCGAAAAGAGGCCAATATTTCAACCCTTTCTCGCCAAAACAGATATAAACGTATAGTGTTTTCGTATTATTTTGTGAATATATGCTATTAAATTCCCCCTTGTAAGATAGGCAAAACTTTCTTGGTTGAGCATCAATCCACTTATCTAAATCTTCTTTTACGTATCGCCGGGCTTTTCCTACACAAATATGTGGTGGTGGGGCCCCAAACGATTTTTTATCTGGCCGGTCATGCGGATAGTAGGAAGGTTGCCTGCTGGTGGGGAGTTTAAACAAGACAATTTGGCAGGAAAGTTAAATTGTGCAAACAGTCATATGACATACAAATAGAAAAAGGGTCCCGAAAATAACCGGGGACCCTTTGCTAACACTGGAGCCGACTTCCGGACTCGAACCGGAGACCCCATCCTTACCATGGATGTGCTCTACCTGCTGAGCTAAGTCGGCTTTCATAATATATAAATGGTGGTGGGAGTAGGGTTCGAACCTACGTAGGCGAACGCCAGCAGATTTACAGTCTGCAGCCTTTGACCACTCGGCCATCCCACCACGTTGTCAATTTACTGGAGCCGGCACCCAGACTCGAACTGGGGACCTGCTGATTACAAGTCAGCTGCTCTACCAACTGAGCTACACCGGCTCGCCGCTGGTATATTATAGCGGGAGAAAAGAATCTGTCAACACCAGTCATCAACAGAGCATTATTTTACATTACTTTTTTTGCTTCTGCAATAAAAGCTTTTATCCCTGCCTGCTTTATATACGGTTCTTCTTCTAGGTGTTCGAGTTTCTCTTTTAAGACCAAAACATCTTCATCATCACAAAAGACCATAAAAGCCCAGTCTTTGCCGGGATATATTGCATCATCCCAATGGGTTTTCCCACTCTCGTTATCACGGAACAAAACATTTTTCCAAACAAAATATCCCGTGATTCCGTTTTTATTGAGAACATCCATGAGGTCTTCCGCGACACTTTCATTACAAAAAATCCAGAACATCTTCATGCTGCCTAAACCTCCTCTGCCTCAGCGAAACGCTTTTTACGACGAAGCTTTTCTTCAAACAAGCTGTAAATTACAGGTACAATTACTAACGTTACTATGGTAGAAACGAGCAATCCTCCCATTACAGAAATTGCAAGCGGACGCCAGAGTTCTGCTCCCTGGTCCTGGCTAATAGCCATTGGCAACATGCCAAAAAATGTGGTGAGTGTCGTCATTAAAACAGGGCGTAAACGACGTTCCCCTGCCTCAAGAAGAGACTCTCTCAATTTTAAGCCTCGAGCTCTGAGAAGGTTGATATAGTCTACAAGTACAATGGCGTTATTGACCACAATCCCGACCAGCATAATGACCCCGAGCAGTGCTTGTAACGAAAGATACATCCCCGTCAGAAGATAGGCGAAAGCCACGCCAGTAAGGGCAAAGGGGATGCTGAACATGATGACAAAGGGATCGAGGTAAGCTTCATATTGCCCTGCCATAACCATATAGACCAAAAGGACCCCCAACAAAACTAAATATCCCATTTGACGAAAAGCCTTGTCTTTTTCTTCCACCTCTCCACCAAAATCGATGCGAATATCTTGAGGGATATCCATTTTTTCGATAGTTGCTCTTGCATCTTGCGTCAGCTGGCCTAACGATCTCCCATGAACATTTGCTTCAACGACTACATAGCGCTGTTTATTTTTGCGCTGTATTTCCGGTGGACCTACTGTGTCATTTAGTTGTGCTACTGTAGAAAGGCGAATAAGCTCCCCATTTACATTCGGAACCATCAGACGATTTAAAACCTCGCGAGAGTTTCGTTCATCAGTGTTCAACCGAACTCGAATGGGATAATCATCATCACCTTCCCAATAACTTTCGCCTGTTTCATATCCGTAATAATACGTCCTCAGAGTCTGTGCAACAGATGCCGTACTTACACCTGTCAAAGCCGCCTTTTCTCTATCAACCTGTACCCATACTTCTGGGCGATTTTGTTTTTGGCTCAACGTCACATCAACAGCTCCTGGTATCTTCATGAGGCTATTCTTGATCGTATTTGCCGTTTCTATAACATGATCAAGGTTGTCTCCATATACTTCTATATTCAAGGGTTTCGACCCAAGCAACATAGCTTTAATAGGAGACGTGACCACAACTGTCATTTTTTCAATGCCAGGTTTTGTTTGTAGCCAATTACGCAATTCATTGGCTACTTCAAAAGCACTGCGCTCTCTTTTCTTTTTCTCTACAAGCTTAAGCCCCACAGTTCCCACGTTAGGACCAGCTTCTTGCCCGACAGCTACTGCATAGCCCTTCTCATCCCGGCCATCATAAGCAAATATATTTGTTGCCTCCGGTACTGTTTTTTCAGCATATGCCATTATTTCTTTAAGAAGTTCTTCAGTTTTTTCAATCCTGATTCCTTCTGAGAGTGTAAAGGTAATGGAGATATCTCCCGTATCCGGTTCCGGTGTCAGTTCAGTACCTATGAAACGAAATCCAGTTAAAGTAAGAACCAAAAGCAATATAGCTGCGGCAATAACTTTTTTCCTGTTAAAAAGGCTCCATGAAAGGATGTTCTTGTAACTTTGTTCAAGCCATACGAGGAGTCGTTCCGTATATTGGTGCATTTTTAAGCGATCTTCTTCGCGCTTGAAAAACCGGCTTCCCATCATTGGAACAAAGGTAAGACTGACAAAGAGCGATGCCATAACGGCTACAACCATCACAATAGTCAATGCTGAAAAGAAAACACCCACAAGCCCTGAAATAAAAGCTAACGGGAGCAACACAACAGCCGTGGTAAGCGTCGAAGCGAAAAGGGCAGACTGTACTTCCTGTGCACCAAGGATACTTGCCACATTCCGTCGCTCTCCAAGTTCTAAGTGGTAAACAATCTGATCAGTAGCGACAATGGAATTATCCACAACCATGCCACTTGCTACGGCTAGAGCCGAAAGGGTGAAAATATTGATAGTATAATCGAGCCATCCCATAATTATAAAAGTAATGACAAGAGAGAAGGGGATTGCTCCGCAAATAATAAGCGAGGCTGGAAGTCGTTTTAAAAAGGCCCATGTCACAAGGAACACCAAAAGTATTCCCATAAAAAGAGAGAAACTTAAATTGCGTACAGAATCTTGAATAAAATCAGCGGCGTCAAGCCCCACATGATACTCTACGTCGCCTGGGAACTCTCGATTCTTCATATCCTCCATCTTCTTAAGAACAGCTTGGCTCACTTCCACTGTATTGGCGTCACTGTTTTTGAGAACAATGAGAATTACTGACTGCTTTCCCGCATGATATCCTTGAATGTCAGGATCTTTAAAACTATCGGAAATAGTCGCCACATCAGAAAGATATATAGGACGGTTTTTCGATACACCTACAATTACTTTGTGCATATCTTCTACACTTTGAAATCTGCCAGGAACACGTAGATAATATTCAATTTGCCCATCCTTCAGAGATCCTGAAGGAATGTTAATATTCTCTCGTTCAAGCACTTGCACTACTGCTTGTGGAGCAAGTCCATATGCTTCAATTTTATCTATATTGAGTTGTACTTGTATCTCCCGTCGATCTCCGCCATAGATTAGAACTTGTCCTACACCAGAAATACGGGAAATTGTTTCAGAAATAGTTTTATTTGCATAATGGTAAAGGCCAGGCAAGGATTCGTCTGCCGTTAGAGACATTACAAGAACAGGAACCGTTCCTGAAGTTATTCTCAGTAAGATGGGCTCCTCTGCATCGCTAGGTAAATCTCGCTTAGCGAAGTTCACCGCGTCTCGAACATCTCCGATTTTGACATCTAAGTCTTCTCCCCAGTCAAACTTCACAGAGACAACGGATATGTTATCTTGGGACTTTGAAAGGATAGTATCCACCCCTTCAATCATGGCTATGTGATTTTCTACTATTTTGGAAACCCGCTGCTCTACATCGCTTGCAGAGGCTCCTGGCCATGAAGTCAAAATATTAATAACTGGAGGTTCTATTTCAGGCAATAAATCTACTTTTAAAGACGTAAAAACAATACCCCCAAGCAACATGACCACGAGAAAAATCATAAGGGTGGTTACTCGCCTTTTGACTGAAAACTCTGGCAAATTCATCGCTGAACCACCTCAATTGGCGCTCCCTCAGAAAGTTTTTCCGAACGGGTAACAATAATGTTATCGGAAGGAGATATTCCTTCGATTACCTCAACAGCATCTGGACCTTCCCCTCCCAGAGTAATGTGTTTAGTTTTAGCAGTTCCTTCTTTTGTAGATATATAACAAATAGGCATGCCGGTGCCCGGCATTTTTACAACAGCTTCCAAAGGAATACCAAGACCTTCATGTGTTCCAACTTGAATTTCTACTCGAGCATACATTCCAGGTTTCATAAGGGAAAGAGCATCAACAGCAACCTCAACTTTTCCTGTTCGGGTAAGAGGGTCCAAAACAGGAGAAATTCTAGACACTTTCGCTTTAAAAGAACGTCCAGGGAAAGCATCCAGTGAAATTTGTGTCTCTTGACCTCTTTTTACCTTAGAGTAGAGTTTCTCTGGAACTACTCCTACGGCTTTAACCTGCTCCTGCTTAGCTATCACAAAGGCAGGATAAGAGGAGGTAGTGTCTCCAGCATCAACATTTCGAGCTATAATAGTGCCGGAAATCGGGGCCTCTATTCGATGATATCCCATCGTTATCTTAAGCTGTTCCAGAACTGCCCTCACCTCAGCCACTTGCTTGACAGAGGTTTTATACTCTCCTTCTACATGATCGTACTGTTGGCGACTGATAACTTCTTCTTTATAGAGCTGAGAAAATCTTCGGTAATCGTTTGACGCGGTCTGTTTATAAACCTCAGCCTTGGCAAGGCTTGCCTGAGCCTGATTTATCTGCTGCTTTATAAGGCTTGTATCAAGAATGGCGAGAACATCTCCCTGCTGTACTTTATCGCCCTCATGAACTAGGACTTGAAGAACTGTCTTACCTGGAACCTTACTTATAACAGCAGCTTCTTCTTCTGGTTCAAGAGTAGCCACAAAACGAACAGTATCCACGAAAGTTCTCTGCGCTGGAGAAACTACTTCTACTTTTATCCGTTCTATTTCACCTACAGTGCTTTCTATTTGATGTTGCTGATAGGCTCTAAAACCTATGAGGGCAATAAAGATAATAACCACACTAAAGAGCATCAAACTCTTTTTCACTCAAAATCACTCCCGTTCCTATTCTTCAGCTGTACTTAGAGGAAGGCCTACTGCGTATAAAAGTTCTGTTTTAGATATGTGCGTATCATAAATTGCGTCAACAAGCTGAGTTCGAGCATTGGTGAGAGCTACACGAGCATCAAGAACATCTATATTTGTGCCTACCTGGGAACTATACCGTTTTAAAGCCATACGATAGTCTTCTTCGGCACTTTGCACCTGATCCGCAGCGACAGATATCCGTTGCGAAGCAGATTCCAGGTTAAGTTTCGCGACAGAAACTTCCAAGTTAATCTGTTTTTTAAGGTCTTCTGTCCTGAAAAGGAACTCATTTGCTGTCGCCTTCGCTTCTTGGCCCTTGGCCTGACTCGCTCCACCATCGTAAAATCTCCAAAGTGCTGTAAGTGAGATTTTCCAGTCATCTTTTTCGCTTGGGAAAAAAGTGTTATCAGCAACATAGCTCTCAGCCTGCAAAATCACCTGCGGTTTGCTTTGTGCTGCCGCCGCCTTAGAAAGAGATAGAGATGCTTGAACAGCATGGTCTAAAGCTTGAAGCTCTGGCCTGATTTCTAGGGCAAGAGTAAAAGGATCCTCAATTATAGGAACATCGGGTCGAGACTGATCTGGATCCGGCAAAGCATATTGAGAATGCAAAGAGACCCCTACAGCTCGTTCTAAGGCACTCCAGGCCACATCTACTCCATTGGCAGCCTTTATTCTGTTTAGCTCGGCTTCCGACACATCTACACGAATTCGCAAAACCTCATTTTTAGCTACAACACCATGATGATAAAAAGACTCCACTTGCTTCAGGTGTTCTTTTGTGAGATCTAATACATCTTCCGCTACAGCAAGTTTTGCTCGAGCTCGCTGAAGATTGTAATAACTCGCTAATACATTGCTTTCCACAGTCTGTGATACCCTGGTTTCTTGTGCTTTTGCCCCCTCTAAAGCCAATTTCTGACTCCGCACAGAGTTTTCTACAGCGCCGCTACTATAGAGAAGGTAGTCAAGAGATAGTGCTGCACGATAGGTTTTTTCAAACCCCGCTATAGCCTCTCCCCCCGTAGGAATTACAGGATACCTTGGCTCCTCACCTAATTGTTGGTACGTTAAAGACGCTGCCAATTGGGGTTTTTGTGCTGATTTGGAACCTAAGTACCTGGCTTGCGCCTGATTTACTCGCTCTGCCTCTGCCGCCAGGATTGGATTGTTTTCCTCTGCAAGCTCCAATACTAGCGCCTCTGTGAGAGATTCTCTTTCCTGAGCCAATAAAATTTGCTTTTTCGAAAAGAGGCAAGCGAATAGTGCTATTATCGCAATCACATAAAAATATTTTCTATGGCGCATATGGTGCCCCTCCTTTAAGGACTCGTGTTACTAAAAATTTCCAAGAACGTTTAGCTTCATCGACAGAGAGGGTTGTTCCTACGTTAGAGACTAATCCCGCAATAAAGTTCTCGAAAATTTGAATCAGTTCTTTAAGAGAAAGTCCTCCCGCTCCATATTTCAGGGAGGGATACATCCTCATAAGAATAGACTCAAATTCTTCCACAAAGGATAGACTAATAAGACGATTCAAATCCTGAATTTCTTTATTGCCCCTAATAGACTCCAAGGCCATATGGACGCTGAACATTCGCCACAACCGGTCTTTCATCACTGCATCAATAAGTTGCTCTCCTCGAGCAATGAAAAGCCCCTCTCGTTCTTCAGGCTTTTCTGGCTGTTCTGGAACCATAATATGACGGATACGCTCTACCTCTTCTTTTATAACCGCTCTATAAAGATCGAGCTTCCCCGGGAAATGCCAATATAATGCCCCTTTACTCAAACCCGCTTCTTTTACAAGGGCGTCAATACTTGTTCCATAGAACCCTTTTTCGGCAAAGTGCTCGCGGGCTATAGAAATAATAAGAGCTTTTGTATCTTGTCCGCTGTCTTTCACTTCCTCACCTCCCGACCGTTCGGTATGTGGATATCATAGGCCATACTGATCGGTCTGTCAAATGGAAGACATAAAAAGCGGGTTACCCTAAAGGATAACCCGTGCCAACTAGAGTCTTTTAAGAAAGGGATAAGATGTTTCGAGCTATTTCAAAATAAACGATGAGCCCAAATACGTCTACGATAGTTGTAATAAAGGGACCAGACATTATTGCCGGATCTATATGAAGCATTTGTGCAATGAAAGGTAATAAAGTTCCAGCCATGTTCCCAAGAAGAACTACGGCGATGATGGCAAAAGCAACTGTCAAGGCCACTCCATATCCTGTATGAAGCATATAGGCTCTTCCAAGACCAAAAATGGCTAGAGCTCCCCCCAGCAATATCCCGGTAAGAATCTCCCTGAAAATCACCTTGCCAATATCTTCCCACTCTATATCGCCGAGGGTCAAGCCGCGGATGACAAGAGTTGAGGCTTGGGTGCCGGCATTGCCCCCGGTTCCTATAAGTAGAGGAATAAAGAAGGTGAGTGCTACGACACTCTGGAGAGCGAAGGAATACCTCTTTAATACTACTGAAGTTACCGCCTCTGTTAAAATACAGATAAAAAGCCACATGAAACGTTTTCTTGCTAACGTAAATACACTCGCATCAAGATAGCTTTCTTCTACCGGCTGGATACCTGCCATTCGTTCGAAGTCTTCCGTTGCCTCTTCCTCGATGATGTCAAGAACGTCGTCAAAGGTTATTATGCCAACAAGCCGCTTCTCGGTATCTACGATAGGAATGGCCTGCAAGTCATATTTCGACATGACCTGAGCCACTTCTTCCTGGTCTGTAGTCGTTGTAGCGTAGACAGGATCATCCATAACAGCCCCCACCAAGGTGTGAGGTTCTGCCATAATAAGGGTTTCCAGATCGACAACGCCTTTTAGGTAGCGTTGTGTGTCAACAACAAAACAAGTGTAGATGGTTTCTTTGCTGCGCGCATTCCTCCGAATTCGACCAACAGCCTCTTCTGTTGTCATTTCCTCTTTCAAATCTATATATTCCGGGGTCATTATTCTCCCCGCAGAGCTTGGGGAATAATTCAGCAGCATGTTTGCTACTTTGCGTTCATCTGGGGAAAGGCGCAATAGAAGTTTTTTCACGGTTTTCGCGGGCAGTTCATCGAAAAGAGCTGTTCTGTCGTCATCTGACATTTCTTCCATAATTTCTGAAACTTCACTATCAGAGAAATGGGCCAGCATTTCTTCTATCTCTGTGCTGTCCATAAACTCAAACACTTCTATGGCCAGGTCTTTTGCTAAAAGCCTGAAGAGAAAAACCCGTTCAACAGGAGGTTTTTCACCCATTATTTCAGCAATGTCAGCAGGCTCCATAGTGCTTAGCAGCTCTTTCAAACTTTTAAACTTTTTAGCCTGGAAAAGCTTATCGATGCTTTCGAGAAATTTGTGGTGCAAATCATTCATCGGCATCTCCCCCCTTTGTTACAGTTTTTTTAAAGGGTGAGAATCAGTTCACACCCGACGGGCGTCGGGCGTTATCGAACCTGCCATGAGGAGTGAAAACGTACTCGACGCCAGTTAGTTCATTAAAATTTTAATGTAGTTACACGATAAAGGGACTAAACCGCTATCCATGTGTCGCTCCTTTTAGAAAAGAAAGCTGCTTTAATTAAGATAGCATACGGGGCTTTTTAACAAAACGCCCCGTATGTATTGTGTTTTTTGTAAAAAACTAACGTTTGGAGAACTGACGAAGCCCACGAGCACCTTTCTGACCGAATTTCTTTCTTTCGACCATGCGAGGATCCCGAGTAAGCAACCCAGCTTTTTTAAGAGCGGGGCGCAGTTCCGGATTCAGTTTTAAAAGGGCTCTTGCTATACCAAGGCGAACTGCTCCAGCTTGCCCGGTAAGACCGCCCCCATTGGCACGGACAAAGACATTCACTCTACCCTCAATACCCGCAACTTTTAAAGGGGCAAGGGCCTGAGACTGCCAGACCTCGCGAGGGAAATAATCTTCAACCGTTCTTTCGTTGATTTCTATAGATCCATCACCCGGGCAAACTCTTACTCGAGCAATAGCATTTTTACGTCTTCCTGTTCCCCAAAAATAGGAAGGAGTTGGCATTCTTGTTCCTCCTTTCTCAAATTAGATATCAAGAGCTACAGGCTGCTGAGCTGAGTGCGGATGATGATCCCCTGCATATACCTTAAGTTTCCTCTGGAAGTTAAGGCGTGATTTGGGAAGCATTCCCTTCACGACGAGCTCCATAAGCCGCTCTGGTTTTTTTGCAATCATTTCACCGTAGGTCTGGCTCTTAATACCGCCAGGGTGCCCCGTATGGTGATACCTTCTGGTGTTCATTAATTTATTCCCCGTTAATTTCACCTTCTCTGCGTTAATAACGATGACAAAGTCTCCACAATCAACGTGAGGGGTGTAGGTTGCTTTATGTTTTCCCATGAGAATTCTGGCTACCTTTACAGCAAGACGTCCCATAGGTTTATCGGTAGCATCTACTACATACCACTCGCGAACAACTTTTTCACGAGTAGCCATGTAGGTACGATTGCTTGCCATGTTCATTTCCTCCTTTAACTTCAAGTAAATTTATAGAGAAAAGTTCAAAGAACGCCGACTCTTGCGGAAGCTGCATTCTTTTAGCCGCATCAGGGAATGGTGGCGGCATTCCCGCTAAAAAACACATCTTCTTCACAAAAAGGCATTCGTAGAACCAGCTTATTTTACACGTTTTAGCCTCGGGTTTTCAATAATCCCTGGCAATCTTCCTCTTTTTGCTATAGGAATTCCATCTACAACCTTCAAGTCCATGGTCATATCTCGTGGAGTTCCATGGGCAATATAACTTCCTACGCCAAAAGAATCAACCCCTGCTTCAGAAAGAACTCTAATTCGTTCGGGGTTAAGGCCACCGGAAGCAATAATCTTTACATGGGAAAAGCCTGCAATATCTAAACGATAACGAACCTCTCTAACCAGTTCAGCAGTAACTCCCCCACGTTCTCCAGGAGTGTCAAGACGAACTCCATAAAGACGATTTCCGAGTGCTTGCGCTACTCGCAAAGACTCTTCCGCTTCATCCTTAAAAGTATCAATAAGGACAATTCTAGGCTCTCCTTCAGGAATTTCTTCATCATAGAACCTAGCCAGTTCAACTGTATCTCCAACAATAAGGACGGCAGCGTGGGGAACGGTCCCCATAGGATTGTGGCCAGCCAGTTTCGCGCCAAGCATGCAGCTCGCGCCGGAGCATCCGCCGGCTTCCATTGCAACACGCTCCATAACAGGCGCAATAGCAGGATGGACATGTCTCGCCCCAAAACAAAGGACAGGCTTGCCATCAGCTGCCTCTACGCACTGCCGAGCAGCTGTGGCCCAACCGCTTGAACTAGCCAAAAAACCAAGTAAGACGGTTTCATACAACCCAAATTCAGAATAAGGCCCGCTTATTCTCATAACGACTTCTTTAGGAGTAAAAGTGTCTCCTTCGTTTAAAGAATAAACTGAAACATTTTTATGTCTCAAAATTTGCATTGCCTCGGTCAAACCGGCATAAACGCCATTACCTCGAGCAAAGAATTCTGCAACCACAGGCGTATTAATCTTTCCGGCCCGGCGCAACACATCTCTCGTTTTCAAAAAATACACATCGGTAGTGAGGCCGCTCATGATTTCCTCGTGAGTGGCACTGTACAAACGGTCCATATCAACCGTAATAGAGGAGATATCCTCCAGGGAATCAAGATTCCCGTTTTTTACCATATCCATTCTCCTTTATTTTGACATCATTACGAGGACAAGAGACGTTAGCATGAAAAGACTGGTCAGAACAACCGTTATTTTCGTTAAGCCACTCAATCGCTGCCACTGGCTTCCACCCATGTCAGCTTGCGTTCCACCGCCAAAGATACCCGAAAAGCCGCCTTCTTTACGTTGCTGAAGAAGTACTATGCCAATCAATGCAATACTTAAAACCATATGCACGACGCCAATGAACATTTTCACCTTCTACACCCCCTACACACTATACGACACTGAAAATACAGACAGTAGATTATTTTATCATATTTGTTGATGAATAATATGTATTAATTGATAAGAAGCTATAGCCCTATGGGATATTCGAGCTTTTATTTTATCAGGAAGGTCTGCAAAAGGACGTTCGTACCCATGGGGAATAAAAAGCGGATCGTATCCAAAACCGCCTCTACCGCTCCTCTCGTGAGCAATCCTTCCCCAGCACTCACCTTCTGTAATCAAAACCAGTCCATTCTCTGGAAGGCAAAGAGCGAAGGATGCCACGTATTTGGCTACCCTATCCTCAATTCCTTCGAGGGATTTTAAGAGCCATTCATTCCTCCCATCTGTAGAGGGGGCTACCCGTGCGGAAAAGATACCTGGCTTCCAGCCTAAGGCACGCACTTCGAGACCGCTATCATCTGCTAAAGCAGGTATCCCTGTCTTTTTTGCCCACGTCACAGCTTTGATATAGGCATTCCCCATATAGGTTTGTGCTGTTTCTTCTACATCAATGGCCTGGCACTCAGGGCCAAAGATAAGATGTATCTGGAGAGGAGCAAGTAGTTCCGCAACCTCTTCGTACTTGTTTCGATTACTACTTGCAAAAACTACAGATTTTCCCGACGCAAGCATGTCGTTCCTCCTCGCTAATCTGAAGAACCTCAGCTTGACTGAACATTATAGTTTGAATTCCATCTTCAGCCAGATCGAGCATAGCGTCGAATTCATCCCTGGCAAAAGTCCCCCGCTCCCCTGTGCCCTGTATTTCAATAAGCTGTTTGTCCCCGTTCATCACCACATTGCAGTCTACATCAGCGCAGCTGTCTTCTTCGTAACAAAGATCAAGAAGAAGGCTTCCTTCTATTTTCCCTACACTGACGGCGGCCACAAAAGACTTTACCGGAATTTTCTCTATCACGTCCTGGGCTTTCAGGCACCGCATAGCGTCGAATAGGGCTACAAAGGCTCCGGATATGGCTGCTGTACGCGTTCCACCATCTGCCTGGATAACATCGCAGTCAAGCCATATGGTTCTCTCTCCCAGAAGAGAAAGATCCGCGGAGGCTCGAAGAGAGCGGCCAATAAGGCGCTGTATCTCATGACTTCTCCCGCTAATCGCTCCTTTTGAGGTCATCCGTGATGTCCTCTCTGCTGTAGCACGAGGCAACATAGCGTATTCTGCGCTTATCCACCCCTGGCCAGACCCCCTCAGAAAAGGAGGAACCCTGTCTTCCACAGACGCCGTGCAAATGACTTTCGTATCACCAAAGCAGGCTAACACTGCCCCTTCGGCATAACAGGTAAAGTGACGCTGGAAGCTGATGGGACGTATTTCATTGAACTTTCTGCCGTCACTTCGAAGAAGAGTGTCTTCCATCACCACAGTCCTTTCTCTTTATGAACGCAGTTCCCAGGGAACTGAAAGATTTACAGGCGCGCCGCTCTGAGGAATCTTTCCTTCAACAAGGAAACGTACCTTTGAAACCGGGGAAAAATTTTCTTTCAGAGTCCGAACAACACCTGTAATGAGCAAGGTGCTAGTTTCTTCTCCAAGAGCATTCAGTGCAGACATGAATCCTCCGCTTATATCAACGTAAGCTGTATCACCGTTCCTGAATATATGGAGGATGTTGACCCCGCGCAAAGAATCTCCGCACTCTTCAAAGAGTTTGAGAATGAGTCGTTCCATGTCATCTTCCATAAGGCTGGAAAGAACGACAATGTCCTTTCGCACCACATCGCCGTTCATGGGAATATATAGAGGGAAGGTGACCTTTCTTCCAGCATTTGTTTCTGAAGCTACGAGCTCAGAAAGCTCTTGCTGATTTTGAACAATTTCCTCCTGGCGGACAAGATTTTTTTTATTTAAAACTTTAAGTGTAAATGATGTTCCCCAATACCCCACCCCGAAAAATAAAAACAAAAGGGCCACCCATGCGATGGCACGGAGGGCAAGAGGGGCTTTTTTTGAAGACTGCTTATCGGCATAACGTCTTCCTCTTCTTGAACGAGGTTTGGGTTTATGTATGGTTTTTGACTCTTCTACCTGTTCGTCGATCTCCTTACGAATTGTTAAATCATCTTCAAAATCATCAATGAAATCATCTTCTCTACGAACCATTTCGTATAGCGCAAATGCGCCACACACCTCCTTTCGCTCTCACCATTCTATCTGCCATTAAAATACGTTTCTACACCCTGTGCAATGGCTTCTGCAAACTGTTTCTGAAAAGATGGCGTCGCAAGTTTTTTTGCCTCGCTACGCTCTGTTAAAAAACCTGTTTCTATAAGAACTGCCGGCATAGTGGCCCCTCGCAACACAAAGAAAGGAGCCTGGGCAACCCGCCTCATATTTATTTTCTGCTTTTGCCCGGACTTGAATAAATGCTCCGCGACTTCTGTACTATCGCTAATTTTCGCATTTTGTTGCATATTCCCAAGAATATTTAAAAGCATTTTAGTCTTTTTATCCACCTGGGCTGAACTTTCGCTTCCATTATCCCCTGTCAACTCACGGTTTTCTATCAATGCGAGCTCCATTGCATCTTTATCAGTGGGCAATGCCATAATATAGATTTCTGTCCCATTGGCATGTCTTCCTTTAGGAAGGGCGTTGGCATGGATGCTGATAAACATGTCAGCTTCCCATTTGTTGGCTAAATCCGTACGTTCCCCTAACTTGAGATATACATCCGTATCACGAGTGAGACGAACTCTGAACCCTCGTTTCTTGACACATTCAGCCAGCTGTCTCGCATATTGCAGATTCAAATCTTTTTCGCGGTAGCCATTCGCCACAGCTCCAGGATCTTTTCCCCCATGACCAGCATCTATTACTACAAGAGGCGCGGATTTCCGAGGAACAACCTTTGCAGGAACAAAAACTGGCTCCTTCGGTTCTGAGGCTTGCTCTGCCACTGGTTTTGGGGCTGGTTTCAAATTTGACACTGCCACTGGCGCAGGCAAGACTTCATTCTTTGGGTTGTAAATATCGACCACGAGCCGAGCAGGGTTAGGAAGGGTGAAAACCTTTAATTCTCCTCCCTTTATAGAGCTCAGCGTAATAATATATTTTCCTTCAGAAGACGCAGTTTCTATTAGGACGTCAGTAGGGAAGGGTGAAAGGGTTTCTGTCTTAGAAAGACTGCCTTCCGTAAAGGCTATCGATACATTTTGCCCCGTTTGACTTGATTGAGGCTCTGTCTCCCCCTGGTAATCGAAAACTGCCCTTATTTTGTCGTCATACCGTCCCCATCTCAGCGCTTTCAGTTCACAAGGCCTCATTCCGCCTGAGGAAACCAAAGAGGCAGGTGTGGAAGATGGCACGACGGGGATACTTGCAGGCAAAATGGCTGCTTCTGCCTCATCCTGCTTTTTCTCAGGGTTTTTCACATTCTTATTCAGAGAAGAAGCCTCTACTGCATCTCCAGCCCAGGATAAAGAAGCGGCGGACCCTGCAGCCTGATAAAGAGCCTGGAGTATTTTAATGGCGGAACGAGAATCCAGCCACCAGTTTCCTCCTTCAAAGACAGGTGCTGATGCCATCGGTACTAGTTGAACATCTAGCCAGACGGCCGTCGCTTTATTAACAAGCTGCAGTTTGTTGTTCTTATAAAAAATTAGCAGGGTATCATCTTTGTGTTCGAGTTTCAATTGCAGAAGACGCCCCATGACACCAATAGAAACCATGGTCATTCGTCCATTATCCCTAACAGGAACTCCGCCGAGGATTCTGCCATCGAGGGCAAGATTCCAGGCCGAATCAGCCATCACTGGAGTGACAGATAAGAAAAGACATAATATGAGAAGAAAAGAAAATATGAATTTTTTATAACCCGGCCGCTGTAACATTATCGATCACCATAGTGCACCCTCCAGTATCGCCAAAAAAGGAAAGGTCGTTGCCTATAAAGACAATGCGGTTGAGCAAGTCGAGCAAATTACCAGCTATGGTCATTCCCGCAACGGGTTGGGCAAATAAACCTCCAGAAAGGCTAACACCTTTTATGCCGAGAGAAAAATCGCCGCTCACAGGATTTACGGTGTGAAGGCCAAGAAACTCCGTTATATAAATTCCACTTTGAACAGAAACAAAGATTTCTTCACTGGAAATATTTCCTGGCTCCATATAAAAATTTGAAATATCCACATCCGGGAGGGAGGAAATACTTCTTGCGGCATTTCCAGTAGACTCTACACCGTCTTTTTGAGCATGTTTAAGGTTGTAGAGGTACCCTTCTACAATGCCCTCTTTCATTAATACGGTTCTTTGACTGGGAACACCCTCTCCATCAAAGGGCACAGTCCCGAGTTTTCTAGGCATCAGCCCATCATCTACAAGAGATAGAAGAGGACTCGCCACCTTTTTACCTAACTTCCCTTTGTAGAGGGATCGATTCTTATGTACATTCGACGCACAAAAAAGCTCACCTATCACAGAGAGAAGAGAAGCGGAAACTTCTGGAGAAAGGACTAATGTATAACGCTTCGTTTGAATGGGACGACCGCCTAAAGTACAGGCTGTTTGTGTTACCGCTTTTTCAACAATACGTTGAAGAGAGATATCTTCCAGGAATCGGAAGTCTTCTCCGTATCCCCCCATCTCCATATTTACCCCATCACTCATGACAAGGCTCAGGCCTGCTGCTACGCCGCTTCCATCATACCAACCTTTTACTCCGGTAGATGCCATGTAAAAGGTTGCCCCTTCCCCATCATTCCATGACGCACTCCGCACAGAGAGAACCCTCGAATCCTTTTTTTTTGCGAGATGGGTCATTTCTGCACACCATTCCTGACGCTGTTCCGGAAGGATAGCGGAAATTTTTTCATCTTTAAGCTCGAGGTTTTTAGCATAAGAAGACTTCCCATTATAAAGTACAGTCCATGGGTCAGGTTCAAGATTAGCGCAATTATGCCAACTCCATTCCACAAGCTGCTGTAAAGAAGATCTGTTGAATGTGTTAATATGGGCCACTCCCTGACGCCCGTCTCTATCAAGTGTACGTATTCCTACGCCCACGGAAAAACCCGAATTGTTCTGTTCTGGCTTTTCATCCCTTAAAGAAAGACTGTGACTTGATCCAAAGTAAAAAAGGATGTCAGCTCCACAGGCTCCTTTTTCAAGAGCTTCTTTTATTGCTAATTCAGCATAACTTTCTACTTCATCACGGTCTGGAACGATCATTCTGGTTTCTTTACCTCTTCTACTATGATTTCTGCGGCTTTCACTGCCTGCTCCTTCGACACATCAAGATGGGTAACAAGACGTACACGGCGTTCTCCCATGGCTGTGAAATAAACTCCCCGACGGGCACAGCTATCTATAAGCGTGGATGCAGTGGGGCCATTTTCGGGAATAGAAAAGAATACCATATTCGTTTGTCTGCCCTTCTCCTCAACGGCCAAACCGCCATCCTGAAGAATATAGGCTATGCGTTTCGCATTCTCATGATCTTCAATCATTCTATCGATATTATGATCTAAAGCATAGAGTCCCGCTGCGGCAATGACCCCTGCCTGACGCATTCCTCCTCCAACTCGTTTTCTCCAATGCCGGGCGCGGTCTATAAAATCAGATGAGGCACAGATAACACTTCCTACGGGAGCCCCTAACCCCTTGGAAAGACAGAGCTGAACCGAATCTACACGGGATGTATAGACAGAGATGTCTGCTCCCCAGGCTAACGCCGCGTTAAAAAGTCTTGCTCCGTCAAGGTGAACAGGCAAACCCATATCTTTTGCCTTTTCTACTGTTTCTGCGAACCTTTCTGGAGAAACAGCAATGCCTCCGCACTTATTGTGGGTATTTTCAAGGCAAAGAAGCCTGGCGGGAGCATAGTGGACATTTTTAGGAAGACACTTTTCACCAATTGATTCTGGAGAAGGGATTCCTGACGAATCGTCCACAAGCATAGGGAAAAGCCCGCCAAGAGCGGAAAGGCCCCCCCCTTCGTAATTGTTAATGTGAGAATAGGTTCCGATAATTACTCCGTCTCCCCGATTACAATGTGAGAGGAGAGAAACAAGATTACCCATGGTTCCGGAAACTGCAAACAAAGCGGCTTCTTTCCCTGTTATTTCTGCAGCTTTCTCTTCCAGCCGCAGAACGGTCGGATCCTCGCTATAAACGTCATCTCCTACTTCTGCCTCATACATTGCCCGACGCATTTCCTCGCTGGGTTTTGTAACGGTATCGCTTTTAAGGTCGATGGGAAAGTACATCTAAGTTCTCCTCCTTAACGTCAATCTGTGTCTTTTAACCTTATTACGTATAATACCATCAATCTATAGGGATATACCTAAACGCGCCCATGGTAGAAAGTCAAACTTTACCCGTATCCCCATAGAAACTCCAGGTCTATTGGTTCCGTGGAAGTCAGATCCCGCAGTAGGGAAAAGGCCCATTTCTTTAGCAATGCGCAAATATTGAAACACCTGCTGAGGAGCGTGACTGGGAGCCAGGCATTCCATCCCCCACAAACCGAGCTCTTTTAATGAACTCAAAATATCAACAAGCTCTCCATAATCATCTGTTGTCTGAACCGGATGGGCAAGAACGGCAACACCCCCTGCCTGATGAATTGTTTCAATGCACTGCTGGGGAGAGAGCCGGTAGCGGGGAACATAGGCAGGTGCCTCTCGCCCGAGGTATCGCTCAAAAGCGGCTCCCATGCTCTGCACATATCCTTTTCTGATAAGGACCCTGGCTATATGGGGACGTGCTATGACCTCTCCCTGGGCCTCAGCCTGCACTTCTTCTATGGAGATGGACAAACCCAGCCGCTGAAGCTTTTGGCAAATTTTGTAGTTTCGCTCATCCCGACCTTCCCGCAAATGCTTCATATGTTTCTGAAAAAGAGGAGAATCCACATCGATTCGATACCCCAGAATATGCATAACACTATGGAAATCCGCAGAAAGTTCAACTCCAGCCACACCACGGACTTCTCTTCGTGCGCATGTCTTTAAGAAGGCTTTTACTCCCTCTGTTGTGTCGTGGTCAGTCAAACTAGCCACAGATAGTCCCTGGCTTTTTGCTTTGAAAGCAAGGGCCCGGGGTGTAATAGTTCCGTCAGAGCATGTGCTGTGAAGATGTAGATCGATGAAAATCATGCTTCTACCCCCTCTGCTTATCTATCTACCAAATTTCATAGTGTAAAAGTTCACCATCCAGCGTGATGATCTGTATTATACTTTCTTCTATCAACGCGACGCTTGCCGGGTCACGCCCTCTTGGCAAGGATGCGCCCCCAGGGTTTAGAAACCATGTTCTCCCTTCCCTGACAAGGGAACCTACATGGGTATGGCCCGTTATCACTAGGTCTGCACGGGATCGCAAAGCCAACTCCCTGACCTGAGAAAAGTGAGAGCCATGGCTCAAAAGTATGAGCTTCCCGTGCCACCAGATCATTACATAAGGAGAAAGGATGGGCCAGTTAAGACTTTCCTGGTCCTTTGGAAAATCACTATTCCCCTTAGCAATGAGAACAGGTACGGAAGAAATATTTATGAGATCCGCAAGGCCTGTATCAATACCGCTTTTCAATACATCCCCTGCATGAAGGATAGCTTCCACGTCCCCCCATATCTTCAACGCTTTTTCCCAGGCATCGGCATGTCCATGAGTATCGGCTATGACACCAAGTCTCTGTGACACTAAGCTTCACCTCCTCATAGAATTAGCAATGGAAAGAACATCCTGCAAAAGGGCAAAAGCAGCGAAGCGGCTTCCTGCTCCTGCTCCTTCAATGCAAATCTCTCCCATGGTGTCTGTGCAGAGAACAGCACCGTTGGTTACCCCATAAAGAGTTACGAGAGGATGGTTTGCAGGTAACGCTGTAGGAGCTACTTCGATCTTAAAGGAATTTTGCTTCCTTTCTATTTTTGAGAGAAGGCGGACAACGCCACCCTTTATTCTTGTCATATTTAGCATTTCGGGAGTTACTTCGCGGATTCCCCTTACTTCTATCATATCTTTTGTAAGTCTGGGAGCTCCCATAATGGCCTGAGCGACTATCATCGCTTTATAGGCAGAATCCCAGCCGTCAATATCCACACTGGGATCGGGCTCCGCATATCCCCGCCGTTGGGCATCAAGCAAAGCATCGTCAAGGGTGCTCCCCTGACGCATCAATTCAAGTATGTAGTTGCACGTGCCGTTTAATACTCCTTCAAAGGAAAGAACTTCCGTAGCGGGCAAACCGTGGCGAAAAAGAGAAAATAGGGGGGTCCCACACATGACCGTTCCCTCGAATAGGAACTTCGCCCCTCTTTCACGGGCGAGACTTGATAATGAATGGTACCAGAGAAAGACTGGGGACTTGTTACACGTAACGACAGACTTTCCCCGAGAAAGGGCTTTCTCCATATAGGTGCGCGCCGGCTCCCCCGTTTCCAGGCTGGAAAAGGTTGTGTCTACAAGAATGTGATAGTCACCGTTATTCAGCAAATCTTCCAGGGTGGGGGATATGTAGAGGCCATTGCTTCTGAGGCAATCTATACGTCCTGTTTCTTCTTCAGCCCTGAAAACAGATGGCATATGCAACCCCTCTTCTGAATAGAGGTTGCCCCTTCTCTGGGTCGAAATTCCCTTTATCTGAATGGTGCATCCATATTCTGAAAAAATCTTGTCACCCTTCCTCTCTAGAAGAGAACAAAATTCCCTCCCCACATTCCCGAAACCTAGAAGAAGAACTGAGATCTTCATGCATACTCCTCCAACGCGTAATAAATAATGCCCTCTAGTCTGGATATTGCTTTATTCTATCACTTCAGAACAAAAAGCCTTCGCCTTATCCTCTTCATGTTGTATTATTGTAGTGAGTTAACCAGATTTTTTATTAATTGAAGGGAGCACTATTCATGAGCGAAGAAGTTTCTCAAGCAACTCTTTTAAAAGAGCTGAAAAAACTTATCGAATCATCATCCCTCGCGACCGCCCGGTTAATAGAAGCTGTTTCCCTTAATTCACAGCTTGCTTCTTCAACAACTCCTGAAATGCGGGAACTTTTTACACAATGGCTGAACTGTGTATCCGGAGAGGTCATGAACTCTATAGAAGAAAAAGGGATTATCTGTTTGGAAGACATTTCAAAAAACATAGGAATTTCAGAAACTACTACCCTTTCCTTGCTCTTATACTTGCAGCGTCAAGGGGCCATCATAGTGAAAGAAGTTACCATAAAGAAAGGTAGGGGAGAAAACCAGGAATTGTGTCACTGTCTTCGTTAATAAATATAATGAGGTGATGATATGGCTACTGATTTGCAACTATTATCAGAAAAGGCTCACCGAAGAGCAGCTCTTGCGGAAGCAGGGCTGGGAAAGTCGCTGCCCTTTCATATCCTCTCTGAAAAAATGTGCTACCTTTCTTATTATGATATTTTTTATGAAAAGCAGTTTGAAAAGAGTTATCGGCTTTGTATTGAGAACAACATCCACACTTTTTTTATTCCACCTGTACTATTGCCCTTCGTTCTTGATTACTTTGCAGGAACGAAGCTAAGGATAGGGACTATTATTGATTACCCCTATTCGGGGCTTCCGCCTTCTATTAAAGGGGATCTCATTCGCTGGGCAGAGGATAATGGCGTAGAGGAAATTATTGTTACCCTTCGTGCAGATGTTATGCATGAAAACAAGGGACGTGAAAAAGTGCGCCAGGCCCTCCTCTCCTATGGTAAGTGCCTTGGCTCAAATATTCCCCTTTACTTCGCCTTCGATGGGCATTTTCTATCTGAAGGTCAAATTATCACCTTTGTCAGATATTCGGAGATGGCAGGCGTTTCAGGGGTAATTTGCCTGAACCTCCGGCGGCGGCTCAATATTCTGAGGGATGTGGCAGTAGTACGTTCAGCCACGCCTAATTCAATGTCTGTCGGTGTTTTAGGAAACATTAAAACATGGCAGGAAGTTGAAACACTAAGTGCCGCAGGCGCAGACATCACGGTCACCATGTGCGACCTTGAAGATTTCCGCTACCCCCTTGGTTTTCGGAAGAGTGATCAGGTCTGATTTTTGCGTTGTCTTTATGGAATTTATTGAATATCCGGGGTTTTCGAAGGCGATTTGGAGTGTTTTAAGGTGTTTTGAAGGCATAAAAAAAGATCCCTGGCGGCGACCTACTCTCCCACAGATAGCCTCTGCAGTACCATGGGCGCTGGAGGGCTTAACGTCCGGGTTCGGCATGGAACCGGGTGTGGCCCCTCCGCTGTGACCACCAGAGATCTCAAATCTACTCTTTCGCACAACAACACAGAAATGAGGGAAGAAATTCAAGGGAAAATGAGAATAAGGCCTCGGCGTATTAGTACCGGTCAGCTCAAAGCCTCTCAGCTCGTACACTTCCGGCCTATCAATCCTGTCATCTTCAGGACGCCTTACTTCCCTATCGGAATGGGGTATCTCATCTTGGAGGCGGCTTCCCGCTTAGATGCCTTCAGCGGTTATCCGACCCGAACATAGCTACCCGGCTTATGCAGCGGGCGCTACAACCGGTACACCAGAGGTTCGTCCACTTCGGTCCTCTCGTACTAGAAGCAGATCTCCTCAAATACCCTACGCCTATGGTGGATAGGGACCGAACTGTCTCACGACGTTCTAAACCCAGCTCACGTACCGCTTTAATGGGCGAACAGACCAACCCTTGGGACCTGCTTCAGCCCCAGGATGCGACGAGCCGACATCGAGGTGCCAAACCCTGCCGTCGATAGGAACTCTCGGGCAGGATCAGCCTGTTATCCCCGGGGTAGCTTTTATCCGTTGAGCGACGGCCCTTCCACTCGGTACCGCCGGATCACTAAGACCAACTTTCGTTCCTGTTCGAAACGTCTCTCTCACAGTCAAGCCACCTTATACCTTTGCGCTCTCTATGGGCGGTTTCCATACGCCCTGAGGTGACCTTTGCGCGCCTCCGTTACTCTTTAGGAGGCGACCGCCCCAGTCAAACTGCCCACCTGACACTGTCCTGCCAGCCGATTCAGACTAAACAGTTAGAACTTCAGCATGTCAAGGGTGGTATCCCAACAGCGGCTCCCGCAAAGCTGACGCCCTGCGTTCTATGCCTCCCACCTATCCTGTACATGACAGACCAAAATCCAATATCAGGCTACAGTAAAGCTCCACGGGGTCTTTCCGTCCCACCACAGGTAACTGGCGTCTTTACCAGTACCACAATTTCACCGGGTCCCTCGTTGAGACAGTGCTCAGATCGTTACACCATTCGTGCAGGTCGGAACTTACCCGACAAGGAATTTCGCTACCTTAGGACCGTTATAGTTACGGCCGCCGTTTACTGGGGCTTCATTTCAAAGCGTCGCTTGCGCTAACCTCTCCATTTAACCTTCCAGCACCGGGCAGGTGTCAGTCCCTATACTTCGGCTTACGCCTTATGCAGAGACCTGTGTTTTTAGTAAACAGTCGCCTGAGCCTGGTTTCTGCGACCACCCTTAGCTCCATATGATTTACACTTCACCAGAGTGGCACCCCTTCTCCCTAGGTTACGGGGTCAACTTGCAGAGTTCCTTAACGAGGGTTTTCCCGCTCACCTGAGCCTTCTCAGCTAGCCCACCTGCGTCGGTTTCGGGTACGGGCAGCCTATACCTCCCTAGAGGCTTTTCTCGACAGCCGAGCTTCAATGACTTCGATCCCGTGGGATCTCCCCATCAGACCTCAGAAATAGCGCCTCGGATTTGCCTGAAGCGCCTTCCTACATCCTTGGACCGGGTATTCCATCACCCGGAGCACCTAGCTTTCTGTGTCACCCCTTCAGTTATAACGGCATAGGCCGGGGCAGGAATGTCTACCTGCTGTCCATCGACTACGCTCTTCAGCCTCGTCTTAGGTCCCGCCTAACCCTGGGAGGATGAACCTTCCCCAGGAAACCTTGGGCTTTCGGTGAGTACGTTTCTCACGCACTTCGCGTTACTCATGCCGACATTCTCACTTCCATACAGTCCACGCGACCTCGCGGTTCGGCTTCACCCCGTATGGAACGCTCCCCTACCGATATATACTCATTCGCACATATCCCGCAGCTTCGGCAGTATGCTTAGCCCCCTACATTTTCGGCGCAAAAGTCCTCGACCAGTGAGCTGTTACGCACTCTTTAAAGGGTGGCTGCTTCTAAGCCAACCTCCTGGCTGTCCAGGCACTCTCACATCCTTGCCACACTTAGCATACACTTAGGGACCTTAGCTGACGGTCTGGGCTGTTTCCCTCACGACCACGGACCTTCTCACCCGTAGTCTCACTCCCGCAATACAGATATGGTATTCGAAGTTTGGTTGAATTTGGTAGGACCCCAGTCCCCCGCATCCATCCAGAGCTCTACCCCCATATCTGAACTCGCAAGGCTGCACCTCAATGCATATCGGGGAGAACCAGCTATCACCGCACTCGATTAGCTTTTCACTCCGATCCACAGCTCATCCAAATCTTTTTCAACAGATACTGGTTCGGTCCTCCATCCGGCTTCACCCGGACTTCAACCTGGCCATGGATAGATCGTACGGCTTCGGGTCTATTAAACGAAACTAACGCCCTATTAAGACTCGGTTTCCCTACGGCTACAGTGCTAACGCACCTTAACCTCGCTACGTCTAATAACTCGTCGGCTCATTTTACAAAAGGCACACCGTCACGCTCATAACATCGCTGCCACTCGCGCTCCGATTGCTTGTAGGCACACGGGTTCAGGTCTATTTCACTCCCCGCCAGGGGTGCTTTTCACCTTTCCCTCTCGGTACTGATTCTCTATCGGTCACCAGCAGTATTTAGCCTTGGATGATGGTCCACCCTGATTCAACCGGAATTCCACGTGCTCCGGCCTACTCGGGAGATCCTCTCAGAGGTCGTTACCTGTCGCCTACTGGGCTATCACCTTCTATGGCCTGCTTTCCCAACACAGTTCGGCTAGATAACAACTTTGTAACTCCAACGTCAGCCTGCGGGCTGACATGAGGATTCCCACAACCCCGACAACACAACGACCGCAGCCTTACATGCCATCGGTTTAGGCTATTCCCCTTTCGCTCACCACTACTCAGGGAATCTCTTCGATTTCTCTTCCTCCGGCTACTGAGATGTTTCACTTCGCCGGGTTCCATCCACTTATGGACGCCTGGATTCCTCCAGGCAGGTTGCCCCATTCGGACATCTGCGGGTCAAAGGCCGCTTGCGCCTATCCGCAGCTTTTCGCAGCTTGCCACGTCCTTCGTCGGCTGCTGGTGCCAAGGCATTCACCGTATGCCCTTTATACCTTATTCTACTTACTTTCCCTCGATTACTTCCCTCTATTCCTATGTCAAGGTGCAAAAGCGAAACAGGCAAGACGAAAATTTCTGCCAATCTTACGGCTCCTCATATAAGGCGCCTTTGTCTCCTTAGAAAGGAGGTGATCCAGCCGCACCTTCCGGTACGGCTACCTTGTTACGACTTCACCCCCCTCACCAGACACACCTTAGACGGATCCTTCCTCGAAAGGTTAAGCCTCCGGCTTCGGGTGCACCCAACTCGGGTGGTGTGACGGGCGGTGTGTACAAGGCCCGGGAACGTATTCACCGCGGCTTGGCTGATCCGCGATTACTAGCGATTCCTCCTTCATGCAGTCGAGTTGCAGACTGCAATCCGAACTGAGACCGACTTTGTGGGATCCGCATACCTTCGCAGGCTAGCTTCCCGCTGTATCGGCCATTGTAGCACGTGTGTCGCCCTAGGCATAAGGGCCATGATGACTTGACGTCATCCCCACCTTCCTCCAGCTTGTCGCTGGCAGTCCATCCAGAGTCCCCGACTTCACTCGATGGTAACTGGATGCAGGGGTTGCGCTCGTTGCGGGACTTAACCCAACATCTCACGACACGAGCTGACGACAGCCATGCAGCACCTGTGTACGCTCCTTGCCCGAAGGCTAGGTCCTTCTCCTTTCAGATCCGTACCACGTACATGTCAAACCTAGGTAAGGTTCTTCGGTTTGCATCGAATTAAACCACGTGCTCCACCGCTTGTGCGGGCCCCCGTCAATTCCTTTGAGTTTCAATCTTGCGACCGTACTCCCCAGGCGGAATGCTTATCGCGTTAACTCCGGCACGGATGCCTCTCGACACCCACACCTAGCATTCATCGTTTACGGCCAGGACTACCGGGGTATCTAATCCCGTTCGCTCCCCTGGCTTTCGCGCCTCAGCGTCAGTTGCTGGCCAGTAAGCCGCCTTCGCCACTGGTGTTCTTCCCGATATCTACGCATTTCACCGCTACACCGGGAATTCCGCCTACCTCTCCAGCACTCTAGATACCCAGTTTCAACCGCATCCATGAGTTGAGCCCATGACTTTAACAGCTGACTTAAATATCCGCCTGCGCGCCCTTTACGCCCAGTAATTCCGGACAACGCTCGTCCCCTACGTATTACCGCGGCTGCTGGCACGTAGTTAGCCGGGACTTCCTCGTATGGTACCGTCACTTCCTTCTTCCCATACAACAGAGGTTTACGACCCAAAGGCCTTCTTCCCTCACGCGGCGTCGCTGGGTCAGGCTTCCGCCCATTGCCCAATATTCCCCACTGCTGCCTCCCGTAGGAGTCTGGACCGTATCTCAGTTCCAGTGTGGCCGGTCGCCCTCTCAGGCCGGCTACCCGTCATCGCCTTGGTGAGCACTTACCTCACCAACTAGCTGATAGGACATGAGCCACTCCTTCAGCGGATCGCTCCTTTCACCTCTCGGCATATGGGGTATTAGCAGCCGTTTCCAACTGTTGTCCCCCTCTGAAGGGCAGGTTCTCATGCATTACTCACCCGTCCGCTACTAAACAAATATATCCACCACTCCGAAAAGTCGCTTCAATATCCGTCCCGTTCAACTTGCATGTGTTAAGCACGCCGCCAGCGTTCGTCCTGAGCCAGGATCAAACTCTCCATAAATTTCTTAAATTGACTGGCTTCTCGTTTTCGTCTCGCCTATTCACTTTACAAGGTGCTCTGTTGCTTTCGCTCCGCCTTTCGAGCGGCGCGAAGGGTATGATATCATTTTTTCAGAAGATGTCAACTCTCAAAAAAAGAAAAAGAAAAAACTTAAATACATCTCTATCCCTTGTAAATACTGGCTTTCCCTTAAGAAAAAGAATAATTGGCCTCGCCAACATCCCTTTTTCGAAATATTACATACACTTTTGGGCCTCCAAATCAGACATGTTGCCCTTTGGCTATTGACCCTTTTAACAAACAAACACTAAAATTAAAGTTGTTATCCTAATCATTCGCAAAAGCTGGGAGGGAGATTTTTGGATTTTGCAGATCTTATTCGAAAAAGGTACAGCATGAGGGATTACAGTTCACAGCCTGTTCCACAATCAGTAATTGATACATGCCTGGAGGCTGCCAGATTGGCACCCTCTGCCTGCAATTCTCAGCCATGGTCTTTTATTGTAGCCCACACCCCTGAAAAAGTCGCTTCTTTAGCGCAGGCAGCCTTTAATGGCATCTATGCAATGAATTCTTTTGCTGCGAAAGCCCCTGTGCTTATCGTTGTTATTACCGAACGATCCCGCTATAGCTCTGCCCTGGGAGGGCTTTTCCGTGGGGTTCAGTTTAGTCTCATGGATATAGCTATAGCATGTGAACACTTCTGTCTTCAGGCTACAGACCTTGGGCTTGGGACATGCATGCTCGGCTGGATCAATGAAAGAGGGATAAAAAAAGAACTCGGCCTTCCTGAATCAGTGAAAATTGACATTATGATCAGCATGGGATATCCGAAAGACATACGTTTTTTGCCACCTAAAACACGAAAATCCATAGATGACATACGACGCTTTCTCTAACTCTGAAATGAATGCTAATGATTTTACTAATACCGCTCAACAGATCTGACAACAACTCTGTGCCCATCTACTGAGCGGTATTGAAGTAACATCCTTTATATCCTTCCCCAACGGAGAAGGGCTGTTAAATGCCTCAAGAATCACAAACTTCTGGCTGATTATCGCAGCATCGGGCTTCAATAGGCATATGCGCCAGGTCACACTTCATTCCGCCCTTAAGAGAACAGGCATTGAACCCCAGTATTCTCATAAGGGATACGACCTGACCTGCAGATTGGCCTGAATAACAGCAAACCACCACTTTTTTATCTTTGGGAATTTCTTTTAGATGGTCTCCTACTTCACTCCAGAAAATGTTTACCGCACCTTCCAGGTGTTCCTCCTCATAATCTTCAGGCTTTCTGATGTCAAGGATGTAAACATTTTCTTTTCTCATAAGCTCTCCCAACTGGTCGCAGCTAATGAGATTATTGCATCCTTTTTTCAGATCCTCAAAATAACGGGCCACAACTTCTGATATCGTCTTCAAAAATAAAACCTCCCTCTTGAGCACACATAAGAATGATAATCAATATCAATAATACAAAAGGAGTGTCGAATTGTCAATTAATAATGTAAAATTAAAAATTTTTGCATAAGATTAACTCTCTTTTATTCTATCTGCCATAGATATATATAATAATCAGTCATTTCTCCCCATTTCAGCTAAACGCTGTTTTGCTTCCATTATCTGCTTAAGACGCTTTCCCGTAATAATGAAATAGGATTTTTCAGCTACGTTGGAGGCATGATCACCAACCCGTTCGAGATGACGTCCTATCCACATAAGTGCAGCAGCACATTGTGCCGTTACTTTATCGCCCTTCGGCTTTTGAGCGATTATTTGTATAAGCTCTTCAAAAATGTTGTAATAAAGGACGTCCAGTTCCTGATCCTTCAGGTAAACTTCCTCCGCAAGAGCAGGATCATTTGTTTCAAAAGCATTGAGAGCATTTCGTAACATTTCGATAGAGATATTCCTCATCTTAGGGATGTCAATAAGGGGCTTTAACAAAGGATGCTGATTGAGGAAAAGGGCCCGTTCAGCGATATTGACAGCTTCGTCCCCAATTCGTTCAAGGTCTGTTATAATTTTTGCCACAGTAAAAACGAATCGTAAATTCTCACGTACCGGCTGCCGCATGGCAATTGAGCCGAGACATTCCTGATCGATTTCCACTTCTAGCCTGTCTATTACATCATCATTTTCAACAACATGTCGAGCAAGAGCATTGTCCCTTTCTACAAGAGCTTCTATCGCTTTGTAAACAGCGTCAACAGCCTCTTCTCCCATGTTATGGACCATGGAGAGAATTCTCTTTTTATCACTCGAGTAGAGTATCATTTCCGGTGTCAGTTCCATAGTTTCCTTTTTCTTCTTCCCAAAGACCATCTCCCTCATCTCCTCTTTTTCTAAATCGACCTCCGCGGGCAACTTCAAGGGAAGCTGTTACAATAACTCGCAATGTTGCTAGAAGACTCCAAAGAAGCACATCTTGACGACAGTTGAAAAGCCGTCCCCGAAATACCATAATTTGCCTGAGCAACTGATCGTGGGACCTAAATTTTTTTGAGAGTTCCGTTGCTTTTTGAACACTGGCGGCATCATCAAGAGCAAAAGCGCGCAAACTAAAACGAACAATATCTGTAGCAACAAGAAGATAGTCTTGCCATTCTTCTTGTCGAAGTTCACTTGATAATCGCTGTTCTATCCCTTCGTTCCAAAGGGTGTAGAGTTTTCCCGTGGCAACTTCCACAATATCGGCCATAGAAATAAGGGAATAGGAAATTGCCGAATACTTTTCCATTTCCGCGGCATTGTCGATTGGCGCCGGTATAGCAAACATATAGTCGGAACACTGCTCAAGAAGAGATGGAATACCCTTTTGCAGCTTGTAGATCTGTTCTCTGTAACCCGGTGCAAAAAAAAGCATGTAAATAAATGTTTCAATATAATTTGCCATTCTTGTGATTTCTTTTTCCAACAAAGGAACAGCGAGTGGGGGAAAGTCTGTTAACGACTCATCAAGATAGATGGCCTCCCCAGGATCCTTAGCAACTTCTTTGGAAAACCAGTTTCCACTCATCACTGCGGCCCGCCGTACAAGGGGCAGAAAAACGATAACATTGATAACACTCAATCCCACCTGGTATGCTGCCAATTTCATCTCTGGATCAGGGATGGAAATAGCTACTGCTTTAAATAAAAATGGTGCGAGTGCCAACCCTGCCACGACGCCTAAACAGCGATAGGCAAGGGAAAGCCACGCAAGCCTTCGAGCATTGACCCTGGTGCCCATGCTGAAAAAGAGAACAATAATGGGAGTTCCGAGACGGGCCCCCAGAACCAAGGGGTAAAAGGCTTCCGCAGAAGCTACACCAGAAGAGATAAGGGCTATCCCAATAGCTATTATTGCTGATGAACCCTGAGTAAGGGACGATAAGAGAAAAGCGACAACGGCAAGAAGGGCTGGTCTTGTAACAATATGAGCTATAAAAGTTCCGAACTCTGGTTTTTCTATAAGAGGAGAAAAACCCACTTTTAAAAGAAGCATGCCTGTGAGAACAAAGGCCAGGCTCTTCATAATAGCGCCTATTTTTCTAATTTTATCCGAACGCCCATGGGAAAGAAAAAAGCCCAAGGCCAGAAAAAAAGGTGCAAAGGCAATGATATCAAGGGCTAAAAGGGGAGCAACGAGAGTTGAACCCACGCCCGCCCCCATCATAACTAGAATAGCACCTTCGTAAGGGAGAGCATGAATATCTACGAGCCCCACGGCAAAGGCTGTAGCCGCTGTTCCACTTTGGGCTACGGCCGAAAGTAAGACTCCCAGGGTGAAAGCCGATGAGTTCTTCTCTCCCATAGTGGTCAGAAGTTCTTTTCCTCGACTGCCAAGGTGTTTTCTGAATGCTTTATTGCTTTCTTCCAGTCCATGAAGGAGTATGACAATACCAGCAAGCATCAAGGCATAGGAAGCCAGGGTGGAACGCATGCTTAAATCATCTCTTTTCTAACAATTCAAGGGAGGAGCAGAGGCTCATCTCTTCCAGAGCTTTCTTCAAAGTAGTGTATGGCCACTCCGTGCCTCAGTCCTCTGTCGCTTACTACAAATGATTCTTCATTGGCCAAACCCAAAATTTCGTCCGCAATACATGCTCCCGCAAGGATAATATCCGCGCGCCCAGGAGACAGTCCCTTAATTTTGCATCGATCAGCTATGGTTCTAGAGGCATATTGAAGAATTTGTTCGTTTACATCCCTTTTCGTGAGGGTCATTCCGTGAACTCTATTACCACTATATGCCTCCAGTTCAAGGTGAACTGAAGCTAATGTCGTAATAGTGCCGCCTATTCCAAGAAGAGGGCCCAGTTTGAACACAGGGGGCACTTGCTCTAGTTGCTCTTTAATGATAGATCTGGTTCGTTGCAACAACTCATCAGAAACAGGGGAAATCTGTAAATAGCGCTCTGTTAATGGCACCGAACCCAGAGCAATGCTGCATTTATCGAGGACCTCTCTCCCCTTCCCCCTGACAAACTCTGTGCTGCCTCCGCCAATATCGAAAAGAGTCACTTCCTGTAATGGTGAAAAACCAAAGAGTCCTGAAAGAGCCCCTAAAAAAGCCAACTCCCCTTCCTCTTCACCTGACAAAACAGAGAGTGTAAAGCCTGTTTTCTTTGCGAGGCGGTCTATAAACACTTCCCTGTTTTGTGCAATGCGCAAAGCCATGGTGCCTACAATGATAACCCCTTCGACTTCTAGAGCTTTTGCCTGATGTATCATTGTTTCGACCATGAAAATATTTCTTTCCATGGGGACATTCTGAAGGACTCCATTCTTTGTGAGCCCTTCACTTAAACGGGTGATCTCTGTCCGCTCAAATAAAGTAGAGATTTTCTGATGAGCTTTCTCCGCGACAAAAAGTTTTACCGAATTAGACCCCACATCTATTACAGCAAGCCTTTCCTTTTTGTCCATTCTCTCGCACCCCCCTCATCAGAATCCAAAAGCGGGTCCCCATACAGCAGGATCCCGCTTTCAGGCAAGTTTTCTCAATACCTACATAAACAAGAAACTAATATGCTTTGGCAAAGATCGTTTTTCTTGCATGTGGTTTGCCTGTCAGAAAACAGGTCCCTGTACAAGTATCATTCAATGGCATACACCGCGGTGTCGCTCCAGTCTCTTCTCTTATTTTCTTTTCTTCTTCCGGCGTGCCAGCAAAATATGTTTCTACAAATCCGCCTTTCTCTTCAACAATAACCTTTAGCTCTTCCAGGGTAGAAGCCGAGAATGTGTTGGCAATCCTGAAGTCAAGAGCCCTCGTATAGAGATTCTTGTGAATATCCTCAAGAAGGGCCTTGACCCTCAACGGAACATTCTCGAATGGAATATCCTCTTTACTTCCCGTATCTCTCCGCACGGCCCTGACAGTTCCAGCGGCCAGGTCTTTTTCTCCAAGCTCGAGACGCAAAGGAACTCCTTTCTGAAGGTGATAAAAGAACCGATCACCAGGACGCATATGGAACTGCTTGTCTACGAAGGTAAAGCGTCCGCCAAGCATCTGGTCTAATTTGTCAGAAAACTCTAGGGCTCTTGGAAGCAGCTGCTCTTCCATTACCGAATCATTCGTACTGATAGGGAGGATCGCCACTTGCACGGGAGCCACTCTCGGAGGAAGAATAAGGCCGTCATTATCAGAGTGTGTCATGATAAGAGCTCCTATAAGACGAGTAGAAACCCCCCAGCTAGTTGTCCACGCATACTCCTGTTCGCCTTTCTGGTTCTGAAACTGGATATCGAAGGCCCGGGAGAAATTCTGACCAAGGAAATGGCTCGTTCCTGCCTGCAAAGCCTTTTTATCGCTCATCATGGCTTCACAGGTATAGGTGTTCACTGCCCCCGGGAAACGTTCCCCTGCTGTCTTTTCCCCTACAATTACAGGGATAGCCAGAATTTCAGTCATAATACGCCTATAGACCTCTAACATCTTAAGAGTTTCTTCCATAGCCTCTTCCTCTGTGGCGTGGGCGGTGTGCCCTTCCTGCCAAAGAAACTCAGATGTTCGCAAAAAAAGACGGGGGCGCTTCTCCCAACGCATTACATTGGCCCACTGATTGATGAGAATTGGCAAGTCTCGCCATGATTGAATCCACTTGCTGTACATATGGCCTATTACCGTTTCTGACGTAGGCCTTACAACGAGAGGTTCCTCCAAAAGCTCTCCTCCCGCATGTGTTACAACGGCGCACTCCGGAGAAAACCCTTCCACATGTTCTGCTTCCTTCTCCAAAAAGGAATTAGGGATTAAAACAGGGAAATAGGCATTCACATGTCCCGTTTCCTTAAAAGCATCGTCAAAATGTTTCTGTATGGATTCCCACAGGGAATATCCCGTGGGGCGAATCACCATACACCCTCTTACTGGGGCATAATCAGCAAGCTCAGCAACCTTAATGATGTCGAGATACCACTGAGAATAATCTGTCTCTTTCGGTGTTATGTTACGTGCCATGGTTTTCGTCTACCTCCGTAATAGAAAACCATTTTGGGGAGCACTATGGTAAGGGATGATGCCCCCAAATAGGTTTCCCAATAAAAAATCCCACTTTGAAATCATTCCTGTCATTATACAGGAACATCAGGCGCCCATCGAAAAAACGCCCTGGGGCAGAAAGGGAAATGCCTGTTTCCCAAACACTATCTGCTCTTTCTCCCCTGTCGTCGTAAGCCCATCCGGCCCCGCCAAAAAATTCGGCAGAGAGGTTTCCCCACCAGCTTCGTAAAAAAATCCGGCGTAAAGCAAGATTGAACCACGCCATTCTTTCTGCTTCTATGGGGTAGTTTGCATAACTATAAAGTTCTTCCGCTGCACCCAAATACACTGCGTGACTAGCCTCTGTCACATCTCCTTCAGCATATCCGCCCCTGAGATAGAGCCGCCAGTTCTCTGAAAGAGACATGGCATGAAAAACATTGACCCTGTAAAGGAGTTCATCATAATCAGGCCACCATAAAGCAATCTTTACAGAACTGCCTCTCGTAGGATCCAATAGATCGTCAAGAGTATTATATGCCACATAAAATGTAGGACCTAGTGCATTCTCATCCATTCCACCTGAATGTACATTTTCAAAACCCAGTCCGGCGCCCCCCTGCATTTTCCCAAGAGTAAAATGCCTTACGACCCCCGCACTATATCTCTCCCAGCTTTTTTCTGAGGAATTACCAGGAGTAACCTCCCACTTCTGACCAGACAGATGAAGTTCCCATGCCCTTGAAACCTCTGGTGATGAGAGATAACCCAAATCAGCTGCCCATTGCTTCCCCACTTTTAAATTAAGTTTTATAGAATCTCCTTCATTGTAAATATCACGGTAGATACTATTGATAAATAACCAGCGATAGGGATGAAGGTTTGTCGTATACCCCCCTATTCGAAATTCAGACAAGGGACGGCGTTGAGCGGTGAAAATAATGGCAGTACCGGCATCTTTCTCTTCAAGGCGATAATCCACCGCAAGAACATCGATGCGCTTTGAGATCTCTTTGCTGGCTTTCATCACATTCAATGTGTTCACTGGTTTCCCTATCCATGATCGGTACTTTTCCCTGAAATCTCTACATTCTGTATCAGGAAGCCCCTCAAGACATACATCTGTGACAATTTCGGGGCTCTCTTTTTTGTGGTAAAGAGGCAAAGGGGCACCTTCGGATAATTGTTGAATTTCCTTAAGATGGGCCATCGCCACCTCCCGTCCAGCCTCAATCACTTCTTCAGACCTTGATGCATCAAAAAGCGGCATTTTCCCCACGTCAGGAACCAGCAAAAGATCAGCGTCCCTCTCTTCTGTTTCTACGTTCTGCTGAGTCAGAACAGTTATGGATTGGTCTATAACATCTACGACCGTCCGCAGATCCTCCCTCGACTTCAGAGTCTTCGTTACATTTACGGCAATAATAGGATAGCCTGGAAAAAGTTCCTTCGCCGTTTTAACCGGCAAATTTGAAACCAGCCCCCCATCGACTAGAAGGCGTCCTCCAACTGCCCATGGTTCAAAAAGGCCTGGAATTGCCATAGAAGCACGCATTGCGGAAGCCAGGCTCCCATTTGTCAACACAACCTTCTTTCCTGTTTCCAGGTCAGTAGCCACAGCCGCAAAGGGAATGGGCAGTTCATTAAAATGAACAATCTGGACTCTTGAAGCCATTTGAGCAAATTTCTCTAAAAGCTTTACTCCCGAAAACCCTCCAAGAGAACCGCTGGCGCCTCTTCCATGGATAATCGATATCCAGGGAACCGCATCTCCCTCTCGCTCACCAAGAGGTAAAAACATGGGAGAAGCCCGTTCAGAAAGAAGACTCCCTAAATCTATATTATTAACAGCTTCTTCAAGTTCAATCCCTTTGTACCCGCTAGATGCGAGGCCCCCAATAATTGCCCCCATGCTTGTTCCTACTATTCCTGCTACAGGAATGTTGTATTCTTCAAGCACTTGAAGAACCCCAATATGAGCAAGCCCTTTGGTTCCTCCCCCAGACAGGGCAAGGACTATTCCTCCATGAGAAGCTGCTGCCCAAGCTGATCCGTTCCCCCAAAAACAGACTAAAAGAACAAGTCCGGCCCATAAACGTCGAAAATTAAGCATCTGGCAGCCTCCTTTTGTGTAATATGATAGGGTTATTTATGAATTTTAACTTACACTGTTCCACTAAACAACTCTTTTAAACACATCCGTTCTTGTGCTGTCTATTAAAAGAGGGTACAATTTGGATAATTATTAACAGTGCGGTGTATGAGCTTTTTAAAAGAACCACTCAATAACCATGGGAGGTGCAAAGGGGAATGGAAAACGAGAAAAAGGGGATGTTTGACTGGTATTTCAAAAGCAATTTATTAATTCGGATTCTTATTGGACTCGTACTTGGCGCAATTGTAGGATTGGTGGCTGGCAACTCCATACTTTGGGTCAGGCCCTTGGGTGACATCTTCGTCAGACTTCTGAAAATGATCGTTACGCCTATTATTTTAACCACCCTTGTTGTGGGTTCCGCGAGCATAAGTCCGGCAGAGCTTGGTAAGGTCGGCGTCAAAATTGTCATTTACTACCTTTTCACTTCTGCAGTTGCCGTTGCAATCGGTCTTCTTATGGGAAATGTATTTCGACCGGGACTAGGACTTGACCTTGGCTCTATAGGGGAAGCAGCGGGAAAGGCGTTAGAGAAACCGTCCCTCGCAAATACTTTCCTCAATATTATCCCAACAAACCCCTTCGCTTCTCTTTCTGGAGGCGACGTACTCCCAATAATTTTCTTTGCTATCCTGTTCGGTCTTGGCATCAGCTATCTTAAGATAAGCAAAGATTCACGAATTCGCGAAGCGGGAGAACTTCTGTTTAAGTTCTTTGACGGTGCTGCCGAAGCAATGTATAAGATCGTCGGCTGGGTCTTACAGTATGCCCCTATAGGAGTCTTCGCTCTTATCTCCGTGGTCTTTGCCCAGCAGGGAGCTAAGGCCATTGGGCCATTATGGGGCGTAACTCTGGCTTGCTTCCTCGGCTATATCCTTCATCTTATTGTTGTTTACGGTGGGGCTCTCTCTTTGTACAAATTAAGTTTTTCTACCTTTTTGAAAGGCTCAAAGGAAGCCATGATTACCGCTTTTGTAACGAGAAGCAGCGGTGGAACCCTTCCAATAACAATGCGTAATGCCGATGAGAATCTAGGAATCGCAAAGAACGTATACTCTTTCACCCTACCATTAGGCGCCACTATCAACATGGATGGAACCGCTATCTACCAAGGCGTCTGCGCTCTCTTCATAGGCTTTGCCGTAGGACTGCCCCTTAACTTTAGTCAGCAAATCACAGTTATTCTCACTGCTGTTCTAGCCTCAATTGGAACGGCGGGAGTACCTGGTGCCGGGGCTATAATGCTGCTTCTTGTTCTGGATTCCATCGGCCTGCCTATAGAACAAGGATCCCCTGTAGCCGCGGCCTATGCCATGATATTAGGCATTGACGCCATTCTTGATATGGGGCGTACCTGCCTGAATGTTACTGGGGATATGGTGGGATCAGCTATAGTTGCAAAGAGTGAAAACTTGCTCGATCTTTCGAAGTGGGGGAAGTGACAGATACAGTAAAGAGAAGTTAATCAATAAAAGCTGCCTGGAAAAGGCAGCTTTTATTGTTTCCTCGCAATTTTACGTTGCTTCCTCCAGAGCCTGTAATTTCGAACAACAAGGCGCACCATGGGAAGCTTCAGCAACATCGGATCGAATTCATATTCACCAACACGCCGATATTCATCACAAATATCAAGGAGTGGAGATTTAGGACATTTCACAATCTGATCTGGATAAATGCTCCTATATCCAGAAACCACGAAGGCGATTACAGAAGCAATAGCAGCGAGACTTGCCACTCGCGATCCAAAAAGCTCTGCTGCCAAGATAGTCGCTGCTATGGGTGTGTTAGCTGCTCCTGCTAGAACAGCAACAAAGCCAATACAGCTAAAAAGTACTGGGTCAAGGCTAAAGATAGAAGCAAAAGTCGCACCTGATGCCGCTCCTATAAAGAGCGTGGGCGTTACCACTCCTCCACTTCCTCCAGCTCCTTTGGTCAAACCTGTAAATAGTGACTTCCAAAAAAATGCCAATTTGGGAATCTCTTGACCGGTTATAGCGTCTGTTATAGTCTGAGACCCTAACCCGACGTACCTTGGCCCCACAACAGATGATAAGAGCACCAAAAAAAGTCCCCCGCAGAAAGCGCTAAAAAGTGGATGAAAGGCCAGTTTTCTGTATCCTCTTCGTGCCAGATGAAGAACCTCTATAAAAAGTAGCGCTACAAGACCGAAAAAGACCCCCGCAAGAACTACCCATAAAAGGACATGAGGGCCTGTCATTTTAGGAATATACAAAAGAGGCTGATATATATATGCCATGCCAAGGTTTAAAGAAACCTGATAGCTTACCATCCCGCTGACTATGCATGGCAAAAGAACATCATAAAATACCTGTCCCACATATAAAACTTCAAGGCCAAAGACAGCACCAGCTACAGGAGCTCCAAAAACTGAAGCCATACCAGCAGAAACACCACAAACAACCAGTTTTCTTCGATCTATATCATTTAAACGAAAACCTGTGGCAAAAACATTAGATACTGCTGAGCCTATCTGAGCACTCGGACCTTCCTGTCCAAGAGAACCACCAGTGGAAATGGTGATTACAGCAGCTATAACTTTGACAATAACAGTATAAACGTCGATCCTTCCCTGGTGATGATGGACAGCCTCTACAACACTCTCTGTACCTTGAGTGCTGTCTGCAACCTTTAGATACCGAACCATGGAAACGCTTGCAAGAAGTCCCAAAGGGAGCAAAAGTATTCTCCAAGGCGGCAAACTTCCCACTCCTTTGGAGCATTTTTCAAGGGCCAGCATAAAAGTAGAAACGGCTGTCCCCACAAAAACACCTATAACGACAGCCAGCACAAGCCATTTAAATACGCTATAAAAAAGAGCGAACTCTTCTTTGAAGAGTCTCGACCATTCACCCTCCCTCAACAAACTCACTCCTTGACCTGCCCTCTGGTTTTAGAGGCAAGATAACGACGAATAATAACAAAAGCAGCCAGATCATCCACATCTCTATTGGGAACCCTTAAAGACTTTGGTATAAACTTCCATACCCCTTGAGGCGGGTGCAAACGCCAATAAACTTTCCGGGCTTCCAGAGTCGTACCATACTCTTCAACCACTTGAGCATCAAGTCCTCTTTCTTTTAGAAAAAGCAGCACTTCTTTACATGTGGTTCCATTACCTACAACAATGGTAAGCTCGCTTTCACTTAAAAGAGGCTCTTTTTCTCTTTCTTTAAGCCACGGAAGCAAATTATGCCATTGCTTTTGCATAAAAACTTCCCAAAAAGATGACAACTCTTCTTTATTCACAATTCCTGAAAAAAGCAAGGCTCCTTTGCTATCTGCGAAAGCCCAGCCTATTTTATCTTTTCCGGGATCGATGCCGAGTATCATGAGGAGTGCCCTAATGTAGAGGCCCAACGGGGGTAAAGCCAGAGCCACTGATCGGGATATTGAGATATCCACGAACTTATAAAATTGTTGCAACTGGCTACAGCTTCCCACATGTTTTCGCCAAACTTTTCTGAAGATTCATCCTCAAAAGGAGGGAGAATATAAAGATCGTGGTGGATGTGATCAGGCCTTCTTATCATCACAATGGGCAACATTGGGCTTCCATATTTAAGACTCATTTTTATCGGCCCATAGGGGGTACTGGCAGGGAGACCGAGAAAGGGCGCAACTATCCCCTTATCCCGAGCATCCTGATCTATCAGAACACCTAAAATTTCCCCTTTCTTAAGACAGGTCATGGCGGCTTTTAAACTAAATCCCTTGCTTATTGTTAAAACACCGCAGTCACGCCTGTAATCAATGATCAGATCGGTAATCCTTTCATCCCGCTGCTCGGCTCCTATGGCGTTCACTGGGTAACCCTTTCTTACGAGAGAAGCCGCGGCCATCTCCCAATTGCCTATATGGCCTGTAATAAAGATTACTCCCCTGCCTTTTTCATAGGCTCGTCGAAGATGTTCCTCTCCATGGATAGTTACGAGAGAGTCGAGGGTATGAATGTTTTTGGGAAGACATGTAAATTCAGCTACAGACCGTCCCATATTGGCATAAGAACCTTTCACTATCTTTCTTGCCGTTGTTACTCCCACACCCAAGGCTCTGACGCATCGGCGTTCTGCGCTATCAACCCTTCTTTTGCTGAAAGCCCACAAAACGACACCTAAGAAACCGCCGAAAGAAACCGCCAAAGAATGGGGCAAAGCATTAAAGGTTTTCTGTGCGTATTTTATTATTTTCCACGTTGTATCTTTACTTAAACCCACAAATACATCCTCCCAAAAATCTCTGGTTTTCATCTCTTAATCTATGTGTAACTATGATCATATTGCGTTATACTTATTGAAAGGGAAAATTCTTCAGGAGGTGAGAGTAATTTGTTACGGCGAATTCTTTTCCCCATGGATATGTCTCCATTTTCAAAGGAAGCGCTTTTGTGGCTTTCAAAAAGAGCGTTACAGCGCCAATCAGATCTTCTTGTTGTGCATGTAGTGAGCCCTGCCGCAGGCCTCAACACTCCTCATCTCGTACAAGAAACAGAAGTAGCCCTCAATGAATTTTGTCAGAAAAATCTTCCCGAAGAGCTTTTTTATAAAGTTATTGTCGCTACTGGGGATCCACTCGAGATCATCCCTGAATATGCGAGCAAAGAAAAATGCACTTTCGCTGTAATCCCGATTCAGGAGGCCGAAGAAATCGCTCCCCTAGTGAAACAACTTGCCATCCCTCAGCTTATCCTTCGGTCAAGGAATGGGCATTTCCCAGAGGGGGATATATACAATAATATCACTGTTGCCGTAGACCTTTCTCCCGAACGCACTGACATGATGCTAAGTGAACTTAGAGACATCTTACAGCAAGTGGATACCGTCCCGTCTATAACCCTTGTCCATGGCATACCCCTCGAAGATGCGGAAGATTCCCAAACCCTTCTTAATGCGGCTGAAGGAGCCCTTGAAATTGTAGCACAAGAAGTAAGTACCTGGAACCCAAACACATCCATCCACATTGTAAGCGGACAACCTGAAATAGAACTGACCCAATGGATAGAAGAAACTGCGCCAAGCCTTCTCGTTGTCGGCCTTTCTACACACAGAGAGATGTGGCAATTAATTCTTGGAACTACCGCAGAAGCACTGATTGAGGGAACGACTTGCCCCGTGCTTGTTTTTCCTACTGCCTGACAAATAAATTGGAAGGTATCATAGGTTCAAGACGATCAATACGAGTATGTATCAAAAATTGAACAAATGAACGGCGTTTCAAAGGGTTATCCTTAAAAATAAAGACCGTCTGATCCCTTGCTGTTTCCACTCTATCACAAAGCATGGAAAGTTGTTTTTTTACCATTCCTTCTATGTTTTGCTGGGTGCGTATTGTTATAGTGCGAGAGGAAGCCCCGCCTTTAGCATAAGACCGCTGCAATGTCCTGATCTTAGAAGGTTCACTGCTAGAAGAAACAAAAATATGATAAAAACCCTCTTCAGCAAAAGTATTAATGTAAAGGTCAATAGTATTCTCTCCAGCTTCTTGTGCCACAACGTTCCATGGGGTGGGAATTTCCCGCACCTCCCCACTAAAAGAAAAATCACTGCTCCAGGCAACTTTTAATGCTTTGACTGCCAGTTTTTTAGAATCACTTGTTTCAATTTGGCTATGGTAAAGTTTTGTAGCAAATTCATAGTCAATATGAAAATCTGGAATAAAAAACTCCGGATCTCCTGATTGCACAATAAAAAGAATTCCTGCTGCCATCTCTTTTCTGTTTATTTCGCATAATTCTTGAAGATGTTTCACTGCCCTTAAAGAAGGAGCGTCAGGGAACATCGCTATTTTACGTCCAAAAAGAGTACATGATTTAACTTCTATCAACATTTGATCCGTTCCATCTGAAACGAGGAGGTCAAAACGGCTGTTACCCCGGGAAACCTCCCTTTTAACAACCCTGAAATTCTCCAATCCCGGGACGAGCCCTCCATCAAAAAGCCATGCCGCTACGTCATTTGTTTTATGGGTATGCAACATCACTGGACCATGTTCCGTCATAGCTCCAATAACAGTGAATTCCGTTTTTCGCGAGGGGTTGACGTGAGGATCTTTATGTAAATAAATAAGCGTGTCCGGCAGCAACACCTCCCATAAACGACCTGGGTTGGGTAAAAAGGCCTGAACTTTCTGATCGCCATGAAGACATTCCACCAAAAAGCGATTGGGCCTTGCAAGAAAGGTTGCTTCCAGAAGGGGCTGTTTTCCTGCTATCCTGAACATTTCGGACATGCGACTTCCTCCTCAAGACTAAACTCAGCTCATCTTTTCCAATAAAAGAGCAATAAAAGGGATAGCTATAAGTACTATTGAAACACGAATAACATGGAAAACAAGGGCTAAGGAAGCATTTGCGCCAGACTCCACCGCGGCTAAACCTAACCCCGAGAGTCCTCCAGGAGCCATGGAAAACACCGCTGTCATTAAATCCATTTTGCATAATTTGGAAACAAAACAAGCCATAAAAACACTGAATACAAGAATCACAAGACTATAAATAATTGCTACCGGGATAAAACGGGGAATCTGTCGAACAGAAGCCACGTCAGCCTGGGCGACAATAACAAATGCTACTAATAATTGAGAGCAAAAAGAAAGGTAGGGGAGACGAAGAGTCTCCAGTCCCATAAAGCTCTTTGCAAACAGCCCTCCCAACATACCCCCCACGAGAGCCCCTGACGGGATTTTCAAAGTATATCCAACAACCCCTCCTATTAGAACCGCGACGCAAAGATTGATATTTGCCATTCTTATACTCCACCGCCTCTTTCAAAAACGGGGGCTTTAAAAGCCCCCGTGAAATTATTCCACATATAATTTTAGCTCAACAGTGTAAGCATGACGGCTGCAGCCACAGCAGTTCCGATGACGCCGGCCACATTAGGTCCCATGGCATGCATGAGGAGGAAGTTGCCGGGGTGTTCTTTTTGGCACATGCGCTGCACCACCCTGGCGGCCATGGGGACCGCCGACACTCCCGCCGCCCCGATCATGGGGTTGATCTTTCCCCCGCTTATCACTTTCATGGCCTGACCCAGCACGACGCCTCCGGCGGTGCTGAAGACGAAGGCCACGAGGCCGAGGACGATGATCTTGATGGTTCCCATGGTGAGGAAATATTCCGCGCTCATGGTGGCTCCCACCGACAGGCCGAGGAAGATGGTGGTGGCGTTCAGGATTTCGTTCTGAGCCGCCTGGTTCAACCGTTCTGTCACCCCGCACTCCCGAAGGAGGTTCCCGAACATGAGGGTTCCGATCAGGGGCACCGACGAGGGAAGAAGCAGCCCTGCCGACACGGTGCACACGATGGGGAAGAGCACCCGTTCAAGCTTGGAGACGGGGCGGAGCTGATCCATCCGGATACCCCGGTCCGCCTTGGTGGTGAGCAGACGGATCACCGGCGGCTGGATCAGGGGGACCAGGGACATGTAGCTGTAGGCGGCCACCGCCACAGCCCCCAGGATCTGGGGGGCCAGCTTCACGGTGAGGTAGATGCTTGTGGGGCCGTCGGCACCGCCTATGATGGCGATGGACGCCGCCTCCTTCACGTTGAAGCCGAGAAGCAGCGCGCCGAACAGGGCGATGAAGACACCCAGCTGGGCCGCCGCTCCCAGAAGGAAGGTGATGGGGTTGGCCAGAAGGGGCGCGAAGTCTGTCAGCGCGCCTATACCCATGAAGATGATCACGGGGTAGATCTCATGTTCTGTTCCGAAAAAGACATAACGCAAAAAGCCTCCCTCGTCCATGATACCCGAAAGGGGCAGGTTGACCAGCAGGCATCCAAATCCGATGGGAACCAGCAGCAGGGGTTCAAATCCCTTCACGATGGCCAGGTAGAGCATGATGAAGGCCACCAGCAGCATGACCATGTTCCCCCACGTAAGGCCCGCGAAACCTGAGGAGCGAAGGATCATTCCTAATGAGTTTGCATAAATTTCCATGTTCGCCCGTACCTCCTTCGGCTTAGCCGAGGACTACCAGGGCGTCTCCGGAGTTGACGCTGTCTCCTTCCCGCGCCCGGACCTCTTTCACTGTGCCGGCGGACGGAGCGGATATCTCATTCTCCATCTTCATGGCTTCGAGGATGAGGAGAACGTCTCCGGCGTTCACCGCCGTTCCAACGCTTACGCTGACCCGAAGGATCTTGCCCGGCATGGGGGCCGCGATGACGGTGCCGCCCTCTGCCGACGGAGCCGGCGCCGCTGCCACGGGGGCTGGTGCCGGAGCCGGGGCCACTGGGGCAGGGGCTGCTGGTGCCGCCGACGGAGCTGGTGCCGCCACCGATACAGGGGCTGAAGCCCCGCCAAGGTCTTCCACTGTTACGTCGTAGCTTGTTCCATCCACTGTCACTCTATATCTTTTGCTCATTTATCTTCCCCTCCACCTTGCTGTGATGTCATGATTCATTTCTCGTCTCTATCTATTCTATAGGCTCCCCCTGGTCCCTAACGGCTGGACCAGTTCGTGTTGTTCAGGCTTTCGAGGCCTTCCATGATAGCGCTCGATCTCCAGAGGCTCAAAACGGGCCGGCGATGCGGGCCCGACGCGGGACGAATCTCGGTGATCCGGCAGGGCTGCCCCGTGGCCTCCAGAAGAGCCGCGGCGATGGCCGCCACGATCTTTCCCTTATCCCCTGTCTCCGCGCCTGTCACTGCCGGCGCCGCGGGGGCTTTCTCACGGGGTGCCGGAGGCTGGGACGGCGGTGACGCCTTCTTGACACCCCCAAAATACTTGATGGCGTAGATGATAGCCGTCAAGCCCCCAAGAACCATAAAAACCGCTGAAAAGGCAATGAAGCACAGGGTCAACGGCCCGCTGAAACCCGTTTCAAAATAGGTGTGCAGATTGGTCACGTCTATCGCCCCTCCCATCTAATGAGGCATGACGCCGTGTTTGCGGCGGGGACGAAGCTCCCGCTTGTTCGCCGTACCCTGAAGGGCAAGGTAGATCTCACGGCGGGTTTCCTCTGGCAATATGACCCGGTCCACAAAGCCGCGCTCTGCCGCCACGTAAGGGTTGGCGAAGGCTTCTCGGTATTCCTCGATCTTTTTGTTCCGTTCGCTCATCTGGTCTTCGGCCTTTTCTATCTCTTTCCGGAAGACGATGTTGGCCGCTCCCTCAGCCCCCATGACGGCAATCTCCGCCTGGGGCCACGCCAAAACCATGTCCGCCCCAAGGGCCTTGGAGCACATGCCAAGGTAGGCGCCGCCGTAGGCTTTACGAAGAACCACCGTGACCATGGGAACGGTGGCCTCGCTGTAGGCGTAAAGAAGCTTGGCGCCGTGGCGGATGATGCCGCCCCATTCCTGCTCGGTGCCAGGAAGATATCCGGGAACGTCTACAAAGGTGAGCAGAGGGATGTTGAAGGCGTCGCAGTGCCGTATGAAACGGCTCGCCTTGTCAGAGGCGTTGATGTCAAGACACCCCGCAAGGGTCGAGGCCTGGTTGGCGATGATGCCCACTACCTGTCCTCCAACCCGACCGTAGCCGGTGACCATGTTCATGGCCCAGAGGGCCTGGACTTCAAAAAAGTCGCCGTCGTCTACAACCTTGCCGATAACGTCGTGAACACGGTAACCCTTGTTGGGGTTGGTGGGAACAACGTTCCTAAGTTCTGGCACCAGCCGGAGCGGGTCGTCTGACGGTTCCTTCCACGGAGCGTCGTCTACGTTGTTGCTCGGAAGGTAGCTCAGAAGCTTGCGAACCTGGACAAAGCATTCTTCCTCGCTCCGGGCCGTGAAGTGGGCGTTGCCGCTCTTGGTGTTATGAGCCTGAGAACCACCAAGGGCTTCGCTGGTCACTTCCTCTCCCGTGACTGCCTTGATGACCGCCGGACCCGTGATGTGCATGATGCCCGTCTTCTCAACCATGAAAATATAGTCCGTGAGAGCCGGGCTGTACACCGCTCCCCCGGCGGTGGGGCCCATGATGACGGAGAGCTGAGGCACCACTCCGCTGGCAATGGTGTTCCGGAAAAAAATGTCGCCGTACCCGTTGAGAGCGTCTACCGCCTCCTGAATGCGGGCGCCGCCGCTGTCATTGATACCAACCACTGGAGAGCCGTTCTTCATGGCAAGGTCCATGACCTTGCAGATCTTGCCCGCGTGCATCTCGCCAAGACTCCCGCCAAGAACTGTGAAATCCTGGCTGAAAACGTATACACGCCTCCCGTCTATCTCACCAAAACCTGTGACCACACCGTCGCCGGGAAAAGAGGTCTCTCCAAGACCAAATCGCCCGCACCGGTGAACCACCTGCTCGTCAAGCTCTACAAAGGTCCCCTCGTCAAGAAGCCCGGCTATACGATCACGTGCGGTACCCTTGCCTTTGCCTCGCTGCTTCTCTATCGACTTGGGACCACCGCCTTCGCGGGCCTGCGCACGCTTGCGCTCAAGATCCGCGCATAGCTCGTCAATGCTTCGGTTCGTCATGTCTCAACTGCCCCCTTACCGCTCTGAGAGTTCTAATAAAACTCCACCCGTTGATTTCGGATGGACAAAAGCAATTTTTGCGCCCCCGGCACCATATCGCGGCGTTTCGTCAATGAGGCGAACCCCTTTCTCTTTCAACTCGGAAAGGGCTTTTTCAAGATTTTCCACGCGCAGTGATATGTGGTGTAGGCCCTCTCCCTTTTTTTCAATAAATTTTGCAATAGGACTGTCATCTCCTGTTGCCTCTAAAAGCTCTATTTCTGTATCTTTAACGGGAAGGAAAGCCGTTTTGACTTTTTGCTCCTCTACCTCCTCCACTCCTGTGCACGCTATCCCGAGGGCAACCTCCCAAACTTTCAATGACTCCTCAATACTTTTCACCGCAATGCCAATGTGGTCAATTCTAGTAACTTTCATGCACTAATCCCCCTTAAGAGTTTGATATTCATGGGAAAATTCATATCTTTTTCTAGTCAAGTCTCAGAATTCAACGATACTAATCTTAACAAAGAAAATAAGATTTTTCATATGAAACTCACTCTCATACACTAAAGAAGAAGATAATGCCATTAGGGGCACTGCATTACTTACCAATGGGCGATAAAAGCCAAACTATTTGAACAAATAAAAGCCCCTCGGGTAGTTTCCCCCAAGGGGCCCTGTCTGCTTTTTTAAAAGTCGTTTTATAAAATATCCAGTCCAGGCCGATAGATAAGCACAGAACAATGAGCATAACGGGCTACGTTTGCAGCGGTACTACCCACCACGAGCCTCTCTATAGTGCTCTGCCCCCGGTATCCAATAACAATAAGGTTATATTCCCCTTCCCTTGCGTAATCAATAATCACATCTGAAGGGCTTCCCTCTTTTACGATCATGTCGTATTTTACATTGGCGAGTTCCGGCATACGCTCTTTGGCTTTTTTGAAATAATATTCTAATTTTTTCCGAGCTATTTCGGATATCTCCATATCAATTTCCGGCGGAAGCCAGGGCTCATATCCTTTCCAAAGCGTAGGATGGGGCATCACGTGAATAAAAGATGCATGGACTCCTAGCCGCAGGGCCAGAGAACACCCGTAGGCAAAAACCTCCTCTGAAACTTTACTCAAATCTACGGCAACAAGAATTTTCTTCAGCACGATTCTTCCCCCCTTAAACTTTGTAGTGGTACTATTATAAAGGATAACTCAGGATTATTTTCAATACTCGAAATAGTTTGAGGGGGAAAATGAAAAAAATACTATTGATACCTCTTTGTATCTTATTCTTTATTTTAGGGGCTCTCATTGAAAAATTCGCAAGGAACTTGACCCGGGATCTTTGTCTTTCTGAAACTTCGCGGTTTCGAAGTTTCTTCTCTCGGCCGTGGATTCCCGGAGCGTTCTTCGTGGTCTCAGGTCTTTTGCTCTTTTATGTATGGGGGGTTTCCTTTTCTTTCTTTATGGCCTTTTTACTTACAGTGGGACTGTTTTTTTCAGCTCTCACCGACTTATACAGCGGTTATATTTTCGATGCCGTTCCCGCTGTAATGGGTGTAGGCAGCTTTATTTTCCGATGGGCAGCTGGAACATCCCCTCTTCTTGATGGGATAATGGGAGCTCTCGCGGGCATTGTCATTATGGCTTTTGTTCGCTGGATCAGTAGGGGCGGTATGGGGATAGGCGATATCAAACTGATAGGCGGCATGGGATTGGGTCTGGGACTCCCCCTTACGCTCTATGGACTCTATATTGGGATACTTGTTGGCGGCATAGTCGCTGGCTGGCTTCTTCTTACTTGTCGTGTCCATAGAAAACAACCTATACCCTTTGGTCCATTTATTGCCCTTGGAGGGATCATAGCTCTTGCCACTGCACCCTTTTTAGGAACCTATTTTAATATAGTCCTTGTCTGGCCATGGGGGTGTTAATTTCTATTGTCAAAAAATGGCCCTAAATAAGAGACCATTCTCTTCAGTGGTTCTATAGAGGGTAATCCATATAATCTTCTGAATGCATGATCCGCCCCTGGAATAATAATAAATTGCTTCTCAGGAATATCCGCCGCGTCAAAAAGACGACGGCATGCCTCTTCGCTGAAAGTGTTGTCATTTTCACCATAAAAACTTACAAACCATCCTGTTTTTATGGAACGTACAGATTTGTAAAGAAGAGCGTTATCTCCTATGGTATCGAGGATGGGTAGTCTCAATGTAGTTGAAACATCATCTTTATCAATACTGTCCCCGCTCCCTGAAACAATGATCCCAGAAGGGGATACGGAGAAAACAGGCTGGGGGAAGCCGCCTTCCCGAAGCTTTGTCTGATAGCCGCCACCGGCGATCATAAGAGAATGAATACCGCCCAGGGAAAAACCCCATAAATAAATCTCTTCAGTTGGATGGCGCTTTTCAATCTCACTCAAGGCAACACATACGTCATATAGATCCATCCCATAGGTTTTCCCCTGAAAAGCTGTCCGAGCCCAGCGATCCCTGTCCTCTTTGAAAGAATCGCGATCCCGCCGCAAACGACTTGTTTCAGTTAAATAGACCGTAAGGCCTAAGGGAAGCAACATCCTCGCAAGGACTGCATATTTATTCCCCTCATGGACAGAGGCGCATCCATGAACTCCATGGAAGAGGACGATCACCTTACCCACACTGTCCTTAGGGGAAAGGCGACTGACAAAAACCTTTTCATCGCCATAGGCGCCTTTAAGTGTAAAAACCTCTTTTTCCATTAGAAGCCCTCCTGCCTGATTGACGAAAAAAACGACTTCTTTTTTAAATATATTACTCTTTTCCCATGATTTGACAAACGACGTTAAATAGAGCAAAATAATATTAATAAATTACAGCGTACTGGGGGAGTCGGCGAAAACCGGCTGAGAGGAGACTAGTGGTCTCGACCCCTGGAACCTGATCCGGGTCATGCCGGCGAAGGGAAGTCAGACAAAATCTTCTAAAAGAAATTTCTCTCCTTCCTCCGGCAGTCCCTCATATAAGGAGGATTTTTTATGCGCAACAAAACCCGAGTTCTTGTTGAAGGTGCCCTAGCGGTAGCCATGACTGTTGCTTTTTCCTATATAAGGCTCTGGCGAATGCCCCAGGGGGGGTCTGTTACCCTGGAAAATGTGCCGTTGCTTATTTTCGCCCTTCGACATGGACTTAAATATGGTGTTGGTGCCGGATTTGTGGCTGGGATTATACAACTTACACTGGGCGGATACGTAGTGCATCCCGTACAGGCACTTCTTGATTACCCCCTCGCCTTTGCCGCTCTAGGCCTTGCCGCATTCGTTCGAAAACCTCTTTGGGGAGGCCTTACCCTCGGAACCATCTCTCGCCTCTTCTGTCACGTACTTTCAGGAGTCATATTTTTTGGAAGTTACGCTCCTGAAGGAACAAACGTCTGGCTCTACTCCATCATATACAACGGAAGCTACATGGTGCCCAACCTGATTCTGGGCATTTTTGTTACTTACCTGGTCTGGGGAAGACTGAGTCGTATCGGGCAATGATATAGTCCTGTCGATCAGAAACCGAAATGCTTCGTCTCAGCCACCTTGGGAAAAAATACAATGGTCTACCTGTAATCGACCAGTTCGACCTGGATATAGAAAAAGGTTCTTTCTCTGTACTTATTGGACCTTCAGGATGTGGAAAATCCACTCTTTTTGATCTTCTGACAGGAACTATAGAGAGAGAATATGGCACTATGGAATGGATTGGTGAAGCTGTACCCCACCTAGGCCAGATTGCTGCCTATATGCAACAGAAAGACTTACTGTTGCCCTGGCTCTCGCTGATGCAAAACGCTATGCTTCCCCAGGTCTTCTCAAAGGAGAAGCATCTCAGAAAAAACAAGAAAGCAAAGGGGCTATTTGAACGTTTTGGTCTTAATGGGTTTGAGGATTATCTTCCCGGGGCGGTTTCAGGGGGTATGAAGCAACGATGCGCACTCATCCGTACTCTTATGTTCGAGCGGGAAATTGTATTGCTCGATGAGCCTCTCTCCGCTCTTGATGCCATTACAAGAAGAAGCCTGCAATCATTACTGCTTTCACTTCAGAAAGATTTTAAGAAAACTGTATTGATGATCACCCACGACATTGACGAAGCGCTCTACCTCGCTGACACTGTACTTGTGCTTACTCAGGCTCCCATGAAAATCAGGGATAGAATTACCCTCCCATCAGAGAAGCCCCGTAACCTCGATTCATCAGAATATATAGCCATAAAAAAACGGATCCTTTCTGAACTGGAAGAGGAAATGCAATTATGAGCTTCGTTAAAAGAACCGTCGTTTCTACAGGACTTCTCCTCCTGCTTTTCCTTTTATGGGAAGGGGCATGTCGTCTTGCCAATATTCCTATTTTCATTCTTCCTGCTCCCTCCAGAGTTCTATTTGTTGCTGTGACCCAGGCCCCTTTGCTGGCATATCATGCAGCTATGACAGGCATTGAAATAATATTGGGAATCTTTTTTTCTATTACGGCCGCCATTCCACTAGCAGTGGTAATGTTTGTTTATCCTTCTGTGGAACAGGCTTTTTCCCCTCTTCTTGTGGCATCACAGGCCATTCCAGTTTTTGCATTAGCTCCTCTGCTTATCGTCTGGTTTGGCTATGGCATCTGGAGCAAGGTCTTCATGGCTGCCATTATTATCTTTTTTCCCATAGTCGTGAATCTGCTTGAAGGGTTAAAAAGTTGCGACAGCGATTATAGAAAGCTCTTTCACCTTATGGGTGCCCCTTTTTTCCAATCCTTCCGTTATCTTTACTGGCCATGGGCCCTTCCCTACTTTTTAGCGGGACTGAAGGTAGGGGTATCGGTAGCCACCATTGGAGCTGTCATTGGGGAATGGGTAGGGGCCCAAAGGGGCCTTGGGTATCTTATGATCCAATCAAATGCAAGACTTCGAGTAGATCTTGTTTTCGCTTCCATCCTGTGGCTCACTGCCATAGGAATATTCTTATGGATCTTGGTGGGTGCAATAGAGAAAAGAACACTCACATGGACTAGATAAAAAACTCTTTAAAGGAAGGTGTGCGCTATTGAAGAAGATTGTCGTTATCCTTTGTCTCGCTCTATCCATTTTCTGTTTCTCAGCTAATTCTCTTTTTGCTGTTGACAAACTGTCCCTTATGCTCGACTGGTTCCCCAATATAGATCATTTGCCACTCTTTGTCGCCAAAGAGAAGGGAATATTTGAACGTCACGGGCTGGAATTATCCATTCTCAGTCCTTCTGAAACGGCAGACCCCCTGAAACTTGCTGCTTCTTCTCACATTGATCTTGCAATTGCCTATGAGCCCCAGACAATTATTGCCGCATCCTCTGGCATTGAAATCAAAGGGGTAGGCCGCCTCATAGGACATCCTCTTACCACATTGCTTTTTATCGGGGGAAAGAACATTGAAAAACCTTCAGACCTCGAAGGGAAAAAGATAGGATACACTGTTCCTGGCATGATGGACCTTCTTACCGACGGGTTCGCAAAAGAAAACGGCTTTCAAAAATACGAGCTTATCAATGTGGGATTCACTATAATCCCCTCTCTAACCACAGGAAAAGTTGATGCTATTATGGGGCCCTACAAAAATTATGAGGTAGTGGAACTTGAGCAGCATGGCTACACTCCCGGATATTTCGAACTGGAGAAATACGGAATCCCAGACTACGACGAACTTGTATTTGTAACAGGAGCCACAACCCTCAAAGATAAAGAACGCCTCATCAGGCGGTTTAGAAAAGCTATACAAGAGGCTATCGAAATGACACGAAAAACACCTGAAGAAGCACTGGAAGTCTATTTAAAAGCAGTTCCTGAAGCTCCGAGGGAACTGGAGACGGCAGCCTTTGCGCGAACTCTCGACCTTTACGCCCATACTCAGGACTTTAGCGTGGAAAAGTGGCAAAAATTCGCAGATTTTGCTGCCTCAATTGGAATGATAGACAAGGAGGTTCTTGTTCATGCCATTCTCTGGAACGGAAAATAACGCCTCTATTTCATCATCACGATTACATATAAAAAAGCTGACCGTTGCCGGACTCCTTGCTGGGGCAGGAGTTCTCCTTTCGGGAATATACATCCCTGTGGGGCCGACAAAATGTTTCCCCTTCCAACATACTATTAATGTTTTGGCAGGGATCTTACTGGGACCATGGTGGGGAGCATCTATTGCTTTTGTTACAAGTTTTATTCGAAATATGATGGGAACTGGAAGTCTTTTCGCCTTTCCAGGCAGTATTCCTGGAGTTTTGATGGTGGGGTTTGCCTACCGCCTCTTCAAAAAAGACTGGGCAGCCCTGGTGGAGCCGCTGGGAACTGGCCCTATAGGCGCCACCCTTTCTGCCCTTGTAATTGGGCCGGCCATAGGAAAAACCCCTGCGCTGGGAGCTTTGCAGTTCGCCTTTCTTGCTAGCAGCATCCCTGGCGCTCTTCTGGGTTTCGCCCTTGTCATTATGACAAAGCGAATGGGCATTTTAAAAGACCTTTCATAAATTACACGGGCTGGAGGAGTATCTCCAGCCCGTGTTTTACCCTAAAATATATTCTCCGGAGATCACGAAATCAGGCTCAAGAAATGACGAGCCGCCTTCTTTATATGAGGAGCGCCCACAATAGCAGAAATAACGGCAACCCCATTAACACCAGTCTTCATTGCTTCAGCAACATTTTCCTCATTAATACCCCCGATAGCCACTGCAGGAATAGGAACGGCTTCCATTATTTCACGAATCCTGGAGAGCCCCACAACATGGGCATCCTCTTTGCTGCCAGTGGGAAAAGCAGCCCCTATCCCTATATATGAAGCTCCGGACTTTAAAGCTATTCGTGCCTGGTCGACAGTGTGTGCAGAAACTCCAACAATAAAACCCCTTGGTAAAAAAGGTCTGACCGCTTCAAGGGGCAAGTCCTTTTGTCCGAGATGGACGCCATCTGCTTGAGCAGCCAGTGCCACATCGAGACGATCATTAATGATAAGTGGAACGTTGTAATCATAACAAAGTCTTTTCATGGCCAGGGCTGTTTCCAAAAGCTCACGGCCGCCAGATTGCTTGTCTCTCAACTGAATGACAGTCGCTCCTCCTTTAAGAACTTCTTCCGTCTGTTCCAGAAGAGTTCGGGGGGCTCCTATCTGACGATCAGGAATTACATAAAGCTTTAACATATGACGTATGTTCATTCCCGCCACTCCTCTTTTCTATTCAAACGCTCTTCATATCCGTAAAAATCACTTTTTACAAGAGAGGATACCTCATCGATAAAAACATTTCCGAAGGTTCCAGGGCCATAGACATTTTCCCTACCGGCTGCTTTTTCAGAAGCAAGGGATACTGCGACGAGAGCTGTTATAGCAGCAAGCCCATAATCAGCTGTTACAGCCGAGCAGGCAGCAATCAGGCTACCTACGGCGCATCCGCTCGCTGTAATGGCTGGAAGAAGAGGGCTTCCCCCTCCCAAGACCAGGAAGAAACATGACGGGGGCACCGGTATCGCTACTGAGTCTTCTTTTCCTGTCGCCACAGCCACCACTCCATAACTGGACACGATGTTTGAAAGGGCCTTCTCAAGATCTTTGCAATTGTAGCCATCAACCCCTTGAACTGTCCCTTCCTCTCCTCCTAAAAGCCCCATCTCTCCTCTATTTCCTTTTACTGTGGTAACTGCTTCGCTGCGGAGAATTTCTTCGACTAAAGAGATCCGCAAAGGGGATGCCCCATAGCCGACTGGGTCCAGTACAAGGGGCTTTTTTTCTTTCCTTATTACAGGAAGAATCTCTTTTATTGATCTTATACTTTCATCAGAGGGCGTCCCTGTATTTATGAGAATGCTGTCTGCCCTGCTTGCAAGAAAAGAAGCCTCTTCCGCATTAATGGACATTAGGGGTGAGGCCCCCGCCGCAAGACTGATATTAGCCTGAAAGTTCGCAGCTACCATATTGGTCAACTGGTAGACAAGGGGGCGATAATGCCTTATATCTTCCCAGACCTCTGCTATCTGAATATCCTTATATCTCATTGTCTCCAGATTCATATTCTTTTACCCACTCTGGTGTTACAGCATGGCCTAAAGGACCATATCCATGGCCTGGCTTAAAGCTATGAAGCAGGCCCATCCGCAAATACTGGCGGCCATAGGAAACAGCCTCCTCCAAATCACGGCCGGCTGAAAGTTCTGCTGCAATGGCTGCGCTAAGAGTGCATCCTGTTCCATGGGTATTCTCCGTATCCACCCTTGGATCTTCAAAAATGGTTATTTTCCCTTCACAATAGAGTACATCTACAACTTTTTCTTTTGATTTCTCTACATCCATATGGCCGCCTTTTACTAAAACTGCTTTTGGTCCAAGGCCAGAGATCAATCTGGCGGCGTTCTTCATGTCTTCCAGAGATTGAACTTCAACTCCACTTAGCTTTTCTGCCTCCGGCATATTGGGCGTCACCAGAAGTGCAAGGGGCAACAGCTGTTCTTTCAAAGCCTGAACTGCTGATTCGGAAATAAGGCTTACTCCACTCTGCGAGATCATTACGGGATCAACCACAAGATTTGACAACTGGTAATTTTTCAAGGCTTCACACACCACATGAATGGTTTCCGGCCTGCTTAACATTCCGGTTTTTGCTGCGTCAACTCGAAAATCAGAGAGTACTGCATCAAGTTGGGCTGTGATGCTCTTCGGAGGAATATCGTGAATATCTTTAACTGTCAAACTATTCTGCGCTGTTACAGCTGTAATAACGGACATTCCAAAAATGTGGAGGGCGGCAAAAGTCTTAAGATCTGCCTGTATACCTGCACCTCCGCCAGAATCACTCCCGGCAATAGTCAATGCGTTTCCTCGATATAGTGCCACAATGTGCACCTCCTCAAAAATAATAGGAGAAGTCCCCCTTGTTTCGGCGAACTTCTCCTATACAAAAACTCCCAGCGCCAGCATTATCCGGATCTGGTGATAAGGGTCGAAAGCGCGCCGGCTTCCCTCTCAGCTAAAGCAGCTCCCCTGAGTACCTATTAGTATTATTTGGTATTTTTTTTAAACACCCTCATTAAGGGTATCTTCGTCTTCCTCTAAGGAAAGCCATTTCCCCCAATCAAAACGGAGCAAACCGCTGATGACATAAATAGAGATGGCTGCAAGAGGCGCTGTTCCATGCAATACGATAATCAGCCCCACAGTAACCATACAGAGGAATAAGAATTTCTTCTTATTCGTGTTTCCTTTGCGAAGTCCCTTTAAGTTCCCATAGGGGACACTAGAAATCATAAGGGCGCCCGTGCCAACAGAGAAGAATGCCGCGAGAGCAGCGGGAACAGATATACCTCCAATTACGAAGGACGCAAGAAAGAGTCCTCCGGCAGGAATAGGCAGCCCCTGGAAAGGACCAGGAACGTGAACAATATTGAACCTAGCCAGGCGCAGGGCACCGCACAATGCGAAGAAACATACGGCGAGAGCGCCAGTTACTCCGGCAAAACCCTGCAAATAATTTGCATATACAAGAATGGCTGGAGCCACGCCGAAGCTTACCACATCGGCAAGACTGTCATATTCCAGTCCAAACTGAGTTCCGCCTCCAAGACTTCGAGCAACTTTGCCGTCCATAAAATCAAAAAAGACCGCAAAAAAGATTAACCAGGCAGCGGGAAGAAAACGCCCATGAAAAGTGAGGATCAGCGATAGCATGCCGCACAGCAAATTTCCACTTGTTACCATGTTAGGAGCTATCTCTCGAAAGGAGAGATGCCTTTTACCTATTTTTTTTCTCATGACTCGCCGTCACTCCCAAAACAGATTTACCAGCCTTCACTTTCTGATCGATGGTTACAGAGCACTTTACACTCAAAGGCAGGTAGACGTCAACTTTAGACCCTAATTTTATCATCCCAAAACGCTGACCGCGACAGAGCCTGTCCCCCTTTTTAAGACGGCAGACAATCCGCCTCGCTAAAAACCCAGCGATCTGCACCAGAAGAATCCGGCCATGAGCTGTTTCAAGCCCTACGAGCATTCTCTCATTCTCTTCAGAAGCCTTCGGGGCAAAAGCCATCCACTTTTTACCTGGCACATACTCCAGATAATCTACTATCCCATCGTAGGGAACTCTATTCACGTGCACGTCAAAGGGGGACATGAATATGCCAACCTTTATCGCTTCTCCCACATATGAACAGCTTGCCTTTTCTATCTCTACCACTTTGCCATCTGCAGGAGAAACCCAAACCTCAGGATCCACTGGCAATTCTCGTTCAGGATCTCGAAAGAACCAAACTACAATAGCAAGAAAGACACTCATGATAGCTGCCATCCAGGGGGAGATGAACATGCTCCCTCCTGTTAAAAAAGCAACAAAAATAATAAGAGGCCAGCCGTCACGAGCGATCATTAATCGTCTTCTCCATCTTCAGTGCTTACAACGCTTGCAGTAGCAACGGTGTCCCCCTCGTCAAGCCTCATCATTATGCTGCCCATTGCCGTTCTTCCTAAGACCGGGGATTCCGATACAGCCAGACGAATCATACGTCCGCGACTTGTTATCGCTACGATTTCATCCCCTTCCGCAACGCTCCAGCAACCTACGATCAAACCTGTCCTATCGCTGAGGTTCATGACAATAACTCCACTACCGCCACGATGGCGAAGAGAAAACTCATCGTATTTCGTCCGTTTCCCAAATCCATTTTCGCTCAGCAACAGAGGCCAGCGACCATTTGCCACCACATCGCACCCTATAACATAATCATTTTTCCGAAGGCGAATCCCCCTTACACCTCTCGCTGTTCGCCCCATGGGGCGGAATTCCGATTCATGGGTACGTAGGGCCTGTCCCTGGGCCGTTACTATAAGCAAATGGTCGTCCCCTGAAGTCAGCACTATCTGGGAAATTTCGTCTCCTTCGTCAAGGCCCATGACTCTGCGTCCTGCACGGGTTAAATTTTCAAGCTCAGACAGATCAAGTCGTTTCGCGGTTCCCCTCAGGGTAATAAAGAAAGCATATTTAGCTCCGTCTACCGCCCGCCCATGCATGGTCACAACCCGCTCCCCTTCTTCTAGGGCCACAAAGCGGTTTATGAGTTTGCCTCGTCCAGTCTTCGATTCGGGGATCACATAGCCTTTAAGGGCAAGAACCCGCCCCTTCGATGTGAAGAGATAGATATCCCTATGGGTGCTTGTCACCGCTACCAGTGCAACCTCGTCTTCTTCCTGAAGGGCTGTGCCTTTTCTTCCTTTGCCTCCCCTTCCCTGCAGCGTATATTCCTGAAGATCCTTTCGCCTTAAATAACCATCTCTGGATAATACAACCACAATGTCGCTTTCTGGAATGAGGTCTTCAATAGAAACATCCTCAACGGCATCAATGATTTCAGTTTTCCTTTCATTTCCAAAACGTCTTTTTACTTCAAGCAATTCTTCTTTGATAACGGAATCAAGGACTTTAGGATTTCCGAGAATTGTCTGGTAACGCTCGATGTCAGAAAGAAGTTGAGCCAGTTCAGCTTCAAGTTTTTCTCTTTCAAGGCCTGTTAGACGCTGCAAGCGCATTTCTAGAATGGCTTGAGCCTGCGCTTCGGAAAAGTCCAATTTCGAAATAAGCCCTTCTTTGGCCTCTTCAGTTGTTGCAGATCCTCTAATCAGGGCAATAACTTCATCAATGATGTCAAGGGCTTTTACAAGACCTTCCACTATATGAGCCCTGGCCTCAGCTTTTTCCAGACGGAACTGGGTTCTTCTTCTGACCACGCTTCGTCTGTGATTGAGGAAAATATTGAGCATTTCCTCAATAGAAAGTTCTTTGGGATACCCGTCAATCAGCGCTAGATTAATGACACCAAAAGTACTCTGGAGCTGAGTCCGGCGATAAAGCTGTCTCAAAACCAAATTGGGGTCTGTATCACGGTTCACCTCTATAACAATCCGAAGGCCTTCTCGATCAGATTCGTCTCGTAAATCCATAACCCCGTCAATAGTTTTGTCCTGGACATTCTTAGCTATGGTTTCTATAAGATTGGTCTTGTTCACCATGTAAGGGATTTCGGTGATAACGATGAACGTCTTTCCTCTTTTTCCCTCTTCTATGTGGGTTCTTCCCCGCATAGTGATCTTGCCACGCCCTGTGCGATAGGCATCTATTATGCCATCCCGGCCAAGAATAAGACCTCCCGTTGGAAAATCAGGACCAGGCATACGAAACAGAATTTCACCTATATCAACCTGCTCCGGCTCTGTATCGATAAGGTAGCAAAGGGCATCCACAACCTCCACAAGGTTATGAGGAGGAATATTTGTAGCCATTCCAACAGCAATACCGGAACTACCGTTGATAAGAAGGTTGGGCAACATCGCCGGCAGACAAAGGGGCTCCTGAAGGGACTCATCAAAGTTTGGCCCCCAATCTACAGTGTCCTGATCTATGTCAGCCAGCATGAGCTCGCCGATCTCATAAAGCCGAGCCTCAGTGTAACGCATTGCGGCTGCCGGGTCTCCGTCAATAGAACCGAAGTTCCCCTGGCCATCGACGAGAGGGTAGCGCATACTAAAGTCCTGAGCCATACGAACCATAGTGTCATAAATAGCCGAGTCTCCGTGAGGGTGGTATTTACCCATGGTTTCACCAACCACACGGGCCGACTTTTTATATGCCGTATTATGACGAAGGCCAAGCTCCATCATGGCATAGAGTATCCTTCTTTGTACTGGTTTTAGCCCGTCACGGGCATCTGGGAGAGCTCGCCCCACTATAACGCTCATAGCATAGTCTAGATAACTATGTTTTATCTCCTCCACCAAAGGGAGAGGAACTACTTTGCCAAAAAGGGGCTCGCCTTTTTTCTCTTCCATATAGATCCTACCTCCAGAATAAATTCCAAAAAGACAATTTAAATACGTGACAAACTATAGTATTTTAACACGTTCAAAGAAACATTACCTAAAAAAGGGAGAGGGGCTTTAAAGCCACCCTCTCCCTATCAAGCCTGCAATTTTACTATTTTACCATCTCTCTTTGTGGAGGGCTTTGTCGTTTATCCCTTTATGGGGGGCCTTTTCTTCTGCTGGATATCCAAGGGCCGCTATACCTGTCACCTTAATGTGGTCTGGAACCTCCAGGATTGGGCAAACCCGTTCTTCTCTGGGATGACGGCCCATGACCTTCAGCCAGACTCCCTCGATACCAAAGGCCCGTGCACCTAGAAGGATGTTTTCAAGAGCCGCCGCTGCATCTTCCATCCATGCCAGATCTTCTTTTGGATAGAATGATGTGTCTGCACATACGGCAATGGCAAGAGGAGCCTGAGCCAACATTTTTCCTGAATCATGGGCCGCCGCTAGCCTATTAAGAATATTTCTCTCCTGAATAACAATAAAATGGCATGGACGCTGGTTATGGGCACTTGGAGCCGCAAAAGCGCACTCAAGCAAAATATCTATAATTTCCTTTTCTACAGGAGCTGTTGTAAATTTTCGAATGCTTCTTCGTCCGAGGATAGCCTTAATTACCGGATGTTCACGCTTGTCCATCACCTTTCGCCTCTTTCATTGTTAAATTTTTTTACTTTTTCTTTTTTGTGTCCACCCTACCATCTGTTAAGATGCAGGGTCCCTTCGTCGATTCCCTTGTGGGGCTCTTTTTTCTCTTTTCCATATCCAATAGCCGCTATGCCCAATACTGCTATATGCTCTGGAATCGAGATGATTTTACGAACTGCCTCTTCGCACCCTTCGGCATGGCGAACGCCTAACCATACTCCATCAAGACCGATAGCATGAGCAGCTATAAGAATATTTTGCATTGCGGCAGAACAGTCTTCTTCCCAATAACGACGGGCAAAGTCGCTTTTCTCAGGGTTGCCGCACACAACAATTCCAAGGGGAGCTTCAAAAAGCATTTTGCCATAAGGATGGTCTTCCCCGAGACGATTGAGAAGGTCTCTATCAGTAACAACTATAAAGTGGCAAGGGCGGCTATTTGCTGCACTGGGAGCCGCTGATCCACATTCAACCAGAAGCTCTATCTTCTCTTTTTCTACTGCTTTTTCTTCAAAACGCCGAATGCTTCTCCTTCCTAAAATAGCCCGAATTGCCTCATTCTCTTTTAACGCCATCGTTTTCACCGCCTTTTTTGTCTTTAAATACAAAAACCTTTTTTCTTAAGCCCGGCCAAAACTCTGGAAGTTCTGCTTCAGGAAAATCCTTAAGCTCTTTTCCCGCCGCTGCCCGCAGAAAATTATTGACCCACCAGTAAACGTCTCGTTCTCTAATAGACTTGCACATCCGCCTCATGCGATTCTTTTTTTCTTCTTCTTTCATAAAAATCGAGTAATAAAGAGCATCTGCCGTCGCTTCCACATCGTAAGGATTAATAAGGATAGCCCCGCTCCTGAGCTGATAGGCCGCTCCTGCAAATTCGCTCAAAATCAAAACTCCCTTATAATCTGTCTGACAAGCGCAGTATTCTTTGCACACAAGATTCATGCCATCTTTGAGAGAACTTACAAAACCCGCGTCAGCAGCCCGATACATAGCTACTAATTCCTTTTGATCCACTGTACCATAGCGGTAAAGTATGGGCACCCAAGCAGTGGTTGAGAATCGGCCATTTATTTCACTGATAAGTTTCTGAATTTCATCTCGCAGAGCACCGTATTCCGCCACCCCTTCCCGACTGGGAATGATCAGTTGAAAAAGAGATATCTTTCCCTGGAGATGGGGGTATTTTTCGAGAGCTCTGGCAAAAGCTCTCAATTTTTCTGGGATTCCCTTTGTGTAATCAAGGCGATCGATGCCAAGGACAAGAAAGTCGGCTGTAATATCCTTACGGATCTCTCGAGAGCGAAGGGCCGCCTCTTTCGCTGAAGCCATCGAACGAAATCTTTTATAATCAATGCTGATGGGCAAACTTCCTATCTGTATAGTGTGCCCCTTTATTTCCAGCTCTACAATAGCTCCACGTCCTACAACCCTACAGGCAGGGTAAAAAGACCTGGCGCAATCTATAAAATTTCTTCTATCTCGATGAGTTTGGAAGCAGAGAAAAGAAAACCGTAGCAACTCATCAATAATTTGTTTCCTCCACGGAAGTTTAATAAAAAGGTCTGGTGACGGGAAGGGGATATGAAGAAAAAACACACAATGGCGCTTAACGCCCAGACGCTCAAGGCTGCCCGCCAGCAGTATAAGCTGGTAATCATTGACCCATATGATATCTTTTTCCGTTGAATGCTTTGCGATAACAGCTGCAAACTTATCGCTAACCCTTACATATGCCTCCCAGTATTGGGGCTGAAAACGGCAAAGAGCCTCTAAATCATGAAAAAGAGGCCAAATAATAGAATTTGAGAATCCATAGTAATAGTTGTCAATTTCACCATTTTCCAGCAAGATCGGCACTATGCGAAAACCCGTTTCTTCTGATATGGGCCCCAGGATCTTACGCAACCCGCTTAGGTTGATCCTCCCTCTTGTGCCAGGCCATCCAATCCACATGCCGCCACGGTCTTTCAGTACAGGGGAAAGAGCCGTAACAAGCCCTCCCGCTCCCGGTTCCACACTCCACTTCTGTTTTCTCTTTTTAAGGATAATGGGCAGACGGTTCGAAACAACGATCATGCGCTCTTTATCTGCCACTCTTCTCCCTTCCTCTCTACAATCAGATTGTTGCTAGGCTCTTGTAAAGAAAAATTATAGTTTTTGTGACATCTGTGCCTCCAGATCCTCACCACCATTTTGAGAGAGATTGATCATAAGAGCAAGAACTGTACGCAAATGAGTTGTGATAAGGAAGTTCTCTCGCACATATTTATGGGCATTCTGTCCCATCCGTTTCCGTTGCCGCCCCCAAGCTAAAAGATATCTCAATCTCAATGCCGCCCCTTCCGGGGTCTGAACCCTGAATCCGTTAAAACGGTTAATGATCTGAAGACGGATACCACCTACATCGCCTCCGATTACAGGCTTGTATTTCCACATTCCCTCAGTCACTGTAAGACCGAAACCTTCTTTGGTTGATTTCTGCATTATTATGTCTGCGGCAGACTGTAACCCATTGATCGTTCTGTGAGCATTAGAAGGAAGCTCGATGACGTGGATATCAGGATCGTCAGAAGCAGCATTTTTGACCTGCTCTAAAATCGCGGCACCTTCCGGGTCATCGGCGGCACCCCCTCCTGCAAGGACAATCTGCATGTCCGCATGTTTCCTCGCCATCCTGTAACTTTTTATCACACCAATAGGATCTTTAAAAACATCGAACCGGGACACCTGCACTACAAGAGGCCGTTCTCTATCTAAATTGAAACGAAGACACGTCTCATCGATCTCTCTTTCCGAAAGAACAATGTTTTTCTCGCTAAGAGGGTCTATGCTCGGTGGGATAAGGTATTGGGGGTGAGGTAAACGCTGAGTAAAATCAGCAAGAGAAAAGATGGACGCATCATATTCTGAAACAAAGCGGCGAAGCATCCTCCATATGTTACGATTTGGCACACTCGCATCAATATGACACCGCCAAATCCACTTTCCCTTTCTGTTAGGACAGAGTGAAAGAAGGGGGGCTGGTTGAGGATCATGAATAAACACAAAATCTGCCTCCTCAAGAAGAGGTCTCAATCTCTCCGCATTAAGCCTGTTCGTTTCCATATAAACTTCATGATAGGATTCTGTAAAAGGGAGGTCTTTGCCTTGTAAAGCGTTATGAATCGACTTCGTTGCTGTATAAAAAGCCTCCGAACCAACTATAACTTCCCAGTGAGTTTCAATACCTAGTTCATTCATTAGGGGAATCATGCATCGTAGAATTTCTGCCACTCCTCCACCTTCACGAGTTGAGTTGACATGAACAACCTTTTTCCCTTGCAAGAAGGTTGCAAAACGATATAAGCTGCTTATAACCTGTTCTCCAGCTAAGACTCCGTAATTCTGTAAAAGCTGTGTCATAAAAGACTCTCCCCCCCCCAAAACAAAAGCGATTTCTAAAATATGGACAAGTCTTTCCCGGAGATCAGTAAGAGAGTGTAAATATGGATCCAAATTTGTCAGTTCCTCTCTTGCTTCCGCAGTTTCTTCGCCAAAAAAACCCAGCCACTTCGAATAATCGTCTTGCCTGTCTTCACGATTGCGCCGTTTTGCTTCTATGAAATGAAAAAAAATACTGCCTCGGCTTGAAGATGCTATAGCCCGAGGGAGTGTTCGAGGGGAGTCTGCTGATAGAGCTGTTTCTACAACAATGAGATGAGCCCGAGTAAAGTGGAAAGTCCTATCGGCCTCCTTCCAACTGATGAAATACTCTCTAGAAAGTGTTTCATCGAGGAGGTCGAGAAGTTCCTCCCTGATATCCTCGATATCGTTCCTGTGATTAAGATCCAGGGCGCTTAATCTCTCAGAAAGTGCGTCTTCATGAAGATAAACCTTTGCCCAGGACGCAAAATCATTAACATACTCAGACTCTGGAAACTGAGGGGAAAGAAGGCGACCCCAGAAATGATAGTACAGACAGCTTGGAGCAACCTCTTCAATCCCTTCACGAAGCTCTCTAAGGTTCCTGGCCTGAATCCCTGTGCTAATAGGCAGAAGGGTGCACTCCTTGAATCTAAAGGTCTCTCTACTTTGATAACTAGACATAGCAACAGCTCCCATAAGGCAACGCTGATTTTTCGATTTTTCGGTATAATATAACAATATAAATATGTGGTAAAAATTGTAGCATAGATGGAAAGGAAGGGAGCGTTGAATATGACCGGAAGAGAAATAATTATTCTTGTAGAAGAGAATTTCCACGATCTGGAATTCTGGTACCCCTATTATCGCCTTATTGAAGATGGTTACGAACCTATAGTTGTTGCCCCAGTTGCTCCTCGTCACTATACAGGGAAGTTCGGTACCATAGTTGAGGCGGCCTACACTCCCCAAAGTCTTTCGGAGAATCTGCCCCGCGGAGTGGTTATCCCCGGGGGATGGGCGCCAGATAAGTTGAGAATGTCTGGTGAAATCGTTTCTCTCGTTGCCCAGATCTATAGGTCAAATGGAGTCGTAGCAAGCATCTGTCATGGAGGCAGCCTTCTTGTTTCAGCTGGCATATTAAAGGGTAAACAGGTTACATCCTTCGCCAGTATTAAAGACGATATGGAATTGGCCGGAGCAATATGGGTTGATGAACCTGTGGTTACATCGGAAAAACTAATAACAAGCAGAAAACCGTCAGACCTTCCCTTTTTCACGAAAGCTCTTCTTGAGGCTCTGCAAAAAAAGTAACAGCCCAGAAAAAAGGGCAGGGTACAAAAGACGTCCCCTGCCCTCATGTTCAGTTGTTTTTTCAGGGAGGCTGCCTTATAGTTCAACCCCCACAAGGCGTATCAGCCAGGAATACATACTTCCCATAAGATGGGGATTGAAGGCAAAGATCACAAAAGCCCCCATAGCCATAATGGAATGCAGTATGGAAAGAAAGCCGTTATACTCTTCTTTTCTTGCTATAACACCCAAAGCCCCTTCACATATGATGAAGGCTGTAAGATAGTAAATCCATCCCCTTGTTTCAGGGAGCCTCGCAAAGCGCATGGTTCGAAGAACCGAATAAGCTGACCACGCGGCAAGGGCATACATCTGAGAGAACAGCATCACTATTTTTACGAGAAAAGATGTTCCTCGAACGTGGAAACTGCTGGCGCTATGAGCCTCCTTGCTTTCTAACCCCTTCAGCAAACCATAAACAGAAGAAATTCGTGGAAGAATATATCGGGCATAGGAACTTGACAGTACCCAGGCCCAGAGAGCGAACGGCAGTGCGAACTTTATATAAAGCACAGGTTACCCCACCTCCCTCGACATCTGCTACTGTTCATTATTCTACATCATTATTCCTTACGGTCCACCAGAGGCGTGGAATATGCCGTCTCAGAATCCCACGGGAAGAGGATCCACGTATCCTGACTGACCTGGGTTATGTACGTATCAACAAAGGGACTTCCCTCAGGTTTGGCATAAACCGTCGCAAAATAAGCCTTTGGAAGCATCTTCCTCACAACTCGTGCAGTTTTCCCAGTATCGACGAGATCATCGATAATGAGACAGTTTTCACCGTCTCCGTTAATCCCTTTTAAAATATTCGCCTCTCCCTGGGTACGAATAGTATAACTTGAAATACAGACTGTATCCACGAGACGGATATTCAACTCTCTCGCTATAATAGCAGCAGGGATAAGCCCTCCTCGCGCAATTCCAATTATCTTCTCCCACTTCCTGGGAAGAAGCTGCCATGCCAAAGCTTTACAGTCTCGATGAAGCTGGTCCCAGGAAACAGGATAGGTTTTGTGATAACGATCTTCGCTGCCCATTGATTCATAGCCTCCCTGAATAGAGTAAAAAATGATAAACTTTATATTACATGTTTTTATGTTTTAATGGTATTGTTTTAGTTTTTTATTTCCCCTTCCTAACTTTCCTTTTATTGTAAAATCAGTATAATTGTTAAGTTGAAATCTTTATTTTGAAAAATATTTTATCTAAAAGAACGCTTAAGGAGGACATCTACAATGAAAAGAAGTTTAATCGTCTTGTTCGTCGCGCTCAGTGTCGCTCTTTGCGGAACAGCTTTCGCCATGGAAGCTATCCCGGCAGAAAAGATCAATTGCGGCTTTGTATATATTGGTCCCGTGGGCGATGGAGGGTGGACCTATATGCATGACCAGGGACGTCTCGAGATGGAGTCCGCTTTCCCCGGGCTCAAATCGAGTTATGTTGAGTCTGTCCCAGAAGGACCAGACTCAGCTCGCGTTATGGAAACCTTTGTCCGCAACGGATCAAAAGTCATCTTCGCTACATCCTTTGGCTACATGGACTTTGTACAAGATGTGGCAAAACGCTATCCTGACGTGGTCTTTATGCACTGCTCCGGCTATAAAAGAGCAGACAACGTGGGCATCTACTTCGGAAGAATGTACCAGGCACGATATCTTTCCGGTCTCGTTGCCGGGAAAATGACAAAAAATAACGTCATCGGCTTTGTAGCTGCTCATCCAATTCCTGAAGTTATCCGTGGTATCAATGCTTTTACCCAGGGAGTGAGGAAAGCCAACCCTGAGGCCGAAGTCAAAGTCGTTTGGCTTTTCTCATGGTTCGATCCAGGCAAAGAAAAAGAAGCGACTAAAGCTCTCATCGATTCTGGAGCGGATGTCATCTCCATGCATGCAGACAGCGGTGCCGCCCCACAGACTGCAGAAGAAGCCGGAGTCTATGTCGTCGGTTATAATAACGACATGAGCCAGTATGCTCCTACAAAACACCTCACCGCCCCCATCTGGGACTGGGGAATTGTCTATAAACGTGTTATAGAGCAAGTCACCATGGGAACATGGAAATCTGAGGATATTTGGTGGGGATTAAAAGAAGGGATGGTCGGTTTATCTAAGTATGGAAAAGATGTTCCGGAAGAAGTGAAAAAGCTTGTTGAAGAGGAGAAAACAAGAATTATTTCTGGCGAATGGGATGTTTTTGATGGCCCTATTAAAGATCAAAGCGGTACAATAAAGGTTGAAGCTGGGCAATCGCTTTCAGATGGAGACAAGCTCTCTATGAACTGGTTTGTAGAAGGTGTGAAAGGGGACATTCCTAAATAAGCACCCAGAGAAAAGACCAGGAGGGCGCTTTTGCGCCCTTTTTTTTTGAAAAAGATCGCAATGAAAGGAAACGTTGCTATGGAAAAAGCAAAAACAGCATCGCCACTTGTACAGATGCAGGAAATCACAAAAGAGTTTGCCGGCATCGTCGCAAACCATAACATAGATTTTGATGTTAACCGCGGAGAAGTCCATGCCCTCCTTGGTGAAAACGGCGCAGGGAAATCGACGCTCATGAACATCTTATATGGTTTATATAACCCGGACAGAGGGCACATACTGATAGATGGGAAGAAAGTTTCCTTCTCTTCACCGAAAGATGCCATTGCTGCTGGTATAGGAATGGTTCATCAGCATTTTATGCTGATTCCAAGCCAAACCGTCTGGGAAAATATGATCCTTGGCCTAGAGGGTCTGCCGCAGCTTCTTCCCAAAAAAGAAATACATCAGCAGATCATTGACATTTCCAGGCAATATGGACTGGAAGTTGATCCGGATGCCAAAATATGGCAGCTTTCAATCGGAGAACAGCAACGTGTAGCTATTTTACAAATGCTCTATCGAAAAGCCCAGGTTTTGATTCTTGATGAACCTACTGCTGTACTAACTCCTCAGGAGGCACTTCGCCTTTTCAGCACCATTCAGCAAATGACAGCAGAAGGTCACGGCATTGTCTTTATTTCTCATAAACTTGACGAAGTTCTCTCACTATCAGATCGCATCAGCATTCTTCGAAAAGGAGAGAAGACCGGAACTGTACAAACAGCCGCCACATCAAAGGAACAGCTTGCAGAACTCATGATGGGGAGAAAGGTTTCATTTACTGTTGCCAGAAAAAGCTCTGCCCCCGGAAAACAGATTCTCCAGTCTAAAAAAATAACAGTTTTAGGTGACAGAGGCATTCCGGTGGTAAAGGACCTTTCCATAGATGTTCGGGAACGGGAAATCCTGGGGCTTGCGGGCATTGCCGGAAATGGACAGCAGGAACTCTGCGAAGCCCTGGCAGGACTTCGCCCTCTAAAGGAAGGGCGCATTATGATTGATGACGAAGAATTGACCCACCAACCCCCAAAACAATTCATCGCCAGGGGCGTTCGCTATATACCCGCAGATCGGAAAGGGACTGGTCTCGTACCAAATATGGATATTAAAGAGAACTCTATACTAAAAAAATATTGGAACAAACCCGTAGCCAGAGGGCCAATGATCGACTGGAAAGCCGTTTTTTCCCACGCCATCAACCTCGTAAAAAAATATAGTGTCAGCACACCGTCCATCGAAACCCCAGTAAAGAACCTTTCAGGGGGCAATCTGCAAAAGCTGATGCTGGGAAGAGAGCTTTGCGATGCTCCTAAAGCACTTATAGCCGTTCACCCAACCTGGGGCCTCGATGTGGCAGCAACTCAGTTTGTGCGAGAACAGCTTCTTCTGGAACGTGACCGTGGAGCTGCTGTTTTTCTTGTTTCGGAAGATTTAGAAGAACTGCTTTCTTTAAGCGATAGACTCGCTGTTATATTCAAGGGAGAAATTATGGGCATTCTCGACCATCCAGAAGAAGCAACGCCTGAAATGCTGGGCCTCATGATGGCAGGGACCCCCCTCTCATCTATAAAGGAAGGGGCTATAGCGAGATGAAATACTTAAAAGTGGAGAGGCGTCTTATCACACCAGCCTGGTTTACCGTGGCTATTCCTCTTTTTGCCATTATACTGGCCCTTGTTACAGGTGCTGTCTTTTTATACTTTATGGGGGTTTCACCTCTTCAGACATACACATCTATGTTTAAAGCCTCTTTCGGGGATACTTACGGCCTCACCGAAACAATTGTCAAAGCAATCCCCCTGGCCATGGCTGGCATTGCAGTAACCCTTTCTTTCAAAATGCTAATATGGAACATTGGCGCAGAAGGCCAAATACTCATGGGTGCTCTGGCAACAGCGGCCGCTGTACGCTATTTTTTTGTTGACCAGCCTTTCATAATGTTCTGGATCATGTTTGCCGCGGCAGCCACTGCTGGCGGAATATGGGCCGCCTTCGCCGGATATCTCAAGGCCAGGTGGAATGTAAACGAGATCATCACGACTCTTATGCTGAACTATATCGTTCTCAATATGGTCGATTACTTCGTCTATGGTCCGTGGAGGGATCCGGCAAGCCTGGGCTTCCCCATGACAGCCCCCTTTCCCAATGCAGCCCGCCTTCCTCTTCTTGGCGACACCCGCATTCACACAGGGCTTTTTTTGGCAATTTTTCTAGCCTTCTTCTTCTGGGCCCTTCTTAAATGGACACGGTGGGGCTATGAGATCCGAGTCATCGGGGAAAATCCCAAGGCCGCAACTTTTGCGGGAATGAACTACTTGCGCAACGCAGTAATGGTCATGTTTGTTTCCGGGGCAATAGCCGGTCTTGCCGGCATGTGCGAAATAGCGGGACTCCAGGGACGCCTTCAGCATGGCAGCTCTGCTGGATACGGTTATACCGCCATTATTGTAGCCTGGCTGGCGCGCCTTAATCCCCTTACTGTTCTCTTTGTCGCTTTTCTTATTGGAGCTTTGTTTGTGGGCGGAGATACGCTGCAAATTGTAATGCGCCTCCCCCTTTCAAGCATTTTAGTACTCCAGGGGCTGCTCCTCTTTTTTGTGTTAGGCGGAGAGTTCTTTAGACGATACCGAATTCGAATTATCTGGAGAGGGGACAACTGACATGGAAATGCTCATACCTATCCTTGCAGCAGCCGTACGAAGTGGCACTCCCATCCTCTACGCAACCCTTGGAGAGATCATTACAGAAAAAGCTGGTATTCTAAATCTGGGACTTGAAGGGATCATGCTTGTGGGAGCCTATACTGGTTTTGCCGCCACCTATAAAACTGGCAACCCCTGGATCGGTGTCATTGCCGCTTTTCTTATCGGGGGCCTAATGGCCGCGATCCATGCCTTTATAACCATTACATTAAAAGGCAACCAGGTGGTAAGCGGTCTCGCCCTAACAATGTTCGGGACAGGGGCCAGTTCCCTCCTGGGGCGGTCTTATATTGGCTTTACCATTAAGGGGCTTGACAAAATCCCCCTGCCGATACTCTCGGATATACCTGTCATAGGGCCTGTTCTTTTTAATAACGACGCCCTTATTTATGTATCTTTTGTGCTCGTACTTCTGCTTTATATGTTCTTCTCGCGAACTCGAAACGGGCTGTATCTCAGAGCTGTAGGGGACAATCCCCGGGCAGCGGATGCCATGGGGATAAACGTAGACCGCACCCGTTATATATATACCCTCATTGGCGGAGGGATTGTTGCTGTTGGAGGGGCATACATGTCCATTGCCTATACAAAAATGTGGGCGGAGCTCATGACAGCGGGCCGAGGCTGGATTTCTGTAGCCCTTGTTATTTTTGCCATCTGGAACCCCTTCCGTGCAGCCTTCGGAGCTTACCTTTTTGGAGGAGTAGAAGCTTTTCAGCTTCGTCTGCAAGCCGCTGGCACAAGCATCCCGACTCCTCTTCTCATGATGTTGCCCTATATAATGACGATTCTAGTTCTCTTTTTTATCTCTGTAAGCCAGGGAAAAGGAATTCTTTTTGGAGCTCCAGCCTCCCTCGGACAACCCTTCTTTCGGGAAGAGAGAGATTAGAAGATTAAACATAAGCTATTTTCAACTTTTCAACGAGGGGGAATCTCTGTGAATTTTTTTATTGGTAACATTCCTGCATCTGGAAGTATTGTCAACTGTCTGGCTGTCATCGTTGGAAGTACCCTAGGACTTTTATTCAGGTCCAGGCTTCCTCAACGCTATATAAATATGGCTTTTCAGGTCCTTGGCCTATTCACTCTTTTTCTTGGATTTCTCATGGCACAGAAAACCGCAAATTTTCTCATTCTCGTTTTTAGCATGGTTGGGGGAGGAATGATCGGGGAAGCCCTTGACCTCGATGGCCGTTTTAGCCGCTTCTCAGAAAAGGTGAGCCAGAGATTCAAGACGAGCGGTCAGAGCTTCGCTGAAGGATTTCTTACTTCCACTCTCCTCTTCTGCATAGGCTCAATGGCCATACTCGGAGCAATAGAAGAGGGGTTGGGGCTTTACCCCAACCTCCTCATAACCAAATCTCTGCTCGACGGCGTATCTTCCCTTGCCCTCGCCACTTCCCTTGGGGGAGGAGTATTGCTTTCCGCCTTTTCCGTTCTTTTTTACCAGGGAGGACTTACTCTTCTTGCCAGCTCTCTACAGCCAATTCTGTCCGAAAGCGTTATTAACGAAATATCGGCGGCGGGAGGGCTTATGCTTATTGCCCTAGGTCTTTCACTTCTTGAGATCAAGCGCTTTAAAGTGACCAACATGCTCCCGGCTCTTGTTATTGCAGCGATTCTCGGGAGTTTCTTTGTTCATTAATAAAGAAACCAACGCGGCCAGAGCTGGGCAGGGCCATAAAAGGCTTTTTCGCAACAGGAGGAATATGCCCAGTTCTAGTTGCCATAATCATAATGCCGCCATTCTTCGTAATTTTTAATTATTCCCTGATCTGTCCGTTTCCATAAATAATAAATTTAGTTGACGTCAGCTGCTCAACGCCCATTGGGCCTCTGGCATGAAGTTTTTGTGTGCTAATGCCGATTTCCGCACCAAACCCAAAGACTCCACCGTCAGTAAAACGAGTTGACGCATTCACGTAGACTGCCGCGGAATCCACCCCGTTGAGAAATTTCTGAGCATTGCTGTAGCTCTCTGTTAGGATGGCGTCACTATGACCAGTGCTGTAGGCAGCTATATGATTTATAGCTTCATCGAGGCTCTCCGCTATTTTAACAGCCAAAATAAGATCGCTGTATTCTGTAGCCCAGTCTTCATCTGTAGCTGGAAGGGCTTGAGCATCAAGGGCACACACAGTTTTATCCCCTCGTATCTCCACTCCTTTTTCGTGAAGAGCCGCCATTGCCTGAGGAATGAATTGAGAGGCTATGTTGGAGTGGACCAACAGGGTTTCCACTGAATTACAGGTGGATGGACGCTGGGTTTTAGCATTCAGAATAATAGGAACAGCCTTTTCCATATCGGCTGTTTCGTCTACGAAAATATGGCAATTCCCCATGCCCGTCATAATAAAGGGAACTGTCGCATTTTCCTGAACAGCTTTTTTAAGACCTTTGCCCCCTCTTGGAATGAGAACATCGAGATAGTCATTCATTTTCATCAGGGCCATTGTTGCTTCCCTGTCAGGGTTATCGATAATATTGATTGCCCCTTCCGGAACACCTGCTCCTGTCGCGCCTTCGGAGATCACTTGGGCAATGACTCTGTTCGAGTGGAGGGCCTCTTTTCCTCCGCGAAGGATAACACTGTTCCCTGCCTTAAGGCAAAGACCGGCAGCATCTGCGGTAACATTGGGGCGGGATTCGTAAATGATGCCAATAACACCAAGGGGAACCCTGACACGACCTATACGAATTCCACCCTGTCCTGACCACATTCCCAACACTTCTCCCACTGGGTCGCGGAAGGCCGCTATTTCCTCAAGACCGACAGCCATAGCCTCAACTCGTTTTTCATTAAGGGTGAGACGTTCAAGAAGGGCATAGGATAGCCCAGCCTGACGCCCCTCTTCCAGATCTTTTTCATTAGCTTCCAATATTTCTTTGCAGTGATCACGAAGAGCTCTGGCCATGGCATAAAGGGCCTTGTTTTTCTGCTCTGAAGAAGCTACAGCCAAAAAACGAGATGCTTTTTTGGCCTGGATACCCATCTGCCGCACTTTTTCTTTTATGTTCATTCCTTCTATTCCTCCTCTATACCAGGGCTAAATTATTACGATGGACAACTTCATCATAGTCAGTACTTCCCAAAAGCTTTTCTATTTCATCAGTATGATGGCCGGCAATGATCCCTATCTCGTCTGAAGAAAAATTCACCATTCCACGAGCTATCTCAACCTCGTCTTGATCCACAATTGAAACAACCTCGCCACGGGAGAACTTTCCCTCCACCTTCACGATACCTGACGGCAGAAGGCTTTTGCCCCTTTTTCGAATAGCCTCTGCCGCCCCATCATCGATGACAATTCGGCCGTGAGGAGAGCTGCCAAAGGCAATCCACTGTTTTCTTGCCTGAACGGGCGACCCAGAGGGGACAAAGAGTGTCCCAAGCTCTTCACCATCAAGAAGACGACGTAAAATATTGGGCTCCTTGTTGTTGGCAATGATCATAGGAATACCAGAAGTCATAACGATACGTGCTGCTGCAAGTTTTGTGAACATCCCACCGCTGGAGAGTTTGCTCCCCTTGGTGCGTGAGCGGGCGAGGAGATCCTTAGACACTTCTTCCACCAAAGGGAGAAGTCTTGCTTCAGGATTAATTCTAGGATCGTCACTAAAAAGACCGTCAATATCAGAGAGGATGATCAAAAGATCCGCATCGATAAGACAGGCAAGCATTGCTGAAAGTGTATCGTTATCTCCAAACTTTATTTCATCGACTGCCACTGTATCATTCTCGTTGATTATAGGAATGACCCCAAAATCAAAAAGGGTCGACAACGTATGACGGGCATGAAGATACCGAAGGCGATTTGAAAAAACATCCCTGGTCAGCAAGACCTGAGCAACAGTCTTCCCATATTCTGAAAAGAACTTTTCATACATGTGGACAAGCCGGCCCTGTCCAATGGCGGCGAGAGCCTGCTTTTCCGGGAGGGTCTTGGGCCTGTCAGGAAAATTAATTTTGCCAACACCAGCTCCAACGGCCCCTGAGCTGATGAGACACACTTCACGACCGCTGCTTTGCAGATCCGCAATCTCCCGCGCCAGGGTCTCCATACGAAGCAGATTCAGTTTTCCTGTGGAGTGGGTAACAGTGCTTGTCCCTACCTTTATAACAACACGTTTACATAACTTCAAACGCTCTCTCCTCACCATCATTATTCACCTTCCAATACTCGTGCTATCTAACTTACTTATGCAACCCAAGCCTCATATTGAGGAGGTTGCCTATATGTTTGAAAACAGGGTGTTCAAGTATGTTGGGGTCAGAGATTGAAGCATAGATATTCTGAGCCTTCCAGAGGTTTACATCCCAATGATGACGCCGTACGAATCCCAGCATCTTCTCGATTCGTACCAGGTATCCTTGTTGCAAATTCCTCTCAGCCTGCTCTGATAGAAAAGCCATTTCTTTCTCTATCCTGCCGCGGAGATGGTGCTGAAGCTCACCTATATTGATCTCTACCTGCCAGGCAAAAGCCTGGTCAAGACGTTTTTCTACCTGCTCCAGATCTGGTTCGGCTTCCCAGATGATTCTTCGCAAATCCCCGTTCAGGACAACTTCCGCCGCCCCTGATAATGCTTCGGGCAGCGGCATGCGGATAAGACCCATAAAGGTAAGGAGGTCGTCGTAATCACGCACAACGCTTTTCAGGTAATTTTCAATGCGGGCCACATCTCTCTCCATGACAAAATGCATGATCTGACGTTGTCCGTCTTTAAAAAGGTGGCGAAGAGAATAGGTCCTATGGCCAAAGAGTTCTACGAAAACACTTTCGATCTTTTGAGGAAAATGAGTTTGAATAGACCGTTCCCATGTTGATATCTCTTCCTGGTCAGAAGCAGCCCTCACTCCGCAGAGAACTTTGTGGTCCCCTCTATGACAGGCGGAAAAGAAAACGCGCTTATCTTCCCCTGTCAAAACATGAGAAAGAGAGGCTTCTCCCATAACAAGGTTTTCTCTGCCTTCTTCAAGAAATAACGATCGTTCAGGTTTTATCCGGTAGTTGCAAAGGGAAAAAGATTCACTCTCTGTCACCTTTTCCTGAAAAAGAGCCTGTACAGCATAATGGCCTCCAACCCTCAAAAAGTCAACATGGGAAGGGGCCACGAAAAAATCAAAGATCCTGCCCCCGTTTTTGAATTCCTCGATGTTGCTCGGTGCCCTTTCAAGGAGGTCAATAAAATCGTCTTTGATTTTTTCTCCTGACAATTCTTCCAGACTGGTCAAGGCATGGTACGCATATAAAAGAATTTGAAGGGCCTCCAGCCCGGATATCTCATCGAAGAACCAGCCACAGCTAGTATACATAAACATGGCGCTTCTCTCCATCTCAAGGAGCTTCAAAGCCCTCACTTTTTCTTCAGTGGACAAATTCCGGAGAGAAGATGACCTAAGAAACTCATGGCGTCCCGTCGTGGAATCATAGAAAAAGCACTGTACGTAAAGATCCCTTGTTTTCCAGGGATCAGAAAAAAGGAAAGCCCCTTCCTTTTCATAAAAACCATCAATCTTTTCTCGCAGCCAGTCCAGGGCAGCCCGCAAAGGCTGACGCCATTTTTGATTCCAGCCGGGATGGAGACCGCTATGGCAGCCGCAATCCTCATACCATCGCTTAACGCCGTGGACGCAACTCCACGACGTGTTTTGCCGAATCCGCACTTCCCGTCGGGGCGGAAATTTTTCAAGGTATTCTCCGTAGACTGTAAGCCTTGCATTCTCCCCGTGTTCTATATGATCAAGACACCAGGCTAAAGCCATATCGCCATATTTATGGTGATGTCCAAAGGTTTCTCCATCTGTTGCGACATGGGCGAGAGGGTTTTCTTCACTGTTTTTCTCTATGGACAAAAGCAGCCGCTGAGCCAAAAGGGCTCCGTTCTTCAGGAGAGGGCCAAAAGCTATGTCCTTGGCCAAAAGGTCATCGTAGAAAAAGATTGCCAAACTTCGCCCTGAAGGGAGGTTGCAAAGATAAGGATAACACGTCTCCATAGGCCTCTGGTCCGTTTCATGCCACCAGGACTCGCTGATCATTTTCCATGCTTTCGCCTGGTGGGGGGCCAATATGGTGAAGCGAAGGCCTTCTGAAGCCAGCACTTCTAACGTTTCTATATCCACTGCGGTTTCTGGGAGCCACATCCCTTCAGGGAATCTGCCAAAACGGCTGGAAAAATCCTGAAGTCCCCAAAGGACCTGGGTAATTTTATCCCTCTTCGATGCCAGGGGCATAATCATATGGTTGTAGACTTGGGCCAAAGCCGGTCCGTGATTTGAAAATCGTTCCTTCCCCCGATGGTCGGCTTCAAGCAATCCATCATATGTTTCAGGAGCGTGCCTTTCCATCCACTGCAAAAGTGTTGGCCCTACATTAAAGCTCATTCGCTCATAATTCGAGATGATTTTGACAATCTTTCCATCTTCGCCAAGAATTCTCGCCGCCATATTTGGAGCATAGCACTCCGCTGTAATCCGTTCATTCCAATCATGCCAGGGAGCTGCTGATTCCTGAAGCTCCACATCTCCAAGCCACGGATTTTCCCTTGGCGGCTGATAAAAATGACCGTGCACACAAACGTATTTCATTGTCCTATCCCTCTTTTCTGAAAAAAAGGGCGCCAAAAGACGGAAGGGTCAACGACAGACAGCAGGGCTGACGCTGCAAAGGTTCCTCCATCGCTTCTTTCCCTCCCATATTCCCTTCTCCCATTCCTCCATATATTTCTCCGTCACTATTAAGCAATTCGCGCCAATAGCCCGCTTCAGGAACACCGACAAGGTAGTTGTGGCGAACTACAGGGGTAAAGTTGAAAATAGCCAGCACCTTCCCCTCTTCTCCATCTCTTCGAATAAAACCCAAAACACTTGCTTTACTGTCTGAGCAATCAATCCATTGAAACCCTTCTGATGAAAAATCTTTTTCATGAAGAGCCTTCTCCTCGAAATATACTCTATTTATATCCCGGACCCACAGCTGCATTCCACTATGAAAAGGGTCTTTAAGAAGATTCCAGTGAAGAGACTCCTCGTGATTCCATTCCGCCCTCTGAGCAATGTCACTTCCCATAAACAAGAGTTTTTTTCCTGGATGGGCGTACATAAAGCCTAGAAGCAAACGAAGCTGTGCAAATTTCTGCCATAGAGTCCCTGGCATTTTCTCAAGCAATGATCTTTTCCCATACACCACCTCGTCATGAGAAAAAGGCAAGACATAGTTCTCAGAAAAAGCGTACATAAGACTAAAAGTAAGATCGTTATGATGATACTGACGGTACAATGGATCAAGTTCCATGTATTTCAATATATCGTGCATCCAGCCCATATTCCACTTCATCCCAAATCCCAGTCCGCCCACGTAGGAGGGGCGGGTAACAAGCGGCCATGCAGAGGATTCCTCCGCTATTGTAACGATATGGGGGAAACAGAGATGTGCCGCTTCGTTGAGGCGCCTGAGAAAAGACACGGCCTCTATGTTTTCACGGCCTCCGTACCTGTTGGGTACCCACTCCCCCTCTTTTCTTGCATAATCAAGGTAGAGCATAGAGGCCACACCATCAAAGCGAAGGCCATCCACATGATAGTAGTCAAGCCAGAAAAGGGCGCTATTGATGAGAAACTCACGGACTTCCGTACGACCATAATTGAAGATATAGCTTCGCCATTCAGGATGTATCTTCTGGCGCGGATCAGCATGTTCGAATAAAGCCGTTCCATCTAAATAAGCAAGACCATGCTCATCTGAGGGGAAATGGGAGGGCACCCAATCAAGAAAAACAGCGATATCGGCCTGATGAAGAGTGTCGATAAGGAACATGAGATCCTGAGGAGAACCGTAACGGCTTGTAGGAGCAAAAAAACCTGTTATCTGATACCCCCAGGAGCCATAAAAAGGGTGCTCCATCAGAGGCATAATCTCTACGGCCGTAAATCCCATTTTTTTCACATAACAGGTCAACTGTTCTGCTATTTCCCGATAGGAAAGGAACTTTCCTTCTTTTCTCATCCAGGAACCTAAATGAACTTCGTATATAGAAAGAGGGTAAGAAAACCAATTCGTCTTCTTCCTTTTTTCTGCCCATAAATGATCGTTCCATTGATAATGAAGGGATGCAATAATAGATGCCGTGCCTGGAAGTTCCTCCCAGGCGAAAGCAAAGGGATCTCCTTTATCAAAAGCTTCCCCTCTCTTTGAAACAACACGGTATTTATAACGGTCCCCTATAAAAGCGGACGAAACAAATCCTTCCCAAATACCGCTTTCATCAGGCCGGCAAGACAACGGGGCTGCCTCAGGATTCCACAGATTAAAATCACCGATAACAGAAACCTGGGATGCGTTAGGAGCCCAGAGAGCAAAGTAAACCCCTTGTGTTTCGCCACTGCATAACGGGTGAGCACCCATTTTTTCGTACAATTTGAGATGGGTTCCTTCTTTAAAGAGGTACGTGTCAAGGTCTGAAAAAAGAGACGGACAAACTTTAAAGTTCTTCATAACACGCCTCCCTTGCAAGGTGAATAGAAATAATTTCTTCAATTATAACAATCTCGACCTTCTGTGGTGTAGAATGTCCATACCAGAAAATAAAAAAGGAGGGGAAGAGATGATCAGACAAAGCGGAATTTTACTGCCGGTTTTTTCTCTTCCTTCCCCATGGGCTATTGGTGACATTGGAGCAAGGGCCAGAAATTTTGTTGACTGGCTTGCAGCTGCCGGACAAAACTGTTGGCAAATGCTTCCATTGACGTGTACTAAAGAAATTCTCGGAAACTCGCCTTATGACAGCATTTCTGCCTTCGCATGCTCCCCCCTTCTCATCAGCATTGAAGATTTAGCAGAAGAAGAACTCATAAGCAACAAGGAAATCTCCTCCCTTAACAGAGTTTCTTCTGGGAGAGTTGATTATTCTGCCGCTAAAAAAATCAAGATGCCCCTTCTAAAAAAGGCCTTTCAACGTTTTATGAGTAGAACAAATACAGACCCTCTCTATCGTTTTTGGGAAGGACAGTCATGGTGGCTTGATGATTTTTCTCTTTTTTCAGCTATAAGCTGCCGCATGGGTGACGATAGGTGGAACACGTGGCCCTCATCCCTTAAGATTAGGGATAAAGTCGCTCTTGACACTGTTAGAACAGAAGAAAAAGATCATATTCTCTTTACCGTCTTTATTCAATATGAAGCCTTTACTCAGATTCAGCGGTTGCGGAAACATAGCCTGGATCGTGGAATACAGCTCATCGGCGACCTTCCCATTTATGTCAGCTATGAAAGTGCTGATGTGTGGAGTCACCCTGAAATGTTTCAACTAGACAGAGATCTGACACCCAAGGCTGTTGCGGGCGTCCCCCCTGATTATTTTAGTTCTACCGGACAACGGTGGGGAAACCCCCTCTACCGATGGGATTATGCCAAAGGAATGGAATTTCACTGGTGGCTCAAAAGGATCGCTCACTCCCTGCAATTATATGACATGACACGTCTTGATCATTTTCGAGGTTTTCTGGAGTATTGGGCAATTCCTTATACAGAAAAGACCGCTATTTATGGAAGATGGGAGGAAGGCCCTGGCGATTCCTTTTTCTCAGCCCTTGAAAAAAACTTTCCTTCAATGCCTTTTCTCGCAGAGAATCTTGGTATTATTACGCCAGATATAACCCGCGCCATGAAGAAATACGATCTTCCCGGCATGCTCGTTCTACTTTTCGCCTTTGATGAATCAATGCCCCGCAATCCTTACATTTTACATAACCACGAGCCTCGCAACATTGTTTATACTGGAACCCATGATAACAACACTGTACGGGGATGGTTCGACGATGAAGGGTCTCCCCAGGATAAGGAAAGGGTAAGCCGCTATATGAACATGCCTTTTACCCGAGATAATGCCGCGACCGTCCTGACCAGAATGGCCCTTATGTCAGTGGCAGAACGAGCCGTAATACCTCTTCAGGACTATCTCAACATTGGAGGCGAGGGGCGGATCAACAAACCTTCCACATTAGAAGGGAACTGGCAATGGATGGCTGAAGAAAAGGCGCTTACTGAAGATCTTGCTTCATCTCTTCATTCTCTTATGAAAACTTATGGAAGATTATGAAGGAAGAAGGTGATTTACCATGCTATTTCACCCCCAGAGCAGCTTAGGGAGGTCACTTCAAGACCTTCTAGAACAAGATCCCTCTTTTCGTACCGTTGCTTATTTTTCTATGGAAGTGGGCATTAAAACTTCCATACCCACATATGCAGGGGGGCTGGGGATTCTGGCAGGTGATATCCTTAAAAGCGCTGCTGATCTGGGTGTTCCCATGATCGGAACCACTCTCCTCTATAGAAAGGGGTATTTTGAACAGGAGTTTAACAAAGAAAAGTGGCAAATAGAGAAACCTGCCCTATGGCAACCAGAACAGGAACTCACCCTTCTTCCCAACAAAGTTTCTGTCGCTATCAAAAACAGGGATGTGCATATACGGACATGGGTCTATGAACTTTCAGGTCTTTCAGGATATTCCATTCCCATTTACTTTCTAGACACAGACATAGAGTCCAACCACCCCGAAGATCGTCAGCTCTCCTGGTATCTCTACGGAGGGGATAACCTCTATCGCCTTTGCCAGGAAATTGTCCTTGGAGTTGGAGGCCTTCGAATGCTCAGAGACCTGGGATATAACAATATTGAAACTTTTCATCTCAACGAAGGCCATGCTGGTTTTCTTACGCTGGAGCTAATGAGGGAGATGGGGTACTACGATCCTGAAAAAGTGAGAGAACATGTGGTGTTTACCACCCATACTCCTGTCGCAGCTGGGCACGATTTTTTTAAATACGACCTCATAGAAAAGATCATGTCCTCCGATGCTTTGGCAACACTGAAACGAATGATTCCTTCTGAAGGGGTTTCCATGACTGAACTTGGACTTCGATACAGCCGCTTTGTAAATGGTGTTTCTAAAAAACATGCCGAAGTGAGCCGTAAACTTTTCAGCGCGCCTACTATTCAAAGCGTCACTAATGGAATTCACCCTACCACATGGGTCAGCCCAGGGATGAGAAAACTTCTATCCCGGCATATCCCCGGCTGGGAAAATGATCCAGCTCGTCTTATTCAGGCTCTCTCCCTCCCCTCTGAAGATCTATGGGCTGTACATCAGGCCTCAAAGATGAGACTCTTTGCCTACATTCTGGAAGAAACGGGAGTTCCGCTGCAATCTGATGTCCTGACCATAGGTTTTGCCAGACGGGCAGCTACTTACAAACGAGCGGACCTTATTTTCTCGAATCTTAAGAAACTTATAGAAATTGGAGGGGGCAAAATACAACTTGTGTTTTCAGGAAAAGCCCATCCTAAAGATGATGGTGGGAAAGCCCTCATTCAAAAAATCATTAATACATCAGATAAAATCAAAGACTCTATACCCATGGTATACCTAGAAAACCAGACCATGGAACTTGGCCGGCTTATTACCCAAGGGGTAGATGTCTGGCTTAACACCCCTCTCAGGCCGCGAGAAGCGTCGGGAACGAGCGGAATGAAATGCACTATCAATGGCGTAATGAATTTTTCTGTGCTTGATGGTTGGTGGATTGAAGGATGGATTGAAGATGTAACAGGGTGGGCTATCGGCCCCACTCCCAGCGATACCGATCTTCATTCCTACGATGAATCAAAAGATGCCCTTGACCTTTACGAAAAACTTGAGAAAAAAATAATCCCCGCCTACTACAACGACAAGGGACACTGGCATACTATGATGAAAAACGCCATTGCTATGAATGGAAGTTACTTTCATACTCATCGAGTTGTAGCAGAATATTGCGAAAAGGCTTATGGAGTCAAATTTCGTGGGATATAACCATCTTCCATAGGATGAAGGAGGTGTCTTCCACATGAAAGTGTTGCATGTTGCCAGTGAAGTAGCTCCCCTATCTAAAGTCGGAGGCCTGGGAGATGTAGCCGGTTCTTTGCCCAAAGCCCTCCGCAAGCTTGGTATCGATGCCAGGATCGTAACTCCAGCCTGGCCTGGAGTTCTTGATAAGGCGAATGAACTGGGAGGAAATCTGGTTCGTCTTCCTCCTCTTTTGCATATTTCCCTCCAATGGCACGTTATGAGCAGCAAGATATGGAAGACAATTATTGATGATGTTCCTATCTATATTTTAGAAAACAGTGATCTCTTCGAGAACCTGCCCATATACCCAGAAGAACTCACAGGTGAAAGCGCTCTGCCCTTCGCATTTTTTTCTCTTTCAGCCCTGGACCTGGAGCAAAAGAACCGATGGGCCCCAGATATTATTCATTGTCACGACTGGCCTTCCGCACTGGTCCCAATCAGTCTGAAGTGGCATAGATTCTATAGGGATAAAAATCCTCGCCCAATGACGTTTTTTACAATCCACAATGTAGCTCATCAGGGCATCTTTCCTTTTCATGTTCTTGATGAGTGGGGCATCGACACGCGGTCCTTTACTATCGACGGGCTGGAATTTTACGGCCATGTAAATCTTCTAAAAGGGGCTCTTATAACGTCAAACTGTATCACAACCGTTAGTTCCAGATATGGGAAAGAAATACTGACCCCGGAGATGGGGTATGGTCTTGATGGCGTTCTCCGAAAGGAAAAAAGCAAGCTTCACTGCGTTCTGAACGGCCTTGACCCAGGCTGGTCTCCCGTCCACGATCCTTATATTCCCTTTCCCTTTTCAGCAGAGAACTTAGAAGGGAAGAAACACTGCCGCTCCGTGCTTCTACAACATTTAGGATGGAAAGATAACATGGCTCCCATTTTTCTTTCCATAAGCCGACTGACTATGCAGAAGGGTTACGATATTCTGCTGCCAGCCCTTGATGCTTTGCGGGAAATAGGGGTCCGCTGCCTCTTCATTGGAAGTGGCAATCCAATTTTTACATCAGCTCTTTACGAAGCAGCAGATCGCCACCCAGACAATTTTGCCTTTAAACATGGGTTCCATGAAGAGTTTTCCCATCTTGCCTATGCAGGATCAGATATGCTCATTATGCCATCCCTTTTTGAACCCTGCGGCTTAACACAGCTCATCGCTCTCCAATACGGGACGGTACCTGTTGTAAGAGAAACAGGAGGACTGGCTGATACCGTACGAGATGCTGATGACCACCCTGATGGTTATGGCTTTACCTTTATACCCTATACTACAGAAGCTCTTTTGAAAGGAGTGCGAAGGGCCCTCAACGCCTATCGTGACCCTTTTCGTTGGGATGGCATCATAAAACGTGGAATGTCCAAGGATTTCTCCTGGAAAGTTTCTTCACAACACTATCAGGATCTCTACCATAGAACCCTTGAAAACAAGAGACGGTAGAAAATTCTACCGTCTCTTGTCATGCTATATATTCAAGATCATTTCTTATTCTTTTTTCAATATATTTTTCAGGCCTTCTTGAATAACGCCTTCCAGTAAGTTTTCAGGCTTTTTCTGAGTTTCACCTGTCGCTTCCTTGGGAGGAGCCGTCGCTTCTTCCACCGCTGTCGGCGCAGTGCCTGAAGGAGTTGTCTGTTGTATGGCCTGAGGTGCCGGTGCTATTTTAACATTGGAAACAGACGGCTTCTCAATGGTTCCACCCAAGTTGAAAGACACATCCCTGAAATCAGCCTTTTCCAGGCCGGATTTTGCCCCGGTAAGGGCCCCTTTAAGGATGTCTTCAAGGGATGTGGCAGTTCCTGCCCCAAGGGCTCCAGCCACTCCCCCGAAGAGGGCATTCAATACCTGGATATTGACATTGCCCTGACACTGAAGGGCCAATGTAGTATCGAATCCTATCGGGCCAGAGGCCTTAAGGATTTTGTACAGGGAATCTTCCGGAAATGCAGTAGCCTTCCCATTTTCTAGAATAACTCGCTTTGTTTCAAGTCTAAAGGGAGCCTCCACAGATGCAAAACGAATGGAAGACTGTCCATAAAGAGATGCCGCTGTTTTAACTGCCTTGAAATCTGTTACAGCCCCTTCACCCACATGCAACTCCCCCTTGCCACTAAAGGCAAGCCCCTTCGTCATAGTGCCTGTAAGGGAGAGATTGCCTTTTGCCTTGCCCACGATGTGCCCCTCAAGCCCTCCTGCAGCATCCTGAAGCAAAGGATCAATATCCACGTTCTCTACAGTAATATTCTGGCTAAAGGCTCCTTTGGCAAGGTTCATGTCCCCTTTCCCCGCCACAGTCCCTCCGTAGAAGCTGGCATGAGCATTGGCAATAGAGAGATTCATTCCCTGTAAGGTAAAGGGATAGGAAATGTTTGTCATCTTAAGACCAGCGATAGAAAGAGATGAAGCTGTTACGGCGCCCTTCCCCTCACTAGCTGATCCTGCGATAGTTCCATCGAAGTTAACATCAAAAGCTCCCGATGGCTTAAATTTAGCCGCTTCAGGAAGCCCCGCTGTCAGAGAAGCAACATCAAGCCCTTTCCCCGTCAGAGATAAGATTGCTTCTGGGGCTTCTTTTTTCAGGTTGAAGGAACCTGATGTTGTAATAGTCCCTCCGCCAGCTGATGCTGTGAATTTCTTCAGAGCCATCCTCTCCATATTCCCTTCCAAAGCTCCACTTAGATTTGAGAAGGTGAATCCTGAAAATACTGCCTTAGGAGAAGAAAAGTCTGCTGCAATTGAGGGATTGTCAGATTTACCCTTTACTGAAACTTTCCCGCTAAGGGAACCACCAAGGCTATAGGGCAATTTTCCTGCTTTGGCAATGGCGGCAAGGTCTCCCTCTTTCATTTCAAAGGAAAGATCGAGATCTGCTGAAGCCTCGGGATGAAGCTTCACCGTTCCAGTTCCAGCAATCTCGCCTTTTCCAAGGCTTGCCCTCGCCTGGGAAAGGGTCACAACATCCTTTGTGGCATCGATACGCGCCGTTAGATTCTCCGCCCCAACACCGGCGAATCCAGCAGTTGCGGCTTTCAGGGCAAGGTTCACTTCTTTGGGCACACCTTCCTTAAGAGCAAGGTCGGTGCTCAGCGAGAGGTTTGCCACATGGCCCTGCTCCATAAAGTTCAGGCGAGGAGATTGAATGGAGAGCTTTATCTCAGGAGCAGCTGTAGTGCCTTCTACCTGTGCAACTGCAGTAATGCTGCCGCGCAATTCATAGCTCTTAAGATCAGGAAAGAAGGATTCAAAATTTTCAGGGTTCACACCCGCCGCCTGGAAAGAAAGATCTAATGAGGGGGCAGCCTTCGATACACCTGCTATGGTTCCTCTCCCTGTAATAGGGATATTTCTCCATCTACCCCGGGCAGAAGATAGGGTAACCCTGTCTTTGTGGAAGACAAAGGCTGTATTAAGATCGTTAAGAGCCTCTTCTCCATAGGCCATACGATCTGACCAAACGGTTCCGTCAACACGCGGATCGGCCATAGATCCCTTCACTCCTATATCAGCGCTGACAGAACCTTTAGGGGTAATCTTCGGCGGCTTGGGCAAAGAGGCTATAATTTTCCCCACATCAATGCTCCGCGCTTTGAGAAGAACGTTAAGGCGAGGGGCCCGCTGCAACTGGTCGACAGAACCGCTGAGGGCGAGAGAGCCGCCTTCAAGAGATGAACTCCCCTGTATGGTGGCGCCACTTCCCTTAAAGACCACATGAGCGACTGTGTTTTTGAGCTGCTGACCATAAGCCTCGACCTGATCGGCTTTCAAATCTATATTCCCAGAAAGGGTGGCAAGAGTTCCTTTCACCGCTACTGAAAAAGAATCGACCCTTCCTTTTACTGAAGCCAAAGCAGGAACTGTACCTTTAAGCTCCTCCAGGGACGCATCCTTTCCCTCCATAAGTATATCCATAGATGGGACTTTTCCCGGAGCAAAAGCGAATGCTGCCCGACCGCTAAGGGGTAGAGCTAGGGCCTTTGCTTTTAAATTTTCAAGGCTCAGTCTAAAAGCTCCGTACTTCCAGTCGCTGTCAATAGCCTGAACCGGGTAGCCCGCTAAAGAAGTTCCGGAAAAAGAAAGGCGTCCTTCCAGAACTGGATCATTCCATAGGCCCCCAATAGAAATTGTGCTGGAGAAGAGGCCTTTATAGCCGTCCACAGGCAATTGAGGCCAAAACTGGACAACCTGCCCCACATCCAGCTTCTCCATTTCTCCCTTCAAAGAAAGACTGGGTAGAATCGCTCCTTTAGCGCTAATCCTGCCGTCACCAACTTTAAGATCCAGACCTTTCAACTCGAGATCGTCTTTACCCTTCCTAAGATTGATAGGTCCTTTAATGGGGACATTGTTCATCGCAATGTCAAGATCAGCTTTTACACTATCGGCTTTAAGGACCAGGTCTGTTTTCGCAATAGACGCTTCCCCCCAGGGAGTTCGGACCTTCCCATTCCTAATGGTTACTGCCTCAACAGGAATCTCGCCTCCCTCTCCTTTCAAATCAAGGGCTGCGATTTCCCTGGCAAGTTTTTCACCATCTGCTTCTATGCCGTCGATGGTCACCTGGGAAAGGCGGGGGTTCCCAGAAAAAACCGACATGAGATTTACTTTCACACCAAGGGCGCCAGCAGAAAGCAATACGTCTTCTTTCTTTTTAAGGGAGATATCAGAGAGTCGATACCCCCGTATAGGATTTCCTGTCACACCCTGGATCGTCAGATCAGCCCCAAGCACCTCGGCAACAGCTTTGGCAGCCTCCCGTCTTACTATATCTCCACCTACATTCATACTTCCTATAATAAGAAGCAACCCTACGATACCAATAGCTATAAAAAGCGCGAGGGTCATTTTTCTGCTTCGTTTCATTCATTACACCTCCCTCGAAGAAGTACAAAACATTCACTCTATATCCTTTGGCAAGGCTTCGTCATAAAGCCTCCCCTCTGCAATCATGACGGTCTTCCCTGTTAGATAGGTTTTGCAGATACTTCGCGTTTCATTAAATGAAACGGTAACCCAATTATCCCCCCCTGGGTTTTGTACTTGTATAGGAGCTGCCATTTCCCAAACTATGGATGCAGCTATGGCAGATGCCGTCGACCCTGTACCGCATGAAAGGGTCAAATCTTCCACCCCCCGCTCGTAGGTCACAACTTTGAGAGTCCTTTCCCCTGATCTTTGAACAAAATTTACGTTTGTTCCTTTGGGAAAACGATGGGTATCATATCGAACAGTTCTCCCAATATCCCGTAACGAGTCATGGGAAAAGTCTTCAAGGTTATCAACAAACAATACACAGTGGGGCACTCCCACTACAAGGTAAACGAAAGGGAATGTTTCTCCTTCTACTTTCAGGCTTTGTCCCCAAAAACCCTGAGATAGATTGGTTTCGCCCATATCAAGCTCCACAAAAGGAGCAGTCACCACCCCGTGAATAGGTCCCGCCAGGGTTTCAAAGGACATTTTTTCCCCTGCTATTTTCTTTTCCCATGCATAGCGAGCAATACAACGAGCTCCATTGCCGCACATTTCTCCTTCGGAACCATCATTATTAAAAAGCCGCATTGTAAAATTTTCCCGCTCAGACATTTCTACGACGAGCAGTCCGTCCGCGCCTACAGACTGGCGGCGTTCACAGATGCTCGCCGCTAATCTGGAAAGATCGGGGGATGTCATGCTCCCCTCCCTGTTGTCAATAACAATAAAATCATTGCCATTCCCCTGAATTTTAGTAAATTCTAACATAATCTACACCTCGTATTTGCATTAATAATGGCAGGAGTGTAACACCCCTGCCATTATTGTACCGTACCTTTCAATCGTTAGCGTCAGTAAAAAATCAGGCTCTCACTTCTATTGGTTGAGAAACAAAGTAAAAGAGGAGGCATGTAGTAATAGCACCAAGAATAAGGGAGAAAAGCACTGGAAGGCCGAAACCAATAAAAACATAGCCCGCCACAGCTCCTGCAGCGGCTACAAAGGCGTAAGGCATCTGCGAATTAACGTGGTCTACGTGATCAGCGCCGCTGAACATGGAGCTCATGATAGTCGTATCGGATATCGGACTGCAATGGTCTCCCCAAACGGCTCCCGCAAAAACGGCCCCGATGGTGGGCAAGAGTATTTCGATAAATCCCGCATCATGAACCGCAGTAACATTATAGACAAGAGGAATAACTATGGGCATAAGAACTCCCATGGTTCCATAGGATGTTCCTGTGCAGAAAGAAATTATTGCCCCTGTAAAGAATGTAAGCAAGGGAATCCACGCTGGCGAGAGGACATTCCCAGCTATCCTGACAATATACTGTGCGGTTCCCACTTCTTTTATAGCTGCCCCTATGGCCCAGGCAAAGATTAGAATCAGGGTGCCGAAGAATATCGAGTTCATACCCTGCATGAACCCAGCAAAGAGGCGATTCCAAGTAGCAAGCTTCTGAGCCCTGAAGAAGACAAGAGTGAGAAATACCGAACCGAAAGACCCCAACACCAAAGCCTGAGAGCTATCCCCTTCTCCAATAGCCGTGGCTAAAGAAACACTAGGCCATCCTCCCGTAACTACAAGCATAAGGAAGATCAACCCCACCATAAATCCGAGAGGAACTAAAAAGTTAATGACACGTCTCGGCGTTTCCTCACTGGGCTCAAAATTCGCATGGCTTGTAACAATGAGGGGTTTCGCTCCTTCTCGCAGCACCTTGCCCGTTTGTCTGGCCCTTCGTTCCGCATGGAGCATGGGGCCCATATCCCGCTGAGAAAAAATCACAAAGGTTAAAAGCACCAGGGCAATAATATTATAGAAAACGTAGGGAATAGACCGCAGATAGGCAAGATAGGGTGAATAGCCTATTTCAAGGGCATTGAACTGAGTGCCAATTTGTCCCACCATATAGGCAACCCACGAAGAAATACCGGCAATACAGGCAATGGGCGCTGAAGTAGAGTCGACAATATATGAAAGTTTTTCTTTAGAAATGCGGTAACGATCGGTTATGGGGCTCATGGTCGTGCCCACCACGAGGCTATTTACGTAGTCTTCAAAGAAAATAATGAAACCTGCCAGTTCTGTAACGAGCATTGCACCTCTGACGCTCTGAATCTTTTTAGTGATCCAACGGACTATGGCCTCAATCCCTCCGCCGATCTGCATAATACCTACCAGACCGCCCATGACAAGGCTTGTGAGAACTATCCGTGCCCCCCAGGGATCTCCCAGGTTATCTGCCACCAGCCCTACTGCCTTTCCAAATCCTAAGATGGGATTCCACCCTGCTACCATGGTCCCGGCAAACCATGCTCCAATAAAGAGCGAAGGAATAACCTCCTTCGTAAAGATGCAGAGCCCTATGGCAATGAGCGGCGGCAACAGAGAGAGAATGCCGAAATCTGGTTTGGCCTCTCCTTCAGTCGCCCAGGCTATTCCTGTCATAACCAGCAGACTTAATGCCGCCATTATAGTCAGGTTCAGAATCTTTTTACCGCTGCGTCTTCCATACATGACCATACCTCCCCTTGCAAATGATAAACATCACTTAAAAATTATCGCAAGTGATCTGGAATCACTTCCCCTGAAAGAAGGTCTTCATAGTCTTGACGGTTCACTATCACATAGGCGTTGCCCTCTCTAACAAGGACAACCGCTGGTCTAGGCAAACGGTTATAATTGTTTGCCATTGAGAAGTTGTAGGCGCCCGTGTTGAAAACGGCAAGGATATCATCACGGGTTATTTGATCTGTAACCATGACATCTTTCATCAACACGTCTCCAGACTCACAGCATTTCCCCACTATTGTCACTTTCTTCCCCGCAAGCTCATCTGCTCTATTTGCGACAACTCCCCAATATTTCGCTCCGTAAAGGGCAGGCCTTGGATTATCTGTCATTCCCCCGTCAACGCTTACATAGGTCATAACTCCTGGAATTTCCTTGATGCTTCCAACCTTGTAAAGAGTAATGCCCGCCTCGGAAACAATCCACCTGCCCGGCTCAATAATAATTGCGGGGACAGGAATACCAGCTTGTTCGCATCCCGCTATCACTCGTTCCATGATACCCTCGGTAAAATATTTCAACGGCTTGCGTTCTTCTCCCTCATGCTCAGGAACACCATAGCCCCCCCCCACATTCAACTCTTCCGTGACAAATCCAAGATCGCTGGAAAACAAAACCATTTCTTTTATCAAAGCATCTACAGCTAGACAATGGGAACGGTTGCTTTGCAGCTGAGAGCCCACATGAAAGTGAAAACCCTTCAGAACAAGATTTTCTGAGCCCTTAATGCGTTGTATCGTCCGGCTTATTGATTCACCGGCAAGAGGAAATCCAAACTTCGAGGCTGTATGCCCTGTGGCCATATATTGATGGGTCGCAGCATCAACCCCTGGCGCCACACGAAGAAGAAGCGTTGCTCTCTTTCCTCTGCGTCTGGCCGCATCTTCAATAATGTCCAATTCGGATTCGCTATCTGCTACGATTCTCCCCACGCCAGTTTCCAATGCCAGCTGCAGCTCTTCCAGAGTCTTGTTATTACCGTGAAAAATTGTTTTTTCCATAGGAAATCCCGCTCTATAGGCGGTGTAGATCTCCCCGCCAGAGACCACATCAAGCCCCAGCCCCTCACTGGCGATAATGCGGACCATTGCCATGGTGAGGAATGCCTTGCTGGCATAAACTGCTCTTGTGTTGGGATACTTGCAAAGAAAATCTTTTTTTACCTCACGGCACCGTTCTCGTACTGCTGTTTCAGAAAGCACATAGAGCGGTGTGCCGTAGTTTTGCGCCAGCTGGACTGTGTCGCAGCCATCCCAAAATAAATGTTTCGATGAACCCATCCTGCTTCCTCCTCTAAATACAAAAAAGCCCGCCCCCGAAGGGGCGAGCTTTAAAACTCGCGGTACCACCCTGCTTGGATACTTTTATATCCCACTCTGGCCTTATAACGGAAGCCACCCGGGAAACGTACTCCGGAAACAGATCCTTTCCGCCCCAGCTCAGCAGGTTTTAAGCTTCTCAGCCGCGATAAGAACGTTTTACAGTCTGTTGAACGTTCCTCCCTGATATCACGATGCGCTGATTCCGCACCCTGCTTCATCGCCTTTTCAATTAATAATTGCGTAGTATTATAGCGAACACCCTTTAGAACGTCAACATAATGTCTGAATTGATTATTTTAACAGAATTCTCTAAAAGCTTTTGCCAGCCTTTCCATCCCCTTATTCGTTTCCTCCCTGTCAACCTTGGCAAAAGAAAAACGAACAAAGTTCTGTCCTTTCTGAGGAAGAGCAAAAAAGATTTCCCCTGGAATAAGGGCTACACCAAAATTTTTTGCCGCAAAGCGCGCAAAATCTGTGCCATTCAACCCATCCCGGCTTCCCCAGAAAAAGAAACCTCCCTTGGGGGTGGGAAAAGAAAAGCCCAAGGGTGCCAAGTGCTTTGAAATGGCTTCTGCCATAGCATCCCTTCGCTCTCTATACTCATGGCGAAGGTGGCTGAGATGAGCTTCAAAATTACGCCGTGACACTACATAGAAGATCATCCTCTGCAAAAGGGCTGATACTCCCAGCTCAAAGGTCAGGCGAAGTTGTACTGCCTTTTCCATAATGATGGGGGGCAAAACCATCCATCCACAACGGAGCCCCGGCGCTATAATCTTAGAGAAGCTTCCTAGATAAAGAACCGGCTCTTCTTTAGCCAAGCTAAAATATGTTTTTGCCGGCTTCTCATCAAACCATAACTGTCTGTAAGGTTCATCTTCCACCAACACAACGTTGTATTTTTTTAAGAGAGACAATATCTCTTTTTTTCTCGCCAGAGAAGTGCTGTGCCCCGATGGGTTTTGAAAGGTAGGGATGGTGTAGAAAAAAGCTACTTTTTCTTTCGCTAAAGCTGCTTCAAGCTCAGAAACGACAGGCCCTTCTTCATCCATTGAAACAGTGACAAACCGAACCCCTTCTTTTCCGAAGGTCAACATGGCTTCCGGGTAGGAAGGGTTTTCAACAACCACCACATCCCCGTCCTTCAAGAAAAGCTGGGAGATGATGTTTAGTCCTTCCTGAGAGCCTGTGGTGAGGAGAATACGTTCCGATCCAGGAACTGAAGATGCGAGGCCTTCCTCTACCATCCAGTTCGAAATCCACTGGCGAAGCATGGAGTCCCCTTCTGTATAAGGATAAGCAAGAACCGAGGTATCCTTCATGGCCTCTTCGAAGCCATGAGTTATCTCTTCTATGGGATAGAGGTCTTCAGATGGCTGGCCTGCCGCAAAGGATATTGCACCAGGGCGGGAAGCATAAACCATCATTTCCTGTATCCCTGAGGGTTGCAATCTGTGAGCGCGAGCATTTAAAAGAGATTCCCAAAACATTACCATCACCTCAATACAGATTTTCTTGACATGTAAGGCTTTTCTGCTACCATACTCCCTATAAACTCTGAAACATAATTTTACGATTATATAAACTACTGTTTAGAACGGAGGTCTTTAAAAATGAAAAAAATTACTGGTTTCCTGTTGCTTCTTTGCCTTTTTATGGCTCTTTCTTCGTCTGCCTACGCTGGCGCGCTGGACAAAGGCACAATAATCGTCGGTACAGAAAGTACCTATCCACCTTATGAGTTTCGTGACGAAAAAAACAACCTTCAGGGTTTCGACATTGAACTTATGAACACCATTGCCGAAAAGCTCGGCAAAGAACTTGAATGGGTCGACATGCCCTTTGACAGCCTTATCCCGGCCCTATTGGCCCAGAAGATTGACATTGTCGCCGCGGGGATGAGCGCTACTCCAGAACGAGCGAAACGAGTCGCTTTCTCTACTCCCTATGAAGTATCGATGAGTGCTTTCATTGTCAAAAAAGACAATATAGCGTTAAAATCGCTGGATGACATGAAAAGCAAGACTATCGCCGTTCAGCTTGGCACTGTTCAAGAGACTTTCTCACGCACGGTAGAAGGCGCAAAAGTCAAGACCTTCCAAAAATTCGATGACTGCGTACGAGAAGTCATGCTGGGACGGGCAGATGCTTCTCTTATGGATATTCCTGTGGCCAAGAAATTCCTTGAACAAAAAGACTTTGACGGCAAAATAGCCGTCGCTTTCGAGCAAGAAATTACTGGGGCAGGCAAAGCTCTCGCCATGAATCTCGAAGAAAAAGCATTTGCTGAGGCGATAAGCAGCGTACTTGATGAAATGCAAAAATCCGGGGAGCTGGAAACGCTGCGCAACAAATGGTTTAAATAAAAGAGCATCACAAAAAGAATGACATATAAGAAAAAACAGAAGAGAGAGACATTATATGGTGTTTCTCTCTTTTGCTTTTATGGTTACGCAATTTCCTGCAGGCACACATAAAACAGGCCCTGGTGGAATCTGTTTTTCCAGCCATTGTAAAGCTTTGGAGCCATCAGCAAAAATTTTTCCGGGGAAGACCATATCGGTACGATCAGTCACGAGGGCAGCAGGATGACTTTTCAAGTCGCTTGCCATCTTTGTCGCGATATATGCCGGGATAGTGAAATCATCTTGCAGTTTCCCAAGGGCTGCTTCCGGCTGTTCTATAGCGAGTCTGAAATCTTCTCCAAAGCTTCCCGGGCCCGCACCGTCCTCAAGTTCTGCAAAAAGGAGCAATCCACCCTTTGGTTCAAGGGCATGAAGGACTGCCGATATGGACTTTGTTGCCTGGTACAGGTCAATATCATAGGGGTATCCGCCACAGGATACTGCTACTAACGAAGCCTTCTCTGAAACCCATAGGGTCTGAAGCTCCTGAGCCCAAACTGTACCCTGAAGCCACGCCCTTACAGGATCTCCTGCTGTATAGCAATAAGGATTCCCCTTGCCGTCAGGGATAACATTGAGCAGAAATCCTTTTCTTTCAGCAAGAACAAGGGATTGGTATTCGGCCATATCCTCTGCCACAGGATTTCCTTTTAAATAACCACATCCTACGGCAGGATCAAAATTGCTGCCTTTAAGAGAAAGGGCATGGTTATGCTGAATAGCCTCGCTGCCGGACGCCCCGGGAAGAATGGATTTGCGTCCTCCGCTGAAGCCGGCAAGATCGTGATAGGCAATACCGCCCGCGGAGACAATCAAATCTGCCCTTGCCACTGCCTTATGAAGGATGACAGGCGTTCCACGAGATGTAATCTCTTTAGTTCTAACCCCTTCCGCGCTATTGTGGCAAAGAATTGAATCCCCCCTTAAGGGAATATCTTCAAGAAGCATTTTGATCTCCTTAGCAGTGGGCAATCGATGCTGTCCCCCGCCAATGACCCATTTCACAGACATACGGCCGCCTTCTCGAATTTCCCGCCTCAATGCCTGCGCCATGAGGGGCACATTTTGCCAAGCCCGCGTGGCATCAGGCAAAATTACAACGATATCTGAAACTTCCCTGGCCAAAAAACGTAATAATGGACTCTCACAGGGGGCAGCGAGGGCGTCTTCTGGCCTGTTGGGCAATGGCGTTTCTTTTGATGTTTCTGCTATTGTAACCCGCCTATCCAGGAAAAGATCGATTGTTCTGCGGCCAGAAGCAAAGGTGCAGCAAAAAGTCATGGGGTCTTAAGTCCTCCCTTCCACTCATAAAAAGTCTTTGGACGCCCTGGACGACCGTCAAGGGCAGCGGACAAGCGCACTACCATACCTCGGGAGGCAAGAAAATCAAGATATCTATGAGCTGTCACATAGGCTAAACCTGTTTTAGCGGCTACTTCATCGCAATCCATAGCTCCCTGATGCCGTTTAATACAATAGATAACTTCTCTCATGGTATCCACGCTAATACCTTTTTTACGAACATCCCAATTGAGCTGCTCTCTGTAATTTGCTAGTTTTTCATGGAGACGCAGACGGGCTCTGAAATCTAGAAGCTGCAATGGCTTAACCACAAAATCATCAGCTCCGGCTAAAAAAAGCCTTGACGCCGTATCTTCTCTTTCGTTCTCCGCCAAAGCTATGAGAACGATCTTTTCAGAAATATTCCTTGCCTTCTGGACAAGCTGATAGCCACTCACTACAGGCATCCATACATCTACAAGCAAAATATCGATCTCGTCATCACGCACCCATCCAAGCACTTCTTCAGGGTCAACTGTTGCAAGAAAGCGCCATTCCTCGGCCTCTGCCATTTTTTCAAGCTGATAGAGCACTTTACGATCATCATCAATAACTCCTATATGCAATGTCACGGCTTCGATCCTCCCCCGCCGCAACAGAACATCCAGCGTTTATGGGACAAGAGAATCCACCCTGAAAGAAAGATGCCCGCCACAGAAGAAATTAAACTCTTTCTCGATGATATTGCCTTTGAAGGGTTTGCATTGTAGGGGATACCATATCTGAGACTTAGATCATGAATATTAAGGAGATGGAAAACCGAGTAACCTGCAGAGAGAGCCTGTCCAATGACTCCGTCTCCTGAAACCATATCCGCTGATGGGAAATGAAGCCCGCCTGGGAGGGCCAGAATACTCTCATCTTCTCCCATATTAGCGTGGGAACCGCCTATGCTCATAACAAGTCTGGGAGAAAACTTTTGTACTATTTCCATCTTTTTACTGATCATCCCTTCGAGAGTCCCCTCTCTCAAAAGGGGAACCCCTTCTCCTTTGGCCATGTCTATCATTAAAGCAACCCCTTCAGGGGCAATTCCCCCGCCATTTTCATCGTCTCCGCCAAGGGTGTAATAGTCGGCTTTCGTATGTAATAAACCTCTCTCTCTCAATTGTTCAGCCAAAACCGGCCATGGTGCGCCTGGAACATTCGCCCCCCATGTAGAGGACCCTAGCGAAAGGATAAGAAGAACCTTAAGGTGTCTGTACTCCGCCGCCTTTAACGTGTTGAGCAATAAACCGGGAAAAGAAGAAGAGGATAGAATAGCCACGGAATCGCCCTCTTTTAGTCCCATAGCATCGAACTCTCTGAGTATAGCGACAGACCAGCTAGGATGACAGGCTGTACGTTTTGCCTCAAGACTTCCGAGAGTCGTAGTAAGGGGGCTCCATTCCAGACCGATGAGCCCAAGCTTCCATGGATCGGCATCAATACCTGAGCTGTCACCCCTCTCCTCTCTCCATTCCCAGAGAAAAATCTCCGCCTGCCGTACATCATCCCATAACCGGCCTTCTTCAGCTGAAAACCCCCTTTGTCTCGGAATTAACCACAAACAAAAGAGGACTATAGCGAGAAAGACAAGACGAAATCTGCCTTTCCGCACAAATTCACGTTGTTTCTTCTGATATTCTATCAATGAAGTTATATGTTTTTCTTCCATTTGCTATCTACCTTCCAACAAAATGCCCCAAAAAAACCAGTACCTCAAGAGACATCACTGTAAGCAAACTTACAATAACTGTTCCAGTCAAGGTTTCAACCAGTCCCTGACGTTGCATATCAGCCGCCACAAGACCTGGAAGAACCCACCCAAGCCAAAGGGAGCTCACAGGAAAAAAAAGGTCAAGCATAAACTTGCAGCCCAGGGCCAAAAGCATAGCCAGCGCTATACGCTGGCGGCCATAGATACCCGTTACACGAACAACTCCTTCAAGAACGAAGGAAAGCACAACCGCAGAGGCCAGCGCCATTGCAATAGACGATGGGCTCCCTATTTGAAGGGCAATAAATCCTGGGGTAATAATTCCGCCGCAGGAACGGCCAGTGCGGTTATAAAAAAACATTCCCAAGACTATACCAAGACCAATGGTCCCTAATTGAACGCTATGCATGGTTACCTCCCTTTAAAGCATAGTCGATAAGAAATGCAAGAGGCATACCTGCTACATTTCCGCACCCGAAAACTTTTTTTTCTCTCTTGAGCAATTCTTCCACATCTGCTATGGAAGAGATGGAAATATATTTTATTCCCTTACGGGGATAAAGGGGCCTTGCACCCATAAAGAGCACTCTTTTCCATCCTGGCTGACGAAGCCATGGAAGAAAGGCCTTCAGCCGTTCAGGTCTGTCACGACGAGAGTTGAAAAGTATGGTGGTTTCCTCCATTTTCCATTCCAGACTGGCAAATAGCAACTTAGTCGTCGCAAGGTCATTGGCAGAAAAAGCCGCAGCTAATTCGGAATCCCCAAGAGGAATAACCTGAAAATCCGCAACATCAGAAACAAGAGAGGAAGCAGCATCTTCGCCCTTTTTGCTATCAAGGCCCATGAAGTTCAGTATCTCTCTCACTACCGCCATATTCTCTTCTCTCCATACAGAATACCCTTTGGAGGAAAGAGGGGCAACGTGGACCTTACATTGTTTTTTCTCTAACCCATCAAGCAGGGCAAGAGACGATGCAGTAGTTTCAGGAATAAAAACAGTAGAACGTTGAGGTATTCCCCTCATAATGGCCCCTAATGCCCCCTCTTCACCAGGCCCCCAGGCATCCTGATGATCCGGGCGTACATTAGTGATAACAAATATGGGATCTTTGAGCCACTTGGAAGGGAGTTCCTGGAGGTCTGGCGCCACAGCACTATTTTCAAGTACCACAGCCTCTGCATCAACAGGTATGACACGAAGCCACCATTTCATTTCTTCCACATGCCCTCCGGCACTTCTTAGAATTGGTTTCTCTCCCCCAGGAGACAATTCCCTTGGGATAACGCCTGTTATTCTGGCCCAGGTTTTTATCCCACAAGCAGAAAGGGCATAGAAGAGCAACCTGACCACACTGCTCTTTCCCCGGCTTCCCGTTACAACTATCTGCAATTGTTTCATATAATGGACACAAGAAGGATTTTCAACCCTATAAAACATAAGACAACTCCACCTGCAATTTCAACATACTTTCCAAGGAATCGGCCTGCCTGGAATCCCAGACATACGCCTGCAGCAGAAAGACACGCCGTAATGATACCGGCAGGAACAGCTAAAAACATGACTGAACCTTTCAGCGCAGCCACCCCAATGCCCGCAGCCAGCGCATCAATAGAAGTCGCGACAGCCAGAGAAAGAAGGGTCAGTCCCCATGTGTTGTCTCTTCTCTCGCAGGCTTCTTCTTTTCTGGATTCCCTGATCATGTTTACGCCCAGGAAAAAAAGAAGCAGAAAGGCTACCCAATGATCATAAGCTTCTATTAGAGAGAGTAAACGTATGCCCGCCATCCACCCCGCAAGAGGCATAAGGAACTGAAAACTTCCGCAGGCGATTCCCATTCGAAAAGCCGCCCCAGGGGTTAAAAGAGGCAAACAGGCCCCTACGCCAAGGGAGACAGCAAAGGCATCCATGGAAAGAGCCGCTGCTGTTAAAAAAAGTTCGATTACAGACATGGAATTCCATCCCTTCAACAAATGGCTTATACTATTCTATCCTAAAGCCACATCTAATATCATCATTACTATAAAACCCAATATAACTCCCATGGTGGCCTGGTCGCCATACCCTCCCTGCTGGGATTCAGGTATCACCTCTTCCACCACTACAAAGATCATGGCCCCTGCCGCGAAGGCTAAAGCATAAGGCAGAATGGGACGTGCCATAACCACGGCTACAGCCCCTATTACCCCGGAAATGGGCTCTACTATCCCTGAAAGCTGACCATACCAGAAGCTTCTCATGGGAGAGACCCCATCTCTGCGAAGGGGCAAGGACACAGCCATGCCTTCAGGGAAGTTCTGGATGCCTATGCCTAAAACAAGGGCCATTGCGCCAGCTAAAGATGCAGAAGGAATGCCAGAAGCCACAGCTCCAAAGGCAACGCCCACGGCCATTCCCTCTGGAATGTTATGGAGAGTGATAGCCATGACAAGCAGTGTTGTTCTTTTCCAGGTCGTTTCGATCCCTTCAGCCTCTTCTCGCAGCTGCCCTAAATGGAGGTGGGGCAATATTCGGTCAACAATCCGGAGAAAAACTCCCCCCAAGAGAAAACCTACCGCTGGAGGAAACCAGGGCCACATGCCCATTTCGGCGGACATCTCAATGGCAGGGGCAAGGAGAGACCAGTAACTCGCGGCTATCATTACTCCTGCTGCAAACCCCAGCATGACATCAAGCATTTTTTTACTCGGATCTTTTCTAACAAAAACAGCCGCCGCTCCCAAAGCCGTCAATCCCCATGTAAAGAGTGTTCCTATTAAGGTTTGTACAATAGGGCCGGCAGATGCAAAAAAGTCACCCACGACTTTACCACTCCATTTCTCATGAATATTGCGGATTCTTGTTCCAGTAAAAAGTCCGCTGTAAAAAATAGAAAATATCATTATATATAATAATACTACTCAAGAAAGAAGGCACATAGAATGAAGAAAATTCTTTTTTTATTCGTATTGGGAGTATTTTTTTTCGTTCCTTCTTTATCAGTCCAGGCCGCTGAAGAATTTCTCTACATTTGCGGACCGTGCAGCAGAAACTTTGTTCCTATTGCAGAAGACGTTATTCAGGAACTTGCATTAGAAGACAACGTTCATATAAAACTTGTTTCCTGCCTCGGAGCCTGTACCGCTTCTCCTGTCGTTGAATTTAAAGGAGAAATATATGGCCACATGACAAAGGAAAAGCTCTTTGCGCTGCTTAGATCGTATTTTACCCTCTAATGGAATACTATCACTAGAATACTGTAAGTCCCGCTATTTCTAAATAGATGATAAAGAGGGGAAGAAAGCTTTTAAGCTTTCTTCCCCTCTTTATTTAGCAAAAAACTATATGCCTCTGATTATACGGTGATAATTACTACTTCTTTTTCGCGGCAACCTCTTCGTGGATACGATCAAGTTCGTCAAGAATGACCTGGGTCATATTCTGTCCGGGGTATTTCTTTTCAAGCCATGGCGTGCAAAGCTCTTCCCAGATTCCGGACATGCGGGCCTTGTCTCTGAAGACCTGCCGCTCTTCATCGGTCAGACGAATGATCTCAAAGCCTTCCTGCTTCTCTAATGTCGCTATATAATCTTTTTGAGCCGCTTCCTGAATCTGCAGAAGATACTCATCTGCCTCAAGAGCCGCCTTGCTTACGGCTTCCTTGAGATCGTCAGGAAGAGAGTCCCAAAGCTTCTTGTTCATGACGATATTCTGAGCGTCCCATGCAAATTGAAGGTCTGTATAGTAGGGAGCCACTTCGTAGTGTCTCTCGTCAACCAGTGAGGGCCACATGGTCCAGCAGCCATCTACGACCTTTCTTGCCATGGCGTTATACAGCTCGCTCCATGGAATTGTTTCCAGGGTCATGCCCGTTCCTTCTCCCATGTTCGCGAGGCATCTTACGAAACCAAGAGAAGAAGACACTCGCAGTTTCAAGTTCTTGAAATCTTCGGGAGTGCGAATGGGCCTTTTGCTGTTCGCTATGCCGTAAGGACCCTGGGCAACGTTGAAAAGAACGTGGAAGCCCACTTCTTCCCACGCATCCTCCATAACCTTGAACAAAATGCCGCCGGCTGGAGAGTATGCCAGTCTCGCCTCATCAAAGTTCTCCACTGTCCAGGGCATCCAGTTCAGCATGCCCCCCGGCACCAGATTGACATAGGGAGAGAAAGTGCCAATGGCGATGCTGCCTTCCTGGACGGCGTGATATGACTCGTCGTGGTTGCCAAGCAATCCGTCGGGATAAAATTTGATTTCAATCCGACCGCCTGAATACTCCTTGACCTTATCGCAGAAAAATTCATATCCCTTGTTACTCAGAGGTCTTGACCAGGGTTGAGTAAAACTCCATTCATATTCAGCTTTGGCAAAAGCCTCGCCTCCAACAAGAAGGCTAAAAACACAGAGAATAAGCGCCCAAAAAAGTACGACCTTTTTCACTTTGCCACCTCCACATTTAGTAAATTGCAACATTAATTATAATACACAATTTTTGAAGTATTGGCAAAATATATTTTCATAATTGTTAATTAATTTATATTTTTCCAAAACGGAAATGTTAATAAACTCTTAAAAGCTTCCCGAGGGCCCGAGGAGTAAATAAATCGGAAGGAGACTGATCCGCAAAAAGAGAGTGAGGGCCTACAGAGCCCATGCTATTACTTCTTGACATTTTTTGACTAAACGTGCCATTATAAGCGAACGGCTATATAATATGAACTGTTTTTCAGTCAGGAGGATTAAGAAATGAGCGAAGCTGTTGTTGCTCTTGAAATGAACTATGACGAGTGGCTTGAGTTTTGTACAGAAAAACTCGGGCTTCAAAGATACAGAACTGATCAGATTTGTCAGTGGATATATGAAAAAAAGGTCTTTAATATCTACGATATGACGAATCTCGGAAAGGATCTTCGTGAGGATCTTGCTTATAAAATTTTAATTTTACCGCCAAGCCTCGTGAAACAGGAAACATCAAAAGATGGCACACGAAAATTCTTATGGCAGCTTCAGGACGGTCAGAGAATAGAATCCGTGCTCCTGTCTCACGGAAATCACAACACCGCCTGCATATCGAGTCAGGTTGGTTGCCCTTTGGCTTGCGCCTTCTGCGCTACGGGAAAGGGTGGTTTTGTACGAAACCTTACTCCCGGAGAGATCGTCGGCCAATTTCTGGCCATGGAAAAAGCCGCTGGACAGAACATTACCAATATAGTCTTTATGGGCATGGGTGAACCCCTCCTCAACCAGGAAGCTCTTTTCAAGAGCATAAAGATATTAAACCACCCCAAGATGAGAGGGCTCGGCGCCCGCCACATGACAATTTCTACCGCCGGCATTGTTCCCGGCATAAGAGCTCTTACAGAGCTGGAAATCCCTGTGAGGCTTTCTGTTTCTCTTCATGGCACAAATGACATGTTGAGGAATAAACTTATGCCTATCAATCAACAGTATCCCTTGGGATCCCTTATAGAAGCCCTTCGTGACTATCAGCAAAAAACTGGTGATCGCGTTACCATCGAATACGTGATGATCGATAGGGTAAACGACAATACGGAACAAGCATATGAGCTTGCTGCCCTTATGAATGGACTTTCTATTTACGTGAACCTTATTCCCTATAACCCTGTAGATGCTACATATAGGCGTTCTTCCCAGGAACGCATCAAGGCCTTTGGGAAGATCCTCAGTGAACTGAACATTGAATATGAAATCCGTCGGGAAAAAGGATCTGATATCAATGCCGCATGTGGTCAGTTACGAAGACAAAATGAAAAAAGTTCACGTTTATAACCTCAAAGATCTGCAAAATGGAGTTACTGCCCAGATCGTTCAAATGCCTAGCGGAGAATGCCGCTGTCGCCTGGAGGCCCTTGGGCTTCGGGAGGGAAAGATCATTGAAAAGGTTTCGGGCATGCCTTTTCATGGCCCCATTACCATTATAGTAGACGGCAGGCAGATTGCCATAGGGTGGCGTATCTCATCACGGGTGATAGTTAAACCTCTCAGGGAGTTTGGCCATGGGGCCTGAGAACCCTGCACAAAAAACCCTTCTTCTCATTGGAAACCCCAATGTAGGGAAAAGTGTTATCTTTTCTCGCTTGACCGGAGTACGGGCCATTTCATCTAATTATCCAGGAACCACAGTGGGCTTTTTGGAGGGATGGCTTCGTTACAATTCCGAAGTTTACAGGATTATAGACGTTCCTGGAGCCTACACTCTTGATCCCACGAATGAGGCGGAACAAGTTGCCCGCCGCATGGTAGATGAAGGGGCGGATCTGGCGATTATAGTACTTGATGCCACAGCTCTCGAACGAAACCTCTATCTGGCCTTTCAAGCCATGGAGCGAGGCATCCATACTATTGTGGCCCTTAACATGGTGGATGAGGCCCGGCATCGAGGCATCAGCATTGACGTTGAAAAACTTGAGAAGCTTCTAGGGGTACCTGTCGTTCCTACTGTAGCCTTGTCCGGGCAGGGAATAAATCGCATCATCCAGCGTATTCCCGAAGCCCGAAAAGGGCATATCCCTCCCCTTACGAGTGAGGAACGATGGAAACGAATCGGCCTAATTATAGAACAAACTCAAAAACTAACCCATCGCCATCATACCCTAAGAGACAAACTTGAAGACCTTTCAGTGGATTCATTCTGGGGAGGCGTAATAGGGGTTCTGGTTATCGCCCTGAGCTTTTATGTCATACGCCTTATTGGAGAAGGGCTTATCAACACGTTGCTTAACCCGATAACAGAGAGAGTTTGGATACCAGCCCTGATGAAGTTCTCTCCTATTTTAGGCAAACACCCTATACTGCATCAGCTCCTTATAGGAACCCTGATCCATGGGACTGTGGATATGGAGCAAAGTTTCGGTTTGCTTTCTACAGGACTTTACGTACCCCTTGTTATGGTGCTGCCCTATGTGCTGTCCTTTTACCTGGCTCTCAGCTTTTTGGAAGATGTTGGGTATTTGCCGCGCTTTGCCGTTCTTTTTGACGCCCTGTTCCACCATTTAGGCCTCCATGGCTATGCAATAGTGCCAGCTCTTCTTGGCCTGGGCTGCAACGTTCCTGGCATTTTAGCCACGAGGGTTCTCGAATCAGAGCGAGAAAGATTTATTGCCGCCACCCTTATTTCGATAGCCATCCCCTGCGCCGGCCTGCAGGCAATGATCGTAGGGGTAATAGGACATCTCGGCGGCAAATATGTGATCATAACCTATGGAGTCCTCTTTTCGGCCTGGGTTGTTATAGGGAGGATCCTCCATGCCCTTTTGCCAGGGCATAGTCCTGAGCTCATAGTGGAAATTCCCCCCTACCGGATCCCTTCGGTCCGTGACCTGTTCTTTAAACTCTGGTTTCGTCTGAAAGGATTCATTATGGAGGCCATCCCCCTGGTCATGGGGGGTGTGCTTCTTATTAACCTGCTTTACATGACAGGCGTAATTAACGGAATTACACGCTTTTTCAGGCCTGTTTTCACAGGACTTCTTGGTCTGCCGGCAGAAGCGGCCGGTCCCATTATTATGGGGCTCCTGAGAAAAGACGTTGCTGTTGGAATGCTCTCCACACTCAACCTGACGCCTCAGCAACTTATAGTGGCCACTGTAACGCTGGCCATGACCTTTCCTTGTATAGCGACCTTCATCGTGCTCTGGAAGGAACTTGGGGGCAAGAAACTTGCCGGAAGCCTGGCTATAATGATTTTTTCAGCCCTTACCGCCGGATCCCTTCTTCGGATCGTTCTAAACCTGTGAGTTTAACGCTCCCTTTTATGACGGTGCAAAACCCAAAGGGCGTAGAAAACAAGAGTACTCACTCCAAAAACGATAATGTAGGCCGCGGCGTACCCTTCTTTTGCATAGGATCCTGGTTCAACTCCAGGGAAAAAATCAAGTATGGCTCCTGTCCCCCACTGATAAATAATTACAGACAAATATATAAAGGTATTAACCACGCCCATGACCGCTCCCCGCAAATGAGATGGAGCCACTTCATTGATCTTCGCCGCGTAACATACCGCCCCTCCGCCCGTACACATTCCTAAAAGAAACCCTGCCGATGCCGCAAGATATATGGGAAAATGAAAGAAAAGAAGTCCGGTAATGAGGGCCAGGGAAAGAGAAAAAACAATTGAAAATGCATAAAGCAGAAAATTCCTGATCTTTTCAGAACGACCCAGAAACCCAGACAAAAGGGTTCCCATGACAACTCCCACTCCTATTAGACTCGCCCAGCCTCGGCAATCGGCGAAAGGACGTTCATAAACGGCAGCAAACCAGGAAACAGCCCATAGAGCCTGAAGAGAAAGGATGGATGCCATAGAGAGACTCCATAAAAGGCTTATGGAGCGGCCAACTGGTGAGCCTGTAACAAAACGGAAGGCTTCCTTAAAGTTTTGCAGCAAACTATGGGAAAGGAATCTCTCTTTTGAATAAACAGGGTCGTCTTTTCTTTTCAGAAACAGCAAGGAGGAAAGAAAAAGGCAGAATATAGCGAGGAAAGTTGAAACGACCGGCATACCCCACGTATCAATAGCTGTTCCTAAAGGAGCGACGCCAACCACAGTCCCCATATTGCCAGTGGCTAACGTAATCCCCGAGTAAAAAGCGTAAAGAGTCAAAGGAAAGGCAGCAGCCTGAAAGACCAGAGCTCCCATGAATAGGGGTGAGAAGCCCAATCCCATAAGAAGCCGCCACAGAGAAAGGGTGAAAACTGTCGGTTTGAAAACCATCATAAATCCGCCCAACGCGGTAATAAACAGCCCGGTAGAAGCAACTCTCATGGGGCCGAACTTATCAAGCAGCACTCCACACACAGGCTGCATTGCCCCATAGGCATAAAAATAAAAACTCGCTATAAAACCTGTCATAGCCGCACTAAGACCTAAGGGGGCAGCATAGAGAGGCATGACAACCGCAGGCGCGATACGGAAAAAATAAGACATGAAATAAGCTAATAAGATAATCGCAAAGATGAAGTGAGCATTCCGAACGGTTTTAAGATCTTTTTGAGGATCCAATAGACTCAGCCCCTTCTTCATTTTATAGAAAACGCCCTTTTCAGGTTGCAACAATTATAATGGATTATAAAAGACACTTTTCACATAATAGCACAAAATTATCGGGGCCATCGTAACGACAGCCCCGATAAATGCTGTTTCTATAAACTTACAATTTTATTCGTTCAAATACACTCTCGGCACTCTTTTACCTATCATGTTGGGGAGGGTTGTGAAGATGGTTCCGATCTTGTCAGCGATCTCATCCCCTGTGATCGTTTCTTCTCCCTGCTTTCCAAGGAGAACGACTTCGTCTCCTATTTGGGGGTTCTGAAGAACGCTTACATCCACCAGAGCCTGGTCCATACATATCCGCCCCACTATGGGACATCGTTTCCCGTGTATTAACACTTCCGTACCTTTTCCTGAGAGCTCTCTGGAATAGCCGTCATGATACCCCACCGGTATAACAGCGATTCTTTCATCTGCTGTAGTTTCATATGTCAAACCATAGCTGAGTTTTTTTCCGGCTGGCACGGTACGAATTGCTGATATGGCTGTTTTAAACTCGAAAACAGGCTCTATGGCGATAGAACGTACCACTTCTTTTGACGGGTACATACCCACTACAAGCTGTCCTGGCCTTACGCCGTCCATAACAAACTGGGGCAGCGCAAGAGTAGCGCCAGAATTGCAGCAATGTTTTATAGAAAAAGTAATGCCCCGCTTTTCAAGCTCGCCAATAACTTTTACAAAGGTGGAATGCTGTTCATAAGTGTATGTTAGATCCCTTGCATCTGAAATGGCAAAATGGGTAAAGATCCCCTCCAGGTTAAGCCCTGGCAAATGAGAGATCTCTTCTACCGCATCTGCCGCCTCATGAGGGAAAAAGCCTATTCTTCCCATGCCGGAATCTATCTTGACATGGCCATATGCAGGTTTCTGAAGTCTGACAGATGCATCTGACAGAGCCTTAGCTATTCCTTTATCATTAATGGCAGCTCTTATCCCTAAACGAACATATTCTTCAGCAATGCCATACGGAGAAGGCCCCAGCACCAGTATAGGGGATTCAATGCCCGATTCCCTTAAGGAAATGGCCTCATCACCAGTGGCAACCGCAAAGAAGTCTACCCCCATATCTGCCAAAACCCTGCCTATTTTATCTGCTCCGAGGTTATAGGCGTCACCTTTTACAACGCCAAAGATCCTAACGCTCTCTCCCACATGCTTTCGTATTGCCCGATAGTTATTTCTGACCTTCTCAAGGTCAACTTCCAATCTGGTAGGTCTCCACGACATCTTAAACACCTCCCGCCCATATAATCGTTATGCTGTTTATTTCTTTCTTAAAACCCTACCGGCAGTTTTTCCGGTGCAAACGCCTTTCTCGACGGTTTTAACTCCATTTACAAAGACGTATTCGATCCCTTCCGGATCCTGTTGAGGATTCTCTATAGTCGCCTTGTCCCTTACTGTTTCTGGATCAAATATGACAATATCCGCATCCATTCCTTCTCGAATTATCCCCTTGGTCTGGAGACCATAACGAGCCGCCGGGAACCCAGTCATCTTCCATACTGCCTGCTCAATGGTCAAAACCTTTTCTTCCCTTACATATTTGCAGAGCACCCTTGGGTTCGTCCCAAAGGTCCTGGGATGGGACTTGCCTCCACTTGCTCCAAAAATAGAGTCTGATACGAACATGGCTGCCGGGTGCTTCATAACATACTGCACATCGTCTTCAGACATAGCATTGTAACAAACTGTGTCCGAACCTCCATTGGCCACAATAATGTCGAAAGCCGCTTCTATTGGAGACTTGCCCATAAGCTTCCCGACTTCCGATAGGGTTTTTCCTTCACATTCCGGAGTCTTTGGAGTGTACAACAATGTTATACCTTCACTGCCGCCGCCAAGCAAGTAGTAGTTATCCCAACTTACATCTGTTTTTATTTCTCCCATGACTTGTTTTCTCACAGAAGGATCAGCCAGGCGCTCATTAAGTTTCTGCAAACCGCCCTCTTGAATCCATGCCGGCAATATGGCCCGCAACGTCGTGCTGCTGTAATCATATGGATACAGATCTAACGTCACATCCACCCCATTTGCACGGGCCTCGTCCACTTTCTGCAAGGTAGTTTGTACAAGTCCCCAGTACATCTTACCAGCCGCTTTATGGTGGGAGATTTGTACAGGGATATCATTCTTATGCCCAATGTCTATAGTTTCCATAACGCTTTCTACAACTGCTCCTGATTCACTGCGCATATGAGACAGATACAGGGCATTTTTCTTCTTCAGTGCAGTCGTTAGAGCACAAAGCTCTTCATGGCTCGAGTAAACTCCGGGAGGATAGATCAGGCCGCTGGTAAGACCAAAAGCCCCGCTATCTATGGCCTCTTCCACATAAGCACGCATTTTTTCCATCTCGTCCTGTGTAGGCTGCCTGTTTTCAAAGCCCATGACAGCAAGCCTGACCGTACCTTGCCCGACACATGCGCCTATGTTTGTTCCCAGACTCAATGTTTCCAGCTTATCAAGCCAACCCCCAAAGCTACGCCACGTCCAGTCAAGAGTTGTCCCGCCTTTAAAGAATCCAACATACTGATCAAGCATCTCGACCTTATCATCAGTCACAGGTGCCGGGCTTATGCCGCACTGTCCTATTATTTGCGTAGTTACTCCCTGTTTAAGTTTCGAAAGCATCAGTGGATCCTGCAGCAGAACAAAATCCGCATGGGTATGGCCATCAATAAACCCAGGGCATAGCACCTTGCCTTCGGCATCTACTTCCTCTTTTCCAGTCGCATCAAGAGGTACTTTCCCTACAAAATCAATGCGGCCGTTTGATATTCCGACATCAGCTTTAAACCAGGGACTGTTTGTACCATCAACTACAATGGCATTTCTAATAATGACATCAAAGTTCATTGCTGGTCCGCTCCTTAACTTCTAAAGTGTAGTTAAAAATTGTTATATGCCAATTCCCCATGAAAAAATCTTCTTAATAAAAATCTACCATGGCCCCACCACATTGGGTCCTAAAATAACAGTTGGCAGCCAACATGAAAGAGCTGGGATATACGTCGTCAGAAGAAGAACAGGAATGCCTACGAGTAGAAGAAACTTCATCATGATTGGCACTAATTCTCCATAAGAGCATCCCGACAACCGGGACCCTACAAAAATAGACATGGCAAAGGGAGGCGTTATTACACCAAGACCAACATTAAGAATGACAATAGCGCCTAAATGAACCAGATTAACGTCAAGCTCCTTCATCAGAGGCAGGATAAGGGGCACTGCCAAAATCAAAATGGGAATGCCATCAATGAACATCCCCATGATCAAAAGAAGGATATTGACCATGAGCATGATCATAATCTTGCTCTCGAAAAGCCCCAACATCCAGTTTGCGACTTCCTGAGCCACTCCAAGACGAATCAAATATCGTGCGAAGACGGTTCCAGCTGCTATTAGAACCGCAATGACTCCTATAGAAACAAGGGAACTGAGCGTAGCGTTCCAAAAACCCTTTTTAGTAAGTTCCCTATATGCGAAAAGTCCCACAAAAATACAATAGATAGTAGCTATAGCTCCCGCTTCGTTAGGAGTAAAGATACCGCCGTATATGCCAACCAGAATGATGAGCGGACATCCCAACGCGGGAAGAGCTCCCCATGTAGAACTCATTATCTCCTTCATTCTCTCAGAAAAGGCGGCTGGTGGCAGTTCGTGCTCCGAAGCAATGGCCATATTCATATATTTGGGGCACAAATAAAAATTCAAAACCCCATAACCCAGAGCAATTAAAAGACCGGGGACAACTGTCGCAAGAAAAACAGCCGTCACGGACTGCTGAGCGACAAGACAATAGACGAGGGCTGGAACACTTGGGGGGATAAGATAGCCAAGAAAACTTGAAGAACAAAGGATAGCCGTGGTGTATTGGGGTTCGTATCCATACTTGGCAAGGCGAGGAACCAGCAGAGGAATAAGAGCGGAAATGCAGGGAACTGACGAACCTGTCAAAGCGCTGAGAAAGAGGGTCGCCACGATGGAGACAATTTCCATGCCCCCGCGTATCCTACCAACAAGGGCATAGGAAAAACGAACGATCCGATCAGCCAGCCCCGCTTCAGAAATAAGGCTTCCCGCATACACAAAGAACCCAATTGCCATTAGGACTTCACTAAAGAGAGAGTGGTAAAAAGTTCCTGCTGTAAAAGACAGCGGCATTCCAGCCACTGAAAGTCCAATAAGAGAGCTTCCTATAAACAGCCAACCGAGGGCTACTCCGCCAAAAAGACCTAAGAAGAAAAAAACTAAAGATACAGTTAGACCCAAAGCCATTTATTTTCCCTCCTGTGAAACCGGAATTACGTATTGACGGCGATAATCTATGAACTTAACTACAACATTATGTATAGAGTGAAATATAGAAAGTACAAGCATCATAAACATACACTCAACGAGCCAGCTCGTGTTAAACCACCGTACCAGAGTTCCATACTCCGGATATGTAATTGCGCGCAGCGTAAACTTTAGAACAACTGGCAAAAATGCGAACATAATAACAATCGATATTAAATTCAATATCATAATATATATGGCTCTTGACTTTGCCATGTGTTCTCCCTTAAAAAAGGTTTCTAGAAAGACGTCAACACTTGTGTGACCCTCCACTCTTGTGGTAAGAGCGATAGCCAACAGCATAAAAAACGTAAAAAAGTACAATGCCAAATCTGACAACCACATTATTTCAAAATGCAGCCAATAACGATTTACAACTTGAGCAAAGACAAGAACTGTTGTGAGAACAAGCCCAGCTGCACAAATTGTATTTTCGAATATTTCAATAAGCCTTACAAACCGTAAGTATAAATTCTTCATCCTTACCCCTCCGTGCCCATTAAACTTATAGAAAAAGCTTTTCTATAAAAACGATGACAACACAATATTTACAGATTCCACATGTTAAAGGAATAAAAAGGGGAGAAAGCAGCTCTATATCTCCCCTTTTTATAGCGAAAAGAACTCTTCTAAACTACAAAAACAACAAGGCTAAGAAAAGGCTATTTCTTTGCTTTCGCAGCAACCTCTTCGTGGATACGATCAAGTTCGTCAAGAATGACCTGGGTCATATTCTGTCCGGGGTATTTCTTTTCAAGCCATGGCGTGCAAAGCTCTTCCCAGATTCCGGACATGCGGGCCTTGTCTCTGAAGACCTGCCGCTCTTCATCGGTCAGACGAATGATCTCAAAGCCCTCCTGCTTCTCTAATGTCGCTATATAGTCTTCCTGTGCCGCTTCCTGAATCTGCAGAAGATACTCTTCTGCCTCAAGAGCCGCCTTTTTTATAGCTTCCTTGAGATCGTCAGGAAGAGAGTCCCAGAGTTTCTTGTTCATAGCGATATTCTGAGCATCCCATGCCCATTTAAGGTCTGTAAAGTAAGGAGCCACTTCGTAGTGTCTCTCGTCAACCAGTGAGGGCCACATGGTCCAGCAGCCATCTACGACCTTTCTTGCCATGGCGTTATACAGCTCGCTCCATGGAACAGTTTCCAGGGTCATGCCCGTTCCTTCTCCCATGTTCGCGAGGCATTTTACGAAACCAAGAGAAGAAGACACTCGCAGTTTCAAGTTCTTGAAATCTTCGGGAGTGCGAATAGGCCTTTTGCTGTTCGCTATGCCGTAAGGACCCTGAGCGACATTGAAGAGAATTTTAAAACCAACTTCTGCCCATGCATCCTCCATAACCTTGAACAAAATGCCGCCGGCTGGAGAGTATGCCAGTCTCGCTTCATCAAAGTTCTCCACTGTCCAGGGCATCCAGTTCAGCATGCCGCCAGGAACCAAATTGACGTAGGGTGAAAAAACGCCCATGGCGATGCTGCCTTCCTGAACGGCGTGATATGACTCGTCGTGGTTGCCAAGAAGTCCATCGGAATAAAATTTGATTTCAATCCGACCGCCTGAATACTCCTTGACCTTATCGCAGAAGAACTCATATCCCTTGTTACTCAGAGGCCTTGACCACGGCTGTGTAAAACTCCACTCATATTCAGCTTTGGCAAAAGCCTCGCCCCCAACAAGAAGGCTAAAAACACAAAGTAAAACAAGCGCCCCTAAAAAAATATTCCTTCTCACGTTGCCACCTCCATAATATTAGTTATAATAACAAAATTACTTATAAAACATGCTTTTATAATTATGAATAAATTTAGTATTTAATAACAAATAAGCTACAAATATTTTTTGTTTTTTCATTAATGGATTTTAGGAGTTGATGTGTTGGGGAATATTTGTTGCAGAGCCTAAGGACTTTGGCGCAAAAGCGGGAAAGTGCCTTTTCGTTCTCTACATTCTTCTCCACATTGCCCCGCCCCTGGTACTCTTTGAGGAACGTACAAAGGGCTCCTTTAAAGACCACCTCTTTAGATGCGATGATGTGAACGATGAACCCCCTGACCATTCAGGGGAAAATGCTTTTGTCCGCTCTTTTGTAAAGATTACTTTATATTTGCAGATGTTAAATTTTGCGAGATCCACTTGTTAATGCCGACGTGCTTTTATGATATATGAAGCTTTTCAATTATCAATAGTAAACAAACACAAAACATCTCAAAATGTTTGTGATATAATGCCAAAGCGAAACAGTTCGTTTAGAAAGGAGTTGTTTTAACTGTTATTAAATAACAGCAGCGAAACATTATCCTCCTTTACTGTGGCATCTTTTTTAAAGATAACTCAATTTAATTCCTTCAAGCTCGTCGCTGGCAAATCCGGAATAACACGAGATATAAAAACAGTGACAGTCATAGACAACCTTAGCGGGTGGGAAAACTGGCTATATGGAGGAGAACTGGTGCTGTCTTCTGGTTTTTTCTGGAGGGATAACCCAGAAGAGCTTGAATATTTCATAAGAAAACTTTATACCCATAATGCCGCGTGTCTATGTATAAAAATTGGGCGATTTCTTGATCACATTCCTTCCAATGTGATAAAGGTCAGTGATGAACTTTCCATACCCATAATAACTCACCCCATTAATTATGGTTTTGTTGACATCCTCATTCCTACTCTATCGACTATACTTAAAAACAGAGAACTTGAGCTTCTAAAAAGCTATAAGATTAACAAGTCACTCACAAACATGGTTGCCAATGGGGCCAGCATCTCGCAAATAATAGACGCCCTTCAAATAATGACAAATGTTGATTTTGCCTTTGTCAGTCCATCTAATAATGAATGCTTCCATTCAAGTTTAGACGATAACTTTAAAAACAACATAACAAAATTACCCTTAGAAGAAAATCTCCGCCTTTATAACTGTGAAGAATTAAAATTTGGGCGAAATACCTACGGGTACCTTTTTCAAAACACTTTTAAAAAAGACACCCATTCTACGCCTCTTTTTCTAAAAAACTCTCTTATACATGGCTGCACAATACTTAAGCTCAACCTTCAGCAAAAAGTATCAAATCGCAATATCGAGCGACGTTATAAAGATGAACTTTTTTTTGACCTGCTCTTAAACAGATCAAGTATAAAAGAAGTATCTACGCTCCTTAAAAACTTTTTTGAATGGACACCTGAGGATAAATTTTTCGTGTCTATTATTCGGGTAGAAAGCAATGACGTGACCCTCACTTCTAAAGATGATTTTGACAACATAACAAATGTAGTTTCCTTAAAAATCACAAAGAATATAAAGGAACTGTATGGGAACGCTTTCAGCGCAACCCTGGCCCATTCTATAATTACCATTTCGTCCTCTGAAAAAGAGCTGTCTTTAAACCTTAGGAAAAAATTGGAAGAGCAACTATCTCAACTCTTTAATGAGATCGAGTTAGAGTTTGGCATAAAGCTGATAATGGGAGTGGGCGGAGTTTATGATGACGCCGACAAAATAAGAAAAAGCTATAAAGAGGCACAAGAGGCCTTGAATTTGGGCCACCACTCTTCCATTGTCTTTTTTGATGAACTGGGAGTACAAAAATTACTCCACTCTCTCCCCTTGAATGAGCTCAGATCCTTCTTTAACAATTATTTAGAGGAAGTTTTAGACTACGATAAGAAACACAACCTAGACCTGCTTAAAACGTTGGCAAAGCTTGTCGAAAATAACTGGAACTATAGAAGAACAGCCAAAATTCTGGGCACCCACCATAACACCGTAAAATACAGGGTGGACACTATCCAAAAACTATCAGGCTTAAGCCTCGACGATCACGAAGACCGACTGAACATCGCTTTAAGCATGCGAATTTATCTAAACCACTTATAAACACCAAATAAAGACAAAAGAGCGAGGGCGCCTTGTTATGAAGTGCACCCTCGCTCTTTTTACATCTTAAAAATCAGCTTTTATTTTCTCAGGAGTCTGCCCGCTTTGGCTGGTTTGCAAACTCCTTTTTCAACAACTTGTACGCCATTTACAAAAACATGCTCTATGCCTTCCGGATATTGCTTTGGATTATCATATGTAGCCTTGTCGATCACCGTTTCAGGGTCAAAAACAACCACATCGGCATAATACCCTTCCTTAAGGAGTCCCCTCTTCTCAAGTCTTAATACGGATGCAGGTTTACCTGTCATTTTATGAATAGCCTGACTCATGGTTAGATCTTTATTTTCCCGAACATACTTACCCAGCACCCGTGGGTACGTACCGTAGACCCTAGGATGGGGGTGAGCACCTAAGATGCCATCTGTGCAAAAATTCTGCTCTTCCCTCTGCATTATTTTAGAAATGTGTTCTTCTTTCCCGTAAAAATGCACAAGGCCCGCCGTCATTTCTTCCTCGTATAAAAGGTCGAAAGTAGCATCAAGAGGATCTTTGTTCGCCATTTTTCCTATTTCTAAAAGGGTTTTTCCTACGTACTTCGAATTCTTGTCTGTCTTAACGAAAGTAACATAAATATTTTCGACGCCATTTGCACTTACAAAGTTATCCCAGCCGGGAATTCCCTTTGCGATATCCGTTTTCATTTGTTCACGTTTGTTTTTATCTGCCAATCTTTCTAATGCCTTTTCAGTACCGCCGTTGTGAACCCAGGGTGGCAAGATCACTCCCAGCATTGTACTTCCTGCTATATAAGGATACTGGTCAAAAGAAAGAGGGATGCCGCTTAGATTGGCTTCATCTAATTTCGCCAAAACTGTATCCAGCTTATCCCAATTTCTCTTTCCCCCTACTTTAAAATGGGAAAAATGAACCCTGCACCCTGATTTTGCCCCTATTTCAAAAATTTCATCCATAGCCTCAAGAATGTAATCCGATTCATTCCGCTGGTGGGTCACAAAGAGGCCATCTGCATCTTTGAGAACCTTACATAGCTCAACAAATTCCTGGGTCGGGGCATAACAACAGGGAGGGTATATCATGCCCGTAGACATTCCATAAGCCCCCGCCTCGAGAATCTTGGCTAACAACCTAGACATTTTTGCCATCTCATCATCGGTTGCTTCACGATCATCCAGCCCCATAACACACAGACGTATATTGCCATGGGGAACAAGGTAGGCTATGTTTGGTCCCAAGTCCTGACTATCGATCCGTTCAAAATATTCTTCAGCCGTCTGCCAATCCCATGGTACATCGTAGTGACCTTCCAGTGACCCCATGGTTTTTTTCCACGGTTCCCTGTACTCCGGAATTATAGGGGCCAGAGACATCCCGTCCTGCCCTATCAATTCTGTCGTTACACCCTGCATAACCTTATTTTCTACGGCTGGTTCCTTAAGAACAACAAGGTCAGAATGGCTATGGGTATCAACAAAGCCAGGACAAACCACTTTCCCAGCGGCATCAACACTTAAACCCGTTTGCGCGTCATTCAGATCTCCAATGGCCTCAATACGAGACCCTACTATGCCCACATCGCTTCTTACCGGGTCCCCGCCATCTCCAAGGTAACAAAGTCCACCTTTAATTACTACATCGAAATACATAACCACTACCCCCTTTATGCTTTATAGTCCATGGCGTCGGCATCAACATGGATTTAGCAAAAAATTGTTTTTAAAAGGGGTCTATTTCGCACATTCTTATTATATTTTGAACTCTCACTATATTAGCACGAATAATTTATTTTAGAGCGTACTCTCTATTTGGGTGCCAACTTCACCTTTCAAGGCGGGAATGACCTGATCTAATCTGGCAATGATAGCCCTTCCTCCCCCTTTTTTTACAAAATTGAGTGCTGCCCGCACTTTCGGTCCCATTGAACCAGCCCGGAAATGCCCTTCCTCTATGTATTTTTTCATTTCCTCCAGAGTAACTTTCTTTAAAGGTTTCTGCTGGGGGGTGTTGTAATGAAGAATTGCATGAGAAACATCTGTCAATATTACGAAGATATCCGCCCCTACATCCAGAGCAAGCCGCTCGCCAGCTAAATCTTTGTCTATAACAGCCTCAACTCCATACAATTGTCCCTGATCGTTCCGACAGACAGGGATGCCACCGCCACCAGAGGCAATAACAACCGTTCCCTGGTCTACAAGGGCGCGTATCACTTCTTTTTCTACAATTTCCTTAGGCTCCGGAGAAGGGACTACTTTCCGCCAGCCCCTTCCGGCATCCTCGATCCAGCGTTCACCCCGCTCAGCCATATTCTGTTCCGCTTCTGCCTGAGTATAAAAGGGGCCGACAGGCTTAGTAGGATTTCTGAATGCCTTATCGTGAGGGTCCACTTCAACTTGAGTAACAATACAAACAGCTTCTTTTTTAAGTCCCCGCCCGGCACATTCGTTGCGTATGCTCTGACATAGCATGTATCCGATAAGGCCCTGGCTTTCTGCCCCACAGAAATCAAGGGGCATGGCAGGAATTGCCTCTTTTGCCATCTCGTGCTGTATCAAAATGGCTCCCACCTGAGGGCCATTTCCATGGGTCAAAACTAACTCATACCCTTTTTCAACAACATCTATGAGCTGCTTTACAGTCTTATCAATATTTGTCACCTGTTCCGCCGACGTCCCTTTTTGACCAGGCTGCAAAATTGCGTTGCCTCCCAGTGCGACAAGAATCCTTTTCCCCATGCCCTCACACTCCCGTTTCTCTCATATTTTGAAGGAAATGTCCTCTTTTTTTCATCCCCACATATTCGCAATTTTCTACAATGATCTCCCCCCGGGAAATAGTGCGCCATATTTTCCCAACAACAGAGAAAACTGAGGTTTCATAAAAAGTTGGAGGCCGCAGTGCGCAAGGCGCTTCTCCAGATATAGGGGATAAAATTCAAGAAGAGATGGCAGAAAACCTACCATTAAAGGGAGAAAGGGCCGCCAATATAACAACAGGAATATTGTCCATCATACCAACCGCGATGGTCAATAGCTTTCATCCCAAATTTTCGAGGAAGAGCTTACAAAACATTAGACAACGTCATTCTAGGATAGGGCAGGATATTCAATTAAGCATAGACGTGCGTTGACAAAACGCACGTCTATGCTTTCTCTTTACGTAGATTTGGTTATGTGTTTATCCCAACACAGAACGGATAATTCCCATATAGCCGAGACAGGCCTTCTCAAGCTGGTCTATCTCAATATACTCATCGACCACATGGGCCAGAGATTCCAGGGAACCGCCAAAACCTATGGTTGGGATTCCCGCTTTTCCAGCATAGTAGCTGCCATTGGTACAGAAGGCATAGTGAGAAAGCTCTGGGTTCAAACCTGCCTCGCGCAAACCGCGCATGGCTGCGGCCACAAACCAGTTATCTTCAGGGAAAAGCCATCCTGGCGCGTAACGGGTGGCTTCTATAGAATCGCCTGTATAGCAGGTTTCCCTTCCAACCGCAAGGGATACGTTTGCTTTAAGCTGGGGATTGCGCCCCTTCTCTTCATCAATAATCTTCTGGATCTGGGCCAAAACCTCTGTATCCGTCTCGCCAACCAGAAGCCGGCGGTCATAGGTTACACGGCAGCGTTCAGGCACTACACTGGCTCCAGGATAAGGAGAAGAGATGATATCTGTCAACTCGAGGATTCCCTTGCCAAGGACCGGCTGTTCCTTTGGCTCAAACTCATTCTCTATAGCAGAAAGAAGAGGAACCATAGCCTTGACGGCATTCAAACCTACCTCTGGGTTGGAGGAGTGAGCTGATTTGCCATAAGTTTCCAAAACAACTTCTGCGCGACCACGTTGCCCTCTTTTAAGATTCAGAGAGGACGCCTCGCCGATAACAACACAGTCAGGATTCCAACGCTTGCCTATGGCCTCGGATGCAACCCCTTCAAAACACTCTTCATGGACAGAGCCCGCAACTATGATCTCGCCGTTAAGGTCTGCCTTTTCTTTTTTTATCAAGGCTGCCGCCATGATGGAAGCGGCAAGGTTTCCCTTCATGTCTGATGTTGCCCTTCCATATATACGTCCATCAACTACTTCCGCACCGAAGGGGTCGTGGGTCCACTTGGAGGGATCCACTATATCAACATGGTCCATATGTCCCTCAAAAAGTATTCGACGCCCGCCGCTGCCCAGAACAATGCGCCCTGAAACGTTTCCATAATGATCCCGCTCTACAGAGTCAAATCCTAGTTCTATCATCCTCTGTTCTACAAAATCAGCCATTTCTTTTTCCTGCCCGGAAAGACTGGGCCGGCGTATCATTTCTCTACATAAAGAAACTAAAGACTCACTCCACTCCATAGCCATTGAAATACCTCCTCACAGAAACTGGGACAAAACTATTAAACCAGTTGCCTAACCTTCAAACCTAACCACTCGCCCCGATTTCCCCTTCATAACTACTTCATCATCAACTGCGAGCTTTCCGCCTACCATGACATAAGGAATTCCTTTGGAAAACTGCTTTGGATTTTCGTAAGTCGCGGTGTCGATAACGGTTTCGGGGTCAAAGATTGTGATATCTGCCGCATAACCTTCTTTAAGAAAACCTCTATTTTTCATCTTGAAAATTGAAGCGGGCCGTCCGGTCATTTTGTGAATCGCCGTAGGAAGATCCAGAATCTTACGTTCCCGCACATAACTTCCCAACACTCTGGGGAAAGAACCATATACCCTGGGATGAGGGTGGGCTCCAAGAATGCCATCGGTGCAAACGTTTTGAAGGGGGTGGGCGAGGATTTTTTCAATGTGCTCCTCATAGCCGTAAAAATCGACCAGCCCTACCACCATTTCTTCCTCAAGAAGAACATCAAAAGCCGCGTCAAGTGGATCTTTCCCTCTCAACTTGCCGATCTCGATCATATTCTTGCCTACTACATCGGCATTTTTGTCAGTTTTAACGAAAGTTACAGATATATTTTCCATTCCCGCAAAATCAATGAAGTTATCCCATCCGGGAATGCCATTATGAATATCCTGTTTCATCCGTTCACGGGCCACGGGGTCGGCCAAACGAGCTAGTGCCTTATCTGCGCCTCCGTCATGAACCCAAGGAGGAAGAATGACGCTGAACGTCGTGCTCCCAGCGGTATAAGGGTACTGATCAAAGGAAACTGAGATTTCTCTGGATGCTATTTCCAGTTTCTCCATTACAGCGTCGAAGAGATGAGCATTCTTCTTGCCACAGAGTTTAAAGTGAGAGAAGTGGATGGGGCAGCCAGATTTCCGGCTGATCCTTATTACCTCGTCCATGGACTCCAATATATAATCTGCCTCGCTTCTCTGGTGAATCACCAGAGGAAGACCGTATTTAGTAAGCACCTTTGTAAGCTCGGCTATTTCATCCTCTGACGCGTAACTGCAAGGAGGATAGATCAAACCTGTAGATAAGCCCATCGCTCCATTTAATATGGCTTCTTCCAGGAGATTTTGCATTTTTGCGATTTCGTCCTTTGTAGCTGGACGATTGTCAAGACCCACAGCACACATACGTATATTTCCATAAGGAGCAAGATAGCCAAGATTGGGCCCAAGAGGCTGATCATCTAACCGGGAGAGATAATCGGAGGAACTAAGCCAATCCCACTCCACTTCATATTGCCCTTCCAGGCCAGCCATGACTTTTTTCCATGTTCCGACATACTCCGTCTTAACTGGGGCAAGAGACATTCCATCCTGTCCTATTATGTCTGTGGTTATTCCCTGGGTTGTCTTATTTGCAATTTCAGGTTCTACAAGTGCAACAAGATCAGAGTGGCTGTGGGTGTCGATAAATCCTGGAGCTACTGCTAAATTCCGAGCATCGATCACTCGCTTTGCTTCTGCGTTTTGCAGATTGCCTATTGCCGCTATAACTCCTGCCTCAATAGCCACATCAGAAACAAAACCAGGTTTTCCGTCTCCTGCATAACAGGTACCGTTTTTAATTAAAATATCAAACAAAATAGAACCTCCCCTCAAAAAATTTTCCCATTCTCAGAATTACCATGGTCCCACTATGGATGATCCCAAAAGAATTTCAGGAAGCCAGCATGACAATGCTGGAATATATGTAGTCAGCAACAAAACGGGAATTGAGACCAAAAACAAAAACGGCAACATCGTTTTTGTTAATTCTGCGGCCGGTACCTCTGCCAGTCGTGAACCAACAAAGATTGACATAGCAAAGGGCGGTGTCATGACTCCTATTCCCACATTGACAACCATGATAGCTCCAAGGTGCACCAAGTTTATGCCGAGCTCCTGCATAAGAGGAAGCGCCAAGGGAACAACGAGGATCAAAATAGGAATACCATCAAGGAACATGCCCAGTATCAAAAGGAAGAAGTTTAACATGAGAAGAATGAGATATTTGTTTTCAAACATGTTCAGCATAAAATTGGCCACTTCCTGAGCTACTCCCTGACGGGTAAGGTAGCGGGTAAGGATTGTTCCGCCGGCGAGAAGCAAAGTAGTCATACCAAAAGTACCAATAGTGCTGGAGAGAGCCTTCTTCAGCTTGGCGTTGGTAAGTTCACGATAGACAAACCAGCCTATCAAAAGACAGTATACTGCGGCAATGCCGCCAGCTTCGTTAGGAGTAAAGATTCCGCCATAGATACCAACGAGGATCAGCACTGGACAACCGAGCGCCGGAATGGCAATCTTGCCTGTGTGCAATATATCTTTAACAGATTCTTCAAAAGTGGTGGGAAGCAAAGGTTTTTCTGTGCTTTCAAACGTATAACGCCCCACCATAAAGTAGTTTAGCATCCCGTAACCAATAGCCAGCAAGATCCCCGGAAAGACAGTGGCCAGAAAGAGGGCCGCCACAGACTGCCCCGCCAGAAGACAATAGATCATTGCAGGCACACTGGGAGGAATCAGATATCCCAAATAGCTTGAAGAACAAAGAAGAGCTGTCGTATACACCCTTCTGTAGCCGAACTTCTCCAACCGCGGCACCAGCAATGGAATCAGCGCCGCAATGCAGGGGACGGATGATCCCGTTAAAGCACTAAGGAATAGAGTCGCCACAATACCTACGCCCGTAAGACCGCCTCTGAGGCGCCCAACCAGTGAATAAGAAAAGTTAACTATGCGATCTGCCAATCCTGCCTCTGATATCAACGCTCCTGAAAAAACAAAAAACGCTATAGCCATAATTGTTGATGAATCTAACGAATGAAAAAAAGCATTTGCCATAAAGACCGTAGGGCTCCCCATAACAAAAAGGCCCAAAGCCGTTGAACCTATAAAAAGCCACCCTATGGGGAAACCCAGAACGATCCCCACAAGAAAAGCAATTAGTGTGGTCACCGTACCGAGGTCTAACATCTATTTTGCCTCCCCTTCATTTACTGAAATCCAGCGGAGTTGTTTTAACTCGTAAACATCACAAGCTACATGCCAGCCGTAATGGAGAATCACCAAAACGATCATTACTGCCATTGCGTAAATAAGCCAGCTCATATTGAACCAGCGAACAAGAGTCGCGTACTCCGGGTATCTATACGCTCTTTTAGCAACTCTCATAACAGGACTACTAATAGAAAGCACCATAAGGATGGTGACAGAACTCTTAACGATATCGAAGATCGCCCTTTTCGCCCTGTCATCCCCGCAAAAATGATCGGGGAGAATATCGACAGCAATATGTGTTTTCAGAGCCGCACCATAGGGGATAGCAATATAAATTGTGAAAATGAAGATATAAAGCGCAAAATCAGCAATCCACATAATTTCGAAATGCAACCAGTACCGATTGACTACTTGACAGAACGTAAGAACGATTGCTGTCAAAAGCCCTATAGAACCTAAAATAAACTCTATTTTCTCTACGTGCGAAAAAAATTTTTTCATGGTAACACTTCCTTCTCTATCGAAGTGCAATTCCCCCCAAGATTGCAGAGAGCCTTCCCCCTTGAATAAAAGGGGGTTTCACTGAGGGGAACAGATCTAAAAAAATACAGCAGGTAAATAATGGATAAAACAAGGAGGCAGCCTGAAAGCCGCCTCCTTGTTTTATATCTATTTCTTTCCAGCTAAAACTTTTTCCCTGTTTGCCGCAAGTTCGTCAAGAATCTTTTGAGTCATGTTCTGGCCAGGATAATGTTTGTCAAGCCAAGGAGTGCAAAGTTCTTCCCAAACGCTCAGCATGTTCGCTTTTTCCCGGAATGCGGTTCTCTCTTCATCTGTGGGGTAATAAATTTCAAAATTGGCCTGCTTTTTCAGGAAATCCTGAAATTCATCTGCCATACGCTCTTGAATTGCATACTGATGCTCTTCAGCCTCTAAAGCGGCTTTCTCTATAGCGGCCTTAAGATCATCAGAAAGTCCATCCCAAATGTCTTTATTGATGACAACCTGGTTCGCATCCCACATCCAGTCGAGAGAAGTGTAATATTTCAAAACTTCATAGTGGCGCTCTTCAACAAGTGAAGGCCACATAGACCAGCATCCATCAACTACGCCGCGAGACAGAGCGTTATAAAGCTCTCCCCATGGAACTGTTTCTACAGTCATGCCTGTGCCGGACGCCATATTCTGAAGTCCTCTTACGCAGCCAAGAGAAGAAGAAACTCGCAGTTTCAGGTTTTTAAAATCTTCAGGAGTCTTAATGGGGCGGGTATTGTTTCCAATGCCGTAAGATCCCTGGGATACGGTGAAAAGAACGTGCATGCCAACTTCGTTCATTGCTTCTTCCATAGGCACATACAGGCATCCGTTGGGACGGGAGAAAGCCATCTTGCACTCTTCCCAAGACTCCACTGTCCAGGGCATCCAGTTGAACATTCCACCGGGAACCAGGTTTACATAAGGAGCAACTCCGCATATTTCGACTTCCCCATCCTGTACAGCGTGGAAAATCTCATCAAGAGTACCAAGCTGGTTGTCAGGGAAAAATTCAACCTGAATCCGGCCATCACTGTATTTCTCAATTAATTCGCAGAAAAGCTTGTAGGACTCCCCCTGAGAAGCACGAACTGAAGTCTGTCCAAAACGCCATTTGTATTCCGGCGCTTTCGCGCTTGCCGCAATGGCGCTGCTTAAAAATAAAACAACCAACATGAGAACTAAACACTTACGCAAGAACCCAACCCTAGACATCATATAACGCCTCCTTTTTCTTATGCAGTCCCTCAAGAGGACTGTGGTCCAAGAGCTTTGAAACCCGACAACGCTATTTTTGTGAATTACCACTTGAAACAAATGACATAAAATTCACACATAATCTTCCGGCCCCTTTGTCCTAGGCACGCCCCTTTATATAATCATGGGTAAAGAGGGCTGCCTGGAAAAAGAAGACCGAATATCTTCAGCTCTCTAACTCACATTAAACAAGAAGACCCGTCAATCTGTTGAATTCGTCTATTCTTTCGTCAATGGCGTCAGCCATGCCCTGGATAGAGCCCCAGTACTCATCATAGTCGTACCACTGGGCATTCAGTTCCTCAGACGTGCGCCCCTGCTGCTCGATCCACGTGTAGTACTTTAGGTTATGGACTCGCTTGCGGGCGTAGTAGGAAAGCTCTTCCATGGCATCTATGCCTACTCCAAGAACGTGGCGGTTATGGTCAACAGACGCCATCATCTCTGTGTAGGGCCCTGTCTCGTCGGCCATTTCCTTCACACGGGAACCGTACATCTCCATGGAGTCTGTCAAAACTGTCATGATCACATCGTTCTTGCCAAGTTCATAGTACTTGGCCATCTTGATGGCCATCAGAATGTTTGCCGCACCTGATATGCCTATCAGCGGAAGGCTCTCTATGAACTCTTCGGAAACTCCGTTCTTGCGAAGATACTCATGGCCCGAATCCTCGTTGAAGAGGCGGATCATGGCCATGCTGTCTGCGTCGTCCACATCTATAACCATATCGGTGTTCTTCACGTTATGGATCCAGGGAACGTGCTTGTCGCCTATGCCCTCAAGCCGGTGGGCGCCAAATCCATTCCACAACAGAGTGGGGCACTGAAGAGCCTCCCCTACCGCTATCTTGCTCAGGGGATACTTCTTCTTCAAAAAGTCGCCGCTCGCAAGGGTGCCGCCTGATCCAGATGTAATTACAACGCCAAAATACCGGTCCTTCTCACCGCAAACTTCCTGCAGAACGTCGTACATGGCGTTGCCTGTCACCTCGTAGTGCCAAAGATGGTTCCCAAACTCCTCGAACTGGTTGAAGATCATGATGTTGTCCCGGGTCTTACGAAGCTCCCAGACCTTGTCGTAAATCTCCTTGACGTTGCTCTCCGTGCCCGGAGTACCTATGACCTCTCCTGCCACCGTCTTAAGCCACTCAAAACGTTCAGGGCTCATGCCTTCAGGCAATATGGCAATGGATTCGCACCCAAGAAGCTGGGCGTTATAGGCGCCGCCACGGCAATAGTTGCCCGTGGAGGGCCATACGGCCTTCTGGGCAGTGGGGTCAAACTGTCCCGTCACAAGACGAGGAGCTAGACAGCCAAAGCTCGCTCCAACCTTGTGGGCTCCCGTCGGGAACCATTTGCCGACTATGGCAACTATCCTGGCGTTTACTCCCGTCACTTCACGGGGAATCTCCACGTAGTTGGTCTTGCCGAACAGCCCTCCTTGCTTCTTGGGCTCGTTCTTCCAGGTTATGCGGAAAAGGTTTACTGGGTCTACATCCCAAAGACCGGTGTTCTTAAGACGCTCCTTGATCTTGTCGGGGGTATAACGATCCGGATCCTTCATCTGCTTGAAGGTGGGTATTATTACGTTGCGCTCCTTGGCTCGCTCTATTGCCTTCTTGAGCCCTTTCTCGTGAATGGTCAGATCGATCATTCGCTTTCACTCCTGTTCTAATTATAAATATGCTTACATTCCCGCGTAGAGGGGATATTTGCCACAGAGATCAAGGACCTCGGCGCGGATGCGGGAAAGTACCTTATCGTTCTCTACGTTCTTCGCCACTTCGTCCATCCAGGACGCTATCTGCTCCATCTCGCTGGAACCAAAGCCGCGGGTGGTCACCGCCGGCGTGCCGATTCTCACTCCGCTAGTGATAAAGGGGCTCTGGGTATCGAAAGGCACTGTGTTCTTGTTCACCGTGATGCCTGCCTTGTCAAGGGCTGTCTCAAGGGCCTTACCCGTTACGCCACGGCTCGTGAGGTTGATCAGGATAAGGTGGTTGTCCGTTCCACCGGAAACAAGATGAAAATCATGTTTCAGAAGGGCTTCCGCGAGGGAGGCCGCGTTCTTGACTATTCTGCCCTGGTACTCCTTGAAGGACGGCTGAAGGGCTTCCTCAAAAGCCACTGCCTTGGACGCGATAATGTGCATAAGAGGACCCCCCTGCATACCGGGGAAGATGCTCTTGTCAACTCCCTTGGCAAAGGCCTCTCGGCACATGATCATGCCGCCGCGGGGACCGCGAAGGGTCTTATGGGTGGTGGTGGTGACAAAGTCGCAGAATGGAATGGGGTCTTTGTGAAGCTTCGCCGCCACAAGACCCGCTATGTGCGCAATGTCGAACATCAGCAGAGAGCCTGCCTTGTCCGCTATCTCGCGGAATTTCTCCGCGTCAATCTCACGGGGATAGGCGCTGCCCCCGCAGACGATGAGCTTAGGCCTGTGGGCTAGGGCAAGGCGTTCAACTTCGGCAAAGTCGATGGTCTCTGTATCTTTGCTCACTCCGTAAGGAATGATGTTGTACAGCTGTCCGGAAAAGTTCACCGGGGAGCCATGGGTCAGGTGGCCGCCGTGGGACAAGTTCATGGCCAGAATGGTGTCGCCGGGCTCAAGGCATGTAAAGTAGACTGCCATGTTGGCCTGGGAGCCGGAGTGAGGCTGGACGTTCACGTGGTCGCAGCCAAAAAGCTGTTTCGCTCTGTCACGGGCAAGGTTCTCGGCTTCATCAACTACGTGGCAGCCTCCGTAGTAGCGGTGGGCAGGGTAGCCTTCCGCGTATTTATTGGTCAGCACTGATCCCATGGCGCACATGACGGCGGGGGATACAAAGTTCTCTGAGGCTATAAGCTCGATGCCGTGTTCCTGACGCTCCCGTTCACGGGTTATAACATCGGCTATGGCCCGATCCGTCTTCTCTAATTCTTCCCATGCTTTCTCAAACATATGGTTCCCTCCTACATATAATGAGATGATTTAAACTTTTTAAATAACATTATTACGGATCGAGCGACGCGCCATATCCCTCAAAACCCGTATGGGCCGTTCGATCTCAATACACTCATCAACTACGCGGGCGACCTAAGTCAGAACTTCTTTTGCTATGCCTTCATATCCTTGAAAAGCGAGGAACAAGTCATTTATTTCAATATATTCATCTATGCTGTGAACAAGCCTGCGTCCAGAGGGGCCAAAAACGATAGTAGGAATACCTAGTTCTCCTGCGTAATAACAACCGTTCGTACCAAACCCCGGTGAATCCGATACGCCTCCCTCCATACCCAAAGTTTCAACGGCTCTCAATGCCCTTTTAAGGTAGTCAGACTCTTCGGGCAAGGCCCATGCCCGGGCAAAATGAGTTCCTCTGATAGATGCGCCAGTATAGGTCCGATCTTCTGTTTCTGAGATAAATATTTTCACTTTGATACCGCGCAAAGAATCCTTCGCCCTTTCGATCAGCCCCTTGAACTTTCTTACAACTGATTCAGGAGTATCGTCAGGAAAAACCCGCAAATCAAAGATTGCCCTGCAAATTTCCGGGACAAGCCCTGTTCCCAGGTCTGGGTATGTTCGAAGAGTTGTGAGAACTAAAATGTTTTCGCCAAAGAATGGTTTAAAAGAAGGAGAGTAGGATTGGTGAATAGAAGAAAGAATTGATATCATCGCATCTGCCGCGTTCGAACCAAATTCGGGATTGGAAGAGTGAGTCATTCTACCCTGTGTTTCAATGACTATTTCAGCTCGACCGCGCTGCCCTCTTTTTATTTTCAACTCTGTAGCTTCTCCCAAAACAACAAAATCAGGAGGAAATGCGGACGCTACCGTGCGGGAGGCAACTCCCTCGAATCGTTCCTGAAACACCGTGCCAGCCACAACAAGTTCGCCTTTCAGCTTGTTGTAAAAGTTGTTTTTCAACTCTGCTCCCGCAAGGATCATAGCGGCAAGGCATCCTTTTTGATCCGATGCCCCACGGCCGTAGATGCAGCCATCTTTTATAAATGCCCCGTAAGGATAGTAACTCCAATCCGTAAGGGTGCCCGGATCAATATGATCCATTTGAGACTCTAATAGAAGCCTCTTGCCTGGTGTGGCGAAAAACTGCCTTCCAATGACATTTCCGTAAAGATCTATTGACACCTCATCGTACCCAATAGAACGCATGGTATCAGCGATAAAGGTTGCCACTTCCCGCTCTTTCCCCGAGGGACTTGGTCTTCTTATAAGTTCTTGACATATTCGAACAAGGTCCGATTGCCTTTTTCCGTTAAGAACCATATTGACCCCTCCCTATTTATAAACTAGGATACATCTGTTACTATTTATTTCAATAAACAATAACTAATAACAACCATAATATTTACATTATGTCAAAGAAGGGATGCTTATGAATCTTAATCAGTTGCGGGTTTTTTGCGCTATTGTGGAGGAAGGTTCTTTTCGACAGGCAGGAGAAAAACTTTTCCTTTCCCAACCTTCAGTAAGCCAATATATAGCTGCTCTTGAGAAAAATTACGATGTGAAACTTTTTCTGCGTCGCGGCCGTTCCATTTCTCTCACCCCTGAAGGGCGGACGCTCTACATTCTAGCCCAGGACCTTTTTAAGCTTGTTGACGCTGTTCCGGAAAAGTTTCGGGAAATGCAGCTTCTTAAATACGGAGAGCTGTGCATAGGCACCACCCCTACGTGCGGAAAGACGTTTCTGCCCTTGATTATGTCAGAATATCGCCACAAATTCCCTCACATAAAGGTACAGATCAAAACAGCCAATGAAGAGACACTGCTCACAATGATTGAAAAGGACGAAATAGAGTTGGCTTTCTTTGGCCACAACCCGCTTCTCAGTCCATCGTCAACTCTTACCATGCAGTCTCTCGGCAGAAGTTCTTTTGCCCTTATAGCGCCACCTGATCATCCCTGGGCACAATGGAAAATTATTTCCCCCGCCCAGCTCCTCGAAGAAAATTTTATCTCTTATAGCAAGGATACTGCTCATTATTGTTTTGTAAATGACTTTTTTCTCAATAACAAACTAAAAACCCCTCGCTTAACTCAGGTAGATAACGAGGAATTGCTGCTCCAGCTCGTTACTCAGGGCTTTGGCATGGGGATAGCCATGGAAATAGCCGTACGAAAAGAAGTGAAACAAAAAGAAGTCATCATACTTCCTCTTCAGAATCTTGCTGGGATAAGCCGTGAAATATTTCTTGCCCACTCTACCATTAAGGGACTTACCTACGCCGGGTGGGAGATGGGGAAGATCGCCGAACAGATTACTTTTAGCTTTTTAAACCAGGGCTAAACAATAGCTTTGTATAAAAGGCTAAAAAAACATCTAGGTTGTTCTTTATTTTTGGTTATTAGCCCCATGAATATAAACAATCCTTTATGTACACTATAGATGCTTAAAGATAAAAATCACCACCTCCAGAAGTTACAGAGATTCCCCAGAAATAAGAGAGTTCCCGAAGTGCCCTCGGGAACTCTCTTTTATAATTTCTCCTCTTCAAAAATTTTATAGCAGGTCCTTCAGTTCACCTAACTTTTCTTTAAAGAGATTGAGCGTGTCCTGCAGTGGTTGCGGTGTCGCCATGTCTACGCCAGCGTTTTTAAGAATGTCAATGGAATAGGCGGCCCCCCCCTGCTTAAGGAAATCAAGATAAGATTTTCTCGCCGCTATTCCATCCCCTACGATTCGTTGAGAAAGGGATGTTGCTGCCGCATAGCCTGTTACATACTTATACACATAGAAAGCAGTGTAGAAATGGGGAATACGAGCCCATTCTATGTCAATATGGGCATCTACAGAAATCTCCGGGCCATAGTACGTCACGTTCAGACCATGCCATAATGCTGAAAGCCGTTCTGCTGTCAAAGGTTCCCCTGCCTCCGCCATATTGTGAACCTGCCGTTCAAAATCCGCAAACATGGCCTGTCGATATACTGTTGTTCGAATCTGTTCAAGAGAATAATTCAGCAAATATAGCCGGCTCTGGCGATCAAGAGAACTCTCAAGAAGATGATCTAGCAATAATGCTTCGTTTGTTGTAGAAGCAACTTCCGCGAGAAAAATTGTATAGTCAGCATAAATAAAAGGCTGGTGGCCGTGAGAATACCAAGTGTGAATAGCATGCCCCATCTCGTGGGCGATTGTAAACACATCTTGAATGGTCCCATTGTAGTTCAGCAAAACATAAGGGTGGGTTCCGTAACTGCCCCATGAATAAGCCCCTTTTCGTTTCCCCTGATTTTCGTACACATCAATCCATCCCGCTTCGAAACCATGCTTCAAAACAGAAATATATTCTTCCCCTAGAGGCTCAAGGCCTTTTACAACCATGGCAAGAGCCTCTTCATAGGTGATGTTCTTTTTAATCTCATTGGCGAGGGGGACGTAGAGATCATACATGCAAAGTTCAGGAACATTTAAAATTTCTTTTCTTAAAGCTACATATTCATGAAGAGGCTTCAGGTTGAAACGCACAGTATCCACCACAGAATCATACACAGAGAGGGGAATATGATCGGAATCAAGGGCTGCTTCCAGACAACTCCCATACTTTCTTGACATGGCATAAAATAGATCGCCCTTCACACTAGAACTATACATGGCTGCCAGGGAGTTTCTATATTTACTATAGGTGCCAAAGAGCCCTTCATAGGCTTCTCTGCGAACCTGTCGGTCTTGCGACCGAATAAGCCGTGTATATCTTTCTTCGCTCAGTTCGATCGTATTCCCATCTTCATCGAAGACCTCTGGAAAGACCATATCGGCGTTGGTAAAAAGGGAAAAGATGTTCTCCGGCCCCCTTGCCACCTCGCCAGAACGAGCCAGCAATTCCTCCTCTGACGGAGTAAGGGTATGGGGAGCCATCCTCAAAATATTTTCAAAAAAGAAAGCGTACTGCTTCAAATCTTCAGATTGCCCCAGAAAACCGTCTATGACTCCCTTTCCCCCAGAAAGAATTTCCGGGGTATAAAAGGAAATAGCAGCCGTGAGTTTTGTAAGCAAATAACCAACACGGTCTGCAAGAGCCTGGTAGAATTCTTTTGAAGTGTCTTCATGACTTTTCATCACTGCGTAAGCATAAAGCTTCCCCATTATAATCTCCGCATTTTCCATCAATCGGATTCCATCCAGAAGAGTGGCTGCTGATTCAAGAAGACACCCCTGGTAGGCCTGAAAACGGGGCAATAGTTTTTCCAGGCCATCGAAATCCTTTTCCCACTCATCTATTGAAGGATAAATATCTTCTAATCTCCATATATATGCGCTATCAATTTCTTCTCTTTTTGGCAGAGCGGTAGGAACATCCGGATTTTTTTCTTGCTGATGCCGCATCTTTTTTATCCTCCTATTTAAAAACATCTCCATTAATCAACAAGCACACGAGGGCACTTCACGGAAACGGATACGAAAATATTGCTACTTCATGAAAAATCTACCCATATGGAACGCTTCTCCCAAGTCCGCTCCCAGAGCATAATAACGCCGATATTTTGGGGTGAAGATGATCGGACGGACCTTCTCCGGATCAGGGTAATTATCACAAGTGAGACATTCTTCGTCTGCCAACGTATTTACAACCTTTCCCACTAACATGACATGGGTTCCCAACTCTATCGTTTGCAAAAGTTTGCACTCTATAGAAACAGGGAACTCCTCAATATAGGGAGCGTCAACTTTTTCTCCCCTCATGGGAGTCAAATTCGTTATAGAAAGTTTATCGTGCTCCCGTCCGGAAACCATGCCAAAATAATCAGACTCTTTTACATATTTTTCTGAAGGGATATTCACAGTGAAAGCTTTCCGATCTACAATATTATTGTAGCTATAGCGGATCTTTTGCAAGGAAATAGTAATGCAGGGAGGGACAGAACAACAAATGCCTCCCCACGCCGCGGCCATAACATTTGGCTTGCCTTTTTCATCATAATTTCCGATAATAAGAACAGGAGCTGGATAAACTGGCATATGGATACCTATGGACTTCTTCATTATTACAACCTCCTTAACCTCATCTCGCCTTTCATTATAATAGAGTAAGAGTATATAGAGACCACAAAAAATAAATTTATTCATTAAACTTAGAAAAAACGACTTCATAGCAATTTATCGCCAATAATTCTGTGTATTTACGTTCATATGTACTTAAATCTACTTGCCTAACCAATGCTGACATATATAATAAATACTGAAAGGTCAATTATGGTCAGTAATTAGGAGGTGGAACATTTGAGACGATTTTTAGCGCGTAGACCAATAGAAAGGATGTTTCCAGTAACTCCTTTCGCCACTCCCATGGAAACGATGATGAAGAACATGATGAGGGGTTTTGACGAAATGATGTCGTCCTTTCCATGGAGCGAAGAGCCCTACGAAGCAGCAATGAGCCCTAGGGGGGACATGTACAGAAAAGATGGGAAAATTATCGCGGAACTAGAGCTTCCAGGTATTGATCCTTCTCAGATGGATTTGAAAATATATCCGGACAGGCTTGTTATTACCGCAGAGAAAAAAGACGAACGTCAAATTGAAGAGGAAAATTACTACAGAACAGAACGATATTACGGAAATATTTCGCGGATTTTACAATTCCCTGAAGAGGTTGATCCTGGAACTGCAAAAGCTTCATACAAAAAAGGGATTCTGACAATTGAAGTAACCGAAAAGAAACAACCCGAAGAATGCAAGGTGCTCGAGATAAAGAACGAAGACTTGGAATAAGGGGAGGCGGGCAGGCCATATGGCCTGCCCGCCATTTCTATCTTTGGAGGGGAGTGAAACAATGCAGTATACGGAACCTGTGGAACACCTTGATGATTTGACCCGCAGATGTGCTATGGCATTAAAAAGCATGCAAGAAGAACTGGAAGCTATTAACTGGTATAACCAGCGAGTTGCCGCCACTGAGGACAAAGATCTGAAGGCTCTTCTTGGGCATAACAGAGATGAGGAGATAGAACATGCGGTGATGCTCATAGAATGGCTGCGACGTAACATGCCGGGCTGGGACAAAGAACTCCGCCAGTATCTTTTTACTGAAAGTTCACTGCTCGCAATGGAGGAAGCTGCCACCGAAGATTCCACAGAAAAAAGTGAAATACTTTCGGGAAGCCTCAATATAGGCAGTCTTAAAGAATAGATAAATATACCTTAAAGATTTAATAAGGAGGATTCCTATATGGACATACTCAGAAGATCAACAGTAATGGTAAGTTCTGAAGCGTGGCATGAAATGGATGAACAAGCCAAGCGTGTTCTTGAATCTCACCTTTCAGCCCGAAAGTTTATAGATGTTATCGGCCCTAAGGGTTGGGATTATGCCGCTCACCCCTGCGGCAGGCTCGACATCCCCCATGAAACTTCTGAAGGAAATGTGGCCTACGGAATTCACCAAGTTCTTCCACTTGTAGAATCCCGGGTAACTTTCGACCTTGATCTGTGGGAGCTTGATAACATTACACGGGGCCTGAAAAACCCGGACCTTTCTCCATTGGATGAAGCAGCCCGCCGTATAGCCGCCTTCGAAGAGAAAGCTGTGTACGAAGGCCTCCCATCGGCCGGGATAGAAGGATTATGGGAAACAGCAAAGGATAGAACATTGAAAATAAGAGATACGTCCTCTGCCCGAGGAGTAATGGAGGTTATCAGCTCTGGCATTTATCGTTTCCAGCAAGACGCCATAGAGGGCCCTTATGCCCTTGTTGCCTCCCCAACTCTCTGGAAATCTCTTTATTCTCTCTCTGAATGCTATCCTCTTTTCAAAAATGTCAAGGAGGTTCTTGAGGGTCCCGTTATTCTTTCTACCCATGAAAAAGAATCTTTTCTCGTCTCCATGCGGGGCGGTGATATGGAACTTGTAGTAGGACAGGATCTTTCCCTTGGTTTCATTGGCAATGACTCTCGAAAAGGAACTTTTTTCCTAACAGAGTCCTTTACGTTCAGAGTCATTAACTCAGAAGCCATAATCCCCCTTGCCCTTTCTTAAAAATCTCTTTTGAAAAGGAGCGCGCAGTCGAGTTATATGGAATGAAGGGAGGAGTATATATGGAAATACTGACCAGAGAAGTGTTAAAGGAACTTTTAGAAAAAGGTCAGGGACCTTGCCTCTCTCTGTATATGACAAACCCGTCATCAGGAGACCCCCGACAAGCACAAATACGTTTTAAGTCTTTGCTTCAGGATGGTGAAAAAGCGTTGAAAGACCTTGGAATGAAAGAGCAGGAAGCTGAGGCCTTTCTTGAGCAGGCAAAAAAACTTTTAGTGAACTCTGTTTTTTGGCAGAATCTCGAAAATGGGCTGGCTCTCTTTCTTTCCTCAAATATCTTTAAAATATATAATGAGCCTTTTTCATTTTCAGACCTCGTGGTGGTTGCAGAGAGATTTCACTTGAAACCCCTTTTCCCCCTTTTAAGCGGAGAGGGGAAATTCTTTATCCTCGGCATTAGCCAGAAAGGAGTTCGGCTTCTAGAGGGCACCCGCACAAGCACGAGAGAAATAGATGTGGACAATCTCCCTAAAAATGTATCGGACGCCCTCGGTTTCGACACTCCGCAACGACAACTTCAATACCATGTTGCCGGATCTGGAACCAGCGGCATGAAGGGCACCGTCGTCAGAGGCCAGGTTATGGGAGCGGAAGTAGAAAAAAAATATATTCTCAAATATTTTCAAACAATTGATAAGGGGATTACAGATCTTCTCGAAGGAGAACAGTCTCCTCTCATTTTAGCTGGTGTTGATTATCTCCATTCCATATACAGAGAAGCCAACACTTACCCCCACTTGCTCAACGAAGGCATCTACGGAAACCCCGATGCATACAGCCCTAAAGAACTTGGAGAAAAAGGATGGGAAATTGTTTTTCCCCATTTGAAAAAAGAAGAACAAATCTGGGCAGAACGTTACATCGACATGAGGGGAACGGGCAAAACTTCTTGCGATATCGAAGAAACAGTGACGGCTGCGTTCACTGGAAAAGTTGATACTGTTTTTGTAGCTGTTGGAGAACAAGTCTGGGGCCTTTTTGACGAAAAAACATTCAAGGCCACAGTGCATCCGGAAAAACAACCAGGGGACATAGACCTTCTTGATTTTATAGCCTCCCACACTCTCTTGCGAGGGGGACGAGTCTATGTCCTCACACCAGACCATATGCCTGATGTGACAAATGTCGCATCCCTTTTCAGGTTCTAAAAACAAAGCGGGGCCTGTTCTGGCCCCGCTTTATTCTATGTCATTTTCATATAATTCCCCTATTGTATTTGTACCAAAAAGGAATATAATCCGCTCAAGAACCCACGATTAAATAGCGGCACATCCGCTTAATGGGAGGGAAAAATGAGCCAATAGGCTTACAGAAATTCAGAAAAACTTTTAAGGAAATAGGCCCTTCCTTTGCGGGAAGAAAATCACCATCAAATAGTATCGGGGGTTGAGAACATGGAACGTCGCCATGAGGAGGAACGAGAAAATCCTTTACCGCTGAAGAAGCGGAAAAAAGAAGTTCAAGTTATAGGCATTACCTATAATTTGCGAAAAGATGCTCAGGCCGATGAGCCTGACGATATATATGAAGAATACGATTGCCTGGAAACAGTAGAAGCATTGTCCAACGAAATCGCTTCTCTTGGTTTTCAGGTTTTCTTGTTTGAACAGAATGAGCTCCTTCTACAGAAACTCGACTCTATTGCTCCTGATTTTGTGCTGAATATAGCGGAAGGTCTTGGAAACTACAGGGGGAGAGAATCCCAGGTCCCCTGTATTCTTGAAAGCCTCAACATCCCTTTTAGCGGCTCAGACTCTGCGTCCCTTGCCATAGCTCTGGACAAGGTTCTTACGTCCCATGTCCTTCGGGCTTCAAATATTCCTGCACCCAAAAACTATGTCGCCAAACTGCCACAAGATACGACAGAAAAGAAAGTTATTTTTAACACCTGTCAAAAATATATCATTAAGCCTCGCTGGGAAGGGTCATCAAAGGGAATTTTTCTTGATTCCATTGCGGATACACCAGAGAAAGTAAAGACGTGTATCAAGCGGATATGGGAACGTTACAACCAACCAGCAATTGTAGAGGAATTTTTGCCTGGGATAGAAATAACAGCAGGTGTCGCTGGCAACACTCAGCCCAAATGCATTGGCATGATGTCTATTACACCAGTAACTGAAAATAGCTCTTTTTTGTACTCCCTTGAAGAGAAAAGAAACTATCTGGAACGGATTCGATACTCTGGGCCTGATTCAATGAGCCCTCAACTCAGAAAAAAGATCGGGGATCTTGCTGTCCGCGCTTTCAAGGCCCTCGAACTTCGTGATATAGCACGGATCGATTTCCGTCTCGATGACAAGGGGCAACCCCGGGTTATAGACATCAACCCCCTGCCTGGGCTGTCTCCCGCATATAGCGATCTTCCGATCCTTTATCGGCTCAGCGGAGGGGAATATTCGGAACTCATTCAAACCATCCTTCGCGAGGCCTTCTCAAGATATGGTTTGTGTGCTCCTTGCCTCAACAAACCAGAACTGGTAAGGGAGAAGGCTTGATCATGACCAGTAAGGAACAGCCTACAGAACCTCCAGGTAGCGGTCAACGTCCGGTACTTATTGCCGCAGCCAAAGAATATACCCACCGTCAGGATCTTCTCGACTGCCTTATTTGTCGTGAAGATGTGGGGTGTGTTTTGTCTTCTCAGGGCTACTCTATCTACAATCTTGATATCTTTCCAGCTGACCTTGCTGATCCGAAGCACCTCGTTCAACGCATAAATGAGTACCAACCCCTATGCGTTTTTAACCTCTTTGAGGGTTTTGGTTCAGAGCCGTGGCTTGAAGCTTCTTTTTGTGAAATTCTAGAAAAGAATAACCTCACTTTTACTGGAAATCCTTCTGGAGCTCTGCGGCTTTGCATCGATAAACACACGCTTCATCAACAGTTAAAAACCGCGGGCATTCCTGTGCCCTTAAGCTACTTCTTAAAAGGAAAAGAAACATTGGGAACGTTGGAAAACATCTCTTTTCCCCTTTTTATCAAACCTTGCCGTGAGGATGGCAGTGTAGGCATCGACAAAAAGTCTCTAGTTTTTAACGAAGAGGAATTACAGGAAAGTGTCACAGAAAAACTTGCCAAATTCCCCGACGGCATACTCATCCAGGAGTTTCTTTCTGGACCGGAGTACTGTGTAAGTTTTGTTGACAACGGTCCTTTTAGTCCTGTAGGCCTCTGGACTCTTGATTACAGTCGTTACCCAGAATGTCCAGCGTACCTTTCCTACGATGCAAAGTGGAATGAAAACAGTCCTGAGTGGAATCTCTGGCCAGAAGAAATAGATCTTGACTATTCTCTTAAAGAAACCATTCTCCACATGGCATCCAGGGCAGCTCTGGTGGCAGGCTGCAAAGGTTATTTTCGGGTGGATCTGCGTGAAAATCAGGGACATCTATTCGTGATGGATATTAATCCCAATCCCGCTCTTACCAGAGATAGCGGCATGGCAAGACAGTATATGCAAAAAGGGAAAACTTATGAACAACTTGTAATGAAAATACTTCAACTTGCAATCCTGAATTACAAAAAGAGGGACGATCATGAGAACAACTGATTATACCATCGGTGAACACCTGTCCATAGCAAGGGATACTAAGGCTTTCTCTTCAGAGGAATGTTCCGTTCTCGAAGAAGTGCTTTTTGAGTGGCAAGAAAATCCATCAAAGGACTACTTCCTTTTAGAAGAGCGGCGTAATGGAACCCTCTCCGGATTCATTATTTATGGCCCTACTCCTATGACAGAATTTGCATGGGATCTCTACTGGATCATCGTAAACCCCCGTTCCCAAAGGCAGGGAATCGGCCTGAAGCTTCAGAAAAAAATGGAAGAAGAGATGCTTCAGAACAATAAACAAGCAGTTATACGGGTAGAAACTTCAGGTAAAAGCGGCTACGCCGGTCAGCGCCATTTCTATGAGGTGGCCGGTTATTCAGAAAACGGACGGATCCAAGATTTTTATGGGGAAGGTGATGACCTTGTCATCTACACAAAAAAGATTAAAGCCGCGCGATAGGATGGAAAGAAAACCCTTCCCCCTGCCTAAAGTACGGGACCTCCGAGAAGAGGCCGGGGAAGAACTGTGGAACAACTGGCACTGGCAGATGGCTAACCGTATTACAGAAGCGAAACACCTTGAACAGGTAGTGGATCTCACAAAAAGCGAACTAGCCATGATCAAGCGCAGTCTCAATGTGCTTAGAATGGCTATTACTCCGTACTTCGCTTCTCTCATAAACAGGAACGACCCTTCTTGTCCTATACGGAAGCAGTGCATCCCCACACTGCAAGAAACGCTGATCGTTCAATCCGACCAGCTGGATCCTCTTCATGAAGAAGTGGACTCTCCCGTTCCCGGACTGACCCACCGGTATCCTGACCGCTGCCTGTTACTGGTCACAGACCAATGCTCCATGTACTGCCGACATTGCACTCGCCGGCGGTTCGCCGGGCAAACTGACCTTCCACGAAGTGAAAAAGAAATAGAGGCCTGTATCGACTATATTCGAAAAACTCCTGTCATTCGGGACGTGCTTATTTCAGGCGGAGACCCTTTAACTCTATCAGACGACCGCATTGAAGGGATTTTGAGGGAAATACGGGCCATCCCTCATGTGGAAATCATTCGAATAGGAACCCGTGTGCCAGTTGTCATGCCCATGAGGATTACTGACAATCTCTGCTCTATGCTGAAAAAGTACCATCCCCTCTGGATGAACCTACAATTCAACCATCCACGGGAAATCACTCCAGAGTCAGCAGATGCGTGCCAAAAGTTGGCCAATGCAGGCATTCCTCTTGGGAATCAGTCTGTCCTCTTAAAAGGGATCAACGACTGTCCCTACATCTTTAGGGAACTAAACCAGCAGCTTCTGAAAATTCGCGTTCGCCCATACTATATCTACCAATGCGACCTAAGCCAGGGCATAGAACATTTTCGCACTTCTATAGGCAAAGGTGTAGAAATAATGGAATTTTTGAGAGGGCATACATCAGGACTTGCTGTCCCTACCTTTGTAGTAGATGCACCTGGTGGTGGCGGAAAGATTCCGGTGATGCCAAACTATGTAGTTTCCCGTTCCGATCGAAAAACCGTCTTACGGAATTTTGAGGGAGTCCTTACCGTCTACACTGAACCTGATGACAACCAGAGCCGATGCAACAGGCAATGCCTTTCTTTATGCAACCGGCAAAAGGAATTCTCATCGGGAGGGGTCGCTGCCCTTTTTGAACGGGAAGGAGCCTCCATGGAACCTGAAAACCTCCCTCGCAAAAAACGACGAGGAGAATGGCCCTCTCAGAAAGAAGAAGGGATTTAACCATGTTCAGAATCCGCCGAATCTATGACAACACTCTGCATATCAATAAAGAAGCAGTTGTCCAGGTTCAGGCAATTTTAAAACAGCAATTTCCCGGACTTACCCGAGATGAGATTGAGGCGCTGCCTTTTCCCATTCGAGATCAGCAATTACCTGGCCTCGGCAACGCCCGTTCATTTTTAGTATAAGGTGTTCACGTACCACTACTCAAAATGAATAGAAAAATCCTCAAATTCCTTTAAAAGGGGCTGCCAGATACTTTCAACATTTTCAACACAAGAAAGAAAAGGCCCTTTTTCGCACCACTCCAACAACGAATTCACATCAGTAAGTTCCCCTTGAAAAAGAGCCTCCACACTGCCATCAATGTTGTTTTTTACCCATCCTGTTACATGCAGCCGTCGTGCTGCCCTTCGAACCGAAGTCCGAAATCCTATACCCTGGACATGACCGGTAATGAGGACACGAACCTGTTTTTTCATGACCTTTTTTACTGCGCTCCTCGAAAGGTTTTCAAAAAGACAACGGGTAACGCCAACAATGGAAGCAGAGCTATGAACAACATTGTGGTGGGTATGCCAAAAACGTCAGCAACCTTTCCTAAGGGCCCTGTAAGCAGATTGGCCACACCCCATGAAAGCCCCATCACTATAGAGCTTGCAACACCTCGTGAGTTAGGCACCTGCTCCTGCGCCACAGCTGCGGTTATGGGCATGCTTGAGTTAATGAGGGATGTGCCCAATATATACAAAACAAGAGACATATTGCCCTTCACATAGGTTGCCGGAATCATGATTGCCGGCCCTGCAATGAGAATAAGGGTGAGCACCCGCACTTTTCCCCACCGATCTGAAAGCTTGCCGCTTATCAGCATGGCAATGGTACTGCCCAACATAACTATAAAGAGGACTGTCCCTACCATCCCGATATCGCCGCCCTCTGCGACAATACGAATAGGCAAAAAGAAACGTATTCCCTGACTCGTAGCATCTCGTGCCATAGAAACGATCCAGACTGGGTAGATTACCGCAAAAACGGAAAAAATGGAGTGGAAGAGCCCCCCTTGATCTTTAGGGAATTCCGTCACCTCATCACTCAACACCGGCATGTACCTATAAATGGCAAATGCCAGTATTAAAACTGGGATTATAGCTATATATGGAATTTTCTCTATACCCACTATTTTCGTTAAAGCAACGGCAAAAAGAGGGCTGACCGTCACTCCAATGTTTCCAGCCACGGCAAAAACTGCCAAAGAAACAGTCAGCTTGTCCCTGGGAACAACGTGTCCTACTCCTCCATGCCCCTGAGGATGAAAAGTAGCGCTGCCAATTCCCCAAAGCCCTACAAAAAAGAGGGCCATGCCATAGGTTGGGGAACCAGGGAGAAAGGTTGCACCGAGACACGTCAGTATAGGACCCCACATTATAAGATAGGAACGGGCCGTACGATCAGAAACATACCCTAGCAATGGCTGAAGAAAAATATGCATAACTCCTACCACTGAGTTGAGCGCCCCTGCCTGGGCCATGGTAATCCCAAGCCTAGAAATAATTGTAGGAACAAATGTCGGCAAAAAAGCGGCATAAAGGTCGTTAAAAAAATGCCCTATAGAAAGAAGAGAAAGCTTAAAGTTTGGACGATCTGCAACAGTTACACTTCGTTCACTCATTATTAAATGCCCCCTGAATAGTATAAGAACCTTGAATATCGTAACACGTTATAACTGGAAAAAAAACCCACGGGGCGTATTATTTTTGCCAAAAAAAGGCAAGCCAGATGCAAGGAGGCTTACTTGTTGTGCTATGAACCCTATGTTTTTCATGAGGCGGAACAAAAACCCAATCTCCTGGCTTTAAAATGTTCCGGGAACCGTTTTGCCACTCAATAACCCCCTCCCCCTGTAGGACACAGACCCATTCATTTTCCGCCTGATCGTACCAAAAATTGTTGGGCGAACACTGGCCTGTTGAAATAATGCGCTCTATTCGAACCGCTCCCTGAGAAATAAGAGTTTCTGTTATCTCTTTATCAAGAAATCTCGCTGCACGATTATAAAGATTTCCGTTTTCTATCATCCTGTTCACCTCCGCCAACCTATAATACATGAAAGGCGAAACCATTCCAGGTTTCGCCTTTCAACATTACGTTATTAAAAATTTGTTATGCTCTAAACATCAAAAAATGATGTTATTTCTTTTTGTTGTTATTGTACTTTGAAATAAGATCCCAGTTAAGCTGCCACCAGGCTTTTTCAGCTTTTTCCATGCAATCGCTTGTAAATTTCGTCAAATACTCCTGAGCCTTCGCCGGATCTTTTTTCGCAAGCTCTAGTGCCTTTTTATCTGCTTCAAGAACCTGCTTGGCAAAACCCTGCTCAAGAGGATCTCGAACAGCTTTCAGATCTTCCATAGCTTCCTGGTAACGATGATTTACAAGATCGTCAGCCAAGATAAATGCCCACTGGGCTGAATCAAGGCTAAAGGTATTGCGGTCAAAGGTTCTCCAGCTTTTCTTTGTTTCAAGAACACCGGAATAGATAGGAACATAGCATGTTGTGTGAGGATTGTCATAGCCAAACCAAAGGACTGTTCTTACTGGTGCGGGATAGCCTGAACGAACCTGAGAAACGAAGCTATACGCACAGTCCCATTTTGATATGGGTCTGTTATAGGGGATTCCAAGAAGGTTGCGAACGTCTTTTGTTGCAAATGGTGTTGCGAGGGGGCTCTTTACCATATTGTCGCCTTCGCGAACGTTCCATGCATTTTCAGCTTCCATATCAAAGGGAGTTCCTGCCATATGCCCACGAAGCATTGTCATTACGTCCTGCACAGAAAGTTTCTTCTGGGGCTTAACTGCAAAGGGGTAACTCATAGTTTCTGCATAGGGATCCCATTCGCGGGAGGGGTCGAGCTGGCTGTAAAGAGTGTAAAGTCTATTGCGGATCCACATGGAGGAAAGGGACCAGTCTTCGTTTCCGGTAAGGGGAGAGTAAGCCTCCTGCCAGATAAAGGGCTTTCCGCTATTGGGATCGTACCAACCGTTGTCGATGGCCAACTGCATGTAATCCTTTGAAGCCATAAAATTCTTTTTGTCGTTAACATCGATCTCTCTGATACGGCTCATGTTAGGGATTACAACTACGCCATCATCGGGAACTCTCTGAGCTACCCATACAGCACCGGGCTTGCCACTTTCGGGAGTCCACATAAAGCCAGCGCTGCGAATCTCAAAAAGCCAGGCTTCCTCAGCGTCGGTGATGGTGAGACTTTCTCCCTCTGTTCCGCATGAAGGAAGAAACCCGTGCTTCTCTGCAAGTTCTCCAATAACAGTGATTGCTTCACGGGCTGTTTTTGCTCTCTGAAGGGCAAAGACTTCAAGCTGTTCAATGGTCAAAAGTGCTTTTGCATCTGGTCGGAAAGTTTTCAATTCATCTTTCTGGCCAATGGTGCTTTCTCCAATAGCTACACCATGCTCATTCATGAAGGGGTAGCCTACGTGGAAATAGGTATATGTCTTTTCAACCTGAGGAATCTCGCCAATTTTTACAGGCTCAAAATCTTCATCCATACCGATATTCCAGAAGACATCTACCTTGCTTCCTGCTGGGAAAGTCTTACCAGGAATAGTGCGGACTCTTGCATCGTAAAAAGCCCCGTCTGCTGTATGGGATGTAATTACAGAACCATCTGCGGAAGCATCTTTACCTACTACTATATCCGTGCAACCCCAAGCAGACATCGCCATTAAGGCTATAAGTAAGAACGAAAAAACTACCAACATTCCATGGCGCAACTTCTTCATCTTAACCATCCTCTCTTTTATTAGTTTCATACACGCTTTTTGTTACTATCTTGCTGAATCTGTTTCGTAAAAATAAATACAAGCTTAAGGATTCTTTCTCCTCCCGTACCTCTTTTATTTCATCCCCCCTATTTGTTAGTCGTAAAACACTTTATGCTCTGGAGCCTCTTCCGGATTGTACAAATATGCTCCCAATGTGTTCTCTATAACCTCCGTATAGCCCGGCACCCCTGAAATGACGATAGGACGGTCGGGTGACTCCAAAGAGTAGAATTCAAGCATCTTCTGGAAGGTCGAGGAATGACGCCCCACCCGCACATCGATGGGCCAGCCCCGCTCGTCGATGGGAGCATAGAGCAACTTGTGCTCTCCGGCCTTCATCACAAACTCGTCCCGGCCAGTCATGAGCAGATATTCATCTGTAATGCCCCGGATACGGTCTATCATGGGTTCCGCCACCTCAACCAGCAGAGACATTGCGTCCGTATGGTCACCGATCTCCCGGTGGGAGAGGCCATGAAGGGCTTGAGGCGAGAACTCCATGCTCAGGGGCACTTCGAAGAGTTCCGCCGTGAGCACCATGGAGGTCATGGCCGCGACAGATTGCCCCTTCTCATGGGTTACGATGGTGTTTTCCACCGGATACTCGAGCTCCGCTTCATGAAGGTCAACAGCCATATCCACCTTCTCCCGGCGTATAAGCTGTGTCATTGCCCATGTCGTGCGCTCGGTGATAGCTCCATTGGGCCGTCCAGGCCACGTCCGGTTCAAATTCCGTATATCCATATAGGCCAGCATCTGGCGGCTTGGGTAGTGGAGGTAGACCTCAGGGTCAGGCCACGAGTCCAGGGGGTTGGTACACCGGTCTCCCATACGGAAACGCTTGTCGCCCCATGGGGTCTTTACATGGTAAAAGTCAGGATAGGCTTCGCCCATACGAGTGCAGGTGGAAGCGCTCCGGCTCGACCGTATGATCACGAAGAGCCGTCCCTGTTCGACCTTCACGTTTTCGGCGACAAGGGAAGCCGTGAGGTTTGCAGCAGGCTCTTCGGGATGGCTTCCTCCAATAAGCAGGGCCGTCCCTCCAGGCACGCCGCTGTCGAAAACGTACACGTTGCTGTCGTTGACTGTTCCCTTGAGGCTCGGTTCGTAATCAGAGAGCTTCTTCACTTCAGTTAAAGACGGCGATGGAACCACCGGCTCCATAAAATGCCGGTGCTCGTAAAAATCTCGTCCGGCTATGGCCGCAAAGGCCAGGGCTATGACTAAAGAAATGATCTTGATGATTTTCAGATTGTTTTTCATTCTCCCCACCTCACTTCTACTTCAACCGAAGGAGCCTCAGCACGAAGGGCATGAGGATGATGCAGTAGAGCACCGCGTCCTGGGCTTTTTCTGTCTTGATGAGGTTGTACACTATTGCCCCCCCGAAGAAGAGGGTTATGGCGTAATACAGGTACATAACGATGGTATTTGTAAGTATCATGGTCATCTAGCCTCCAAGAAATGACAATCTGGTGCTAAATATGAGAAAGAGGGTCCCCAGCATGGCGATGAAGGCCATGGGCACCAGGCAGGCCTTCACAAAATCCTGAAAGTACCGCCCCGTATATCCCAGCTCCATTACTGTGGCCCGTCCCACAACGGCGGTGGGAGGCAGACAGTCGCCCAGAGGCCATATGACGGCCATGGCCGACAGGGCTATGATGGGATCTAAACCCCGCATGTTGAAAAGCATGATGAGGGGCACGCCGATAAGGGGGGCCACCGCATACTGCACCAGCCCTTCCGAAAGGGGCAGGATAATGAAGAGGGTGGCAAAGAGCACGCCCAGGGGAAGGGTGACCACCGCCAGGGAGATGAGCCCCCGGGCTCCGCTCAGGGCCATGATCTGGATCAGGATGCCCACCACCACCATGATCCCCACGAGGGTGGTCAGGTTATGGACGGTTGCGCAGGCGACTGACCAGACATGAAGGCGTTTGGGGCTCAGCAGCACGACGGCAAAGGACGCGATCATGAAAAGCAGGGGCAGTCCCAATACGGGCATGGAGAAAGGCCAGATCCGTCCCGCCAGAACAAGGGCCAGCAGCAGGGCGAAGGGGAAGGTCACCCTGAACCAGCTCTGCCCCTCCTGAACTTCAGGCAGGTTCGCCAGAGCCTTGTCGAGGTCCACCTGTCCCTCTCCCCGTCCCGCGAGCCAGAACATTGAGAAAAGGGCTCCCGCCACTGAAAGGACAAGAAGGGGTTTCCCAAACCCCACATAGGGCATGTTGGCGCCTGCGGCGGCCATCATGGCCCAGAGGTTGATGGGAGGCGCCGCGGCGCTCATGGCCGCTCCTAAAAAGATGATGGCGGCCCGTTTCGTCTCATCCACGCCCATAGCTGAAAGCACTGCTCCCACAAGGGCGCCTACGGTAAGAACCGTTGTCGCTCCCGACCCGGTAAGGGCTCCGGGAAGAAGGAGAACGAAAGTAAGGAGCAGAAGGCAGATTGTTCGTCTTTTGTGGAAGGTAGAAACGATCTTCCGTACAATGAAGGCCACCCCGCCGCTTTCACGAAGAAGGGCCATGAAGAAGGTGGCGGTGAGGAAGATGAGGCAGACGTCAAAGTAGGTGAAGGCCCCTTCCACAATATGCCGGATGGGAAGAATGGATACGGGATTGTGAGGGCTTCCTGTGACGCGGAGCATTACAGAGTGGGCGGCCGCTCCCGCAAGGGCGGCAACGAACATGGAAAGCTCCGTGCTCAGCTTCATGGCCTTCGGGAGAAAGAAGGCCACGGCAATTACAAGTAAAATCACTTCTGCATGTATAAACATGAGGTCATTTCCTTTCTTGATCTCTCGTTGTAGAGGAAACTAGCCCCCGATTCCATCGGGGGCTATGATGCTACTTATTCAATTCCTTCAGGCTTGATCCAATGGAAAGAGCGTCCTTTGCTTCAATAAGGGGCTTGTCATTGTCCTGCGCGAGCTTCGTGAAGTAACCGTCCGGGTTGCTGCCGGCCACGATGAGTATGGCGTCGCCAAGAGGCATTATTTCATCTATGGAAGCCTGGTCAGCGCTGTCTGTCCGCCGGGCCATTCCTTCCACGTGGGCTGTGATGACAACTATGCCCTCAGCTTTGGCGGCTTCTATGAGTTCTTTGCAGCGGGCTATTTCTTTGTTGACGTCTGTGCCCGCGGCCCCCATTCCCTTTCCGCTGGTTCCAGTGGTGACGATGAGGGTCTTATACCCTTTCCCGGCGAGATCGCTGGCGATAATGGTGTTCTTATTCTCTGCAGGGGTTATCTGAGACTGCATAAGAGACATTTTTACCATGACGGCGCCCGGACTCTGTCCACAGGTAGTTACAATAACAGGTGCTTCCACAGCAGGCATTTCAGCAGCACTTGCTGCGCCTGCAAAAAAAAGAGCGGCAGAAAGGAATACCACTCCAAAAAGCAAGAAGCTTTTTGGGTTCATTGTCTTAAGTTTCATATGTTTCCCTCCTCAATAGATAAATAAGTTCAATTTTTCGCATGAAATGGTAGCTTGAAGAGGGCAGGACAACAAGATTTTAGTTTTTTTCGTTCACGAGTGTAATGTTTTGTTTAAAATTAAAGAATAAAAAAAGATCCTCAATATAGTCTACGTCTGGCTTTATAGATTTGAACTAAATGAACAAAACAATAGGGGGGCTTTAAGCCCCCCTATAACGTCTAAATTAATCTGTAGCTATGTTTAAATGAGTTTATATTTGTTAATAGGACGTCCTACATCCTGATATTCCCTTTTCATTATAGCTTTCCCAGAAGCTACAAAATATTCCAAATACCGCCTTGCGGTTATTCGCGAAACATTAAGGGATTCCGCCACTTCCACAGCAGAAAGGGAATCGCTGGTTCGCCGCAAAAGGCTCTCCACCTTTTTCAGCATTTCCGGATTCAAACCTTTAGGAAGTGATGATTGGTAATTTTTATAGCTTTTAACCTGAAAAAGGCTGTCTATATCTGCTTGATCCACGTCTCGTGGCCCTCTTTTAAGCTTAACTTCCATTTGTCTGAAAGATTCCAAAGAGGCTTTCAACCGTTCATATACAAAGGGCTTTACAATATAATCGAATGCTCCAGCCTGAATAGCTTCGTTTACAGTGCTTACATCTCTGGATGCTGAAACGATAATTACGTCAACATTCTTTTGCAGTTCTCGTATTTTACGCAGAGTATTCAAACCGTCAAGACCTGGAAGAAAGATATCAAGGATTAAAAGGCGAATCGGCAACACATCTAACAGCTCAAGAGCTTTTGCGCCATCTCCAGCCACTGCAACAACGCGAAAATCTTCTAAGCTATTAATAAAATTTTGGTGTATCTCCGCCACCATAGGATCATCCTCAACTACGAGAACCTCTATCTTATTCAAAAAAATCTCCTCCTTCTCTATTGGGAAGGGTAACAATAAACTCAGTAAATTCATCAAAACTGAAATCTAAAGAGATGTCTCCCCCCAGCGCATCCACCATTCTCCTGATGTTGTAAAGTCCATATCCAGAAGTACGGGGACGGGCTTTGGTGGAAAACCCTTTCTCAAAAATTTTACTTGCCTTTTCTTTAGAAAGTTTTCCCCCGTTATCCCAAACACATAGCATTATCTGATTCGACTCGTCAAAAATAGAAAAAGATATTTTACCTTTCCGGTCACGAAGATTGAGTACAGCTTCTATGGCATTTTCCATGAGGTTCCCGATGATAATGACAAGTGCCTGGTCGCTGATTGCTGCAAGCTCGCCGCAATAACTATCGGGAGTAATCTCGCACTCTATACCCAACTCTCGGCATCGCCCTAATTTCCCCAAAAGGATACCCCCTACCGCGGGGTTCTTAATTCTTTCTGCAATCAAAGAAGCCGTTATTTGTCCCGGAGCTTGTTCCTGAGCGATAAAAGTCAAAGCCCGCTCATATTTGCCCAGCTGTATAAGACCGGAGATGGCCTGGAGTTTATTTACAAACTCATGGTTCTGGACCCGTAAGGAATCCACGTACATACGAACGCCTGTCATCTCTTCTGCCATCGCATGAATTTCAGACATGTCACGAAAACTGGCAATGGCCCCAGCCACTTGATTATTTAACACCACAGGAATTTTGTTTATTACCAGGGGGGTTCCCCCAACGTTCTGTTCGAGGTCATAGGCTGTTTCCCCAGACGTTAGAACCCCTGTGAGGTTGATTTCAGGCACAAGGCTGTCTACATCCTGCCCTTCTACATCAGAAGTCATATTCAGAAGCTTGCGCGCAGAACGGTTAATAAGGGTGATACGACCGCGATTATCTATAGCTAAAATACCATCACGAATAAAGTCTATCAGCCTCTCTCTCTCTCTTACAATCCTGGTCACCTGTCTTTTAAGGGACAAGTTCCATAAGAGAATAAGGATTATAGCAATGGCAAAGCCGCCTACTACTTTTATTATCAGTCCTTTATCGATTCTCCCATCCTGCCTGTATTCATCAAACCACTTGCGATAGAGCCTGTCGTAAGTACCATTGCGGCGGGAATCAGCAAGGCCTTCTCGTAATATCCCCGCCAAAGATATATCCCCATGGGCAACAGTGTATCCCCAATCTTTGCTAAAAAGGTTCAAAGACGTGGCGACCACATTTGCAATAGAAATTTTTTTACAGATAGCCAATCCCTGATAAAGGTTCATGAGGGCAAAGTCATATTGCCCCGATGAAAGAAGATGAACGATCTCCACCGGATGGCTTGCCAATACGATCTCTGAAGCCAGGCCGCTCAAGCGGAGATATTCTTCTTCAGCGCTGCCCTGCTCTACAACAATGGCTTTACCGGAAACGTCACTCAAGCGGCTGCCGCCCAAGCCTTTTCGTGTAAAAATGGAATAGGGAACTTTAAGCACTGGAAGGGAGAAATAATATTGTCCTATTTCTTTTCCAGAAACATTAGGCAACCCAACTCCACGCTGGTCTGTTTGTGAAGAAGACGGTGGAATATTTACCACAGGCGCTAAACGAGGCAATATGGCATCATTGCCACGAGCATCTGCCACTCCTAGCAACAGATCCACATGGGAAGAATAAAGAAGCGCTGGAACTTCTTGCCAACGTACCATTCTGAAGTTTAAAGAAAGCTCTTTCTGTCTGGCGATAGATTGTAAAAGCTCAACAAGGAACCCCGTCGGTACTTGTGTTTCGCTAATAAATTCAAAGGGATCCAGTGCCCGGTCCCCTACCGCATAAATAACTCGGCCTCCCGCGCCAGCCCCCCGGCTCGGAGAAAGAGAGATAAAAACAATCAGAAAAGCGGTAAAAAGAAAAGCTGCTATCCGAAACCTTTTTCTCATTCTCACCAGACCCTGCCCCACATATATTTGGAGATGAGAAGGGTACAGAGATCCCACCATTTTTCCATGGCATCTTTCATCCCATTGTTAGAAATCTCATTCAAATAAGCGGTACCCAACTCTGGAGAAGAGCTCCACAATTTCACTGCCTTTTTTTCAATCTCTGCCTGTTTCTCAAACAATTCCCTTTCAAAGGGAACGCGAACCTGCTCCATATCTCGAAAAGCTAATTGATAACGCCGATTCACCAGATCAGCAGCCAAATAGAATACCCATCTGGCAGAAGATTGGTCAAAACGGCCTATCTTGAAATTTTGCCATTCTTTCGGGATAATGGTGGTTCCAGCATAAACCGGCACATAAACTCCCATATGGGGATGTCCCATAGAAAACCACAATATTCCGCCTACAGGGGCAGGAAGCCAGCTTCTGGATTGTGAAACAAAACTATAGGATGTTTTAGCCGAAATAGGCCGGTGATATGGAATATTCAAGAGGTCACGCATAGAGTTGTCTGGGAAGGGAGTTGCCAACTCGCTTTTTACAAGTTTGCCATTAACATCGGGAACAAGCCAGGCTGGATTATCCTCCATGTTGAAAGGCGTTCCTTCAAGGGTAGAACGTTGCATGGTCATCACATCTTGAACGGATATTTTTTTCTTTGGCTTAATAGAAAAGGGATAAAAAGAAACATCTGCGTTCGGATCCCATTCCTTGGAAGGATCCAGTGTTTTAAAAAGATAATGGAGCCTTTGCCGAATCCAGTCGCTATACATAGACCAATACCCAGAACGGGGGGAGTAGGCTTCCCTCCAGTTAAAAGGGCATCCGGAGCCTGGCTTGTACCAGCCATGCTGTATAGCTACATCCTGATAATTCTTAGAAGCCATAAAATAGCTGGGCTGACTCAGATCAATCTCTGTAATAACGCTTCCGTTGGTTACCACAGCAACTTCATCGTCAGGCACTCGCTGAGCTGCCCAGACAGCCCCCGGGATGCCGCTTCCCGGTTTCCACATGAAACCAACACTGCGAATCTCAAAAATCCAGGCCTCATTGGGATCGGCAATGGTAAGAGCCTCGCCCTGACCAACACAGGAAGGAAGAAATCCATAGGTTTCAGCAAGCTCCCCCATAAGTTTAATGGCTTCGCGAGCAGTTTTTGTTCGTTGAAGAGCTATAATTTCCAACTGCTCAATGGTAAGAATCCCTTTCGCATCAGGAAGGAAAGCGCTTAATTCGTCTTTCTGCCCAACAGTACTCTCACCGATGGAGAGCTGATGCTCGTTGAAGCAGGAATAGCCTATGTGGAAATATGTGTAGGTTTCTTCAGCCTGAGGAATTTGGCCGATCACCCGAGGCGGGTTCGCGTCTTCTCCTAAAAGGTTGATGTAAACATCCATCATCGTTCCCGGAGAGTATTTTTGTCCTTTTACCACCCTTAGATTTGCATCATACCAATTATCAGCAGTATGAGAATTGATCACAGAACCATCCGCGCTCGCGGATCTCCCCACAAGAACAGCTGTACAAGCCCAGGAAGGAGTGGAAACGAGTACTAATAAGCAACAGAAAGGCACCGCCCACGCAAGCCCAAGGCATTTTTTTCTCCGATTCACGTTGTCAGCCCCTTTGAAAAGAGTTAAAAGCAATTTTCCCTAGACTATAGAGGTTCCATTATACGATACAAACGGGCCTGGAAAATCCCGGCCCGTTTATGTATACCCAATTAATATAACGAAGGTTGCCAACTCTCTGCTTTAACAGTCAGGATGGGGAGGATTCGTTTGAAATGCAAGGGCCTTGTCTTTCACTGTGACATATACCTTGCTCCCTTCCCGAACCTCTCCAGCCACAAGAGATCGTGCCATTCTGGTTTCCAGCTGTTTTACGATGAAACGCTTCAAGGGACGGGCTCCAAAAACTGGATCGTACCCTGCATCGGCAATATAGTCTACCGCTTCTTCTGACAATTCAAGATCAATCCTATGATCTTTCAAACGCTTCTGAAGCTCTTGTGCTAATAGCTTGACAATCTGGCGTATCTCATGCCTCTGGAGTGGCTTGAATAGAACCACATCATCAACCCTGTTCAGAAATTCCGGCCGAAAGGCCTGGCGCAGCTCTTTCATCACAGCCTCGCGAGCATCTTCTTTGATCTGCCCGTCTCCAGTGATCCCCTCAAGAAGAAGGGGAGCCCCTATATTACTCGTCATGATGATTACTGTATTCTTAAAATCCACCACATGGCCCTGACTGTCTGTAACCCTGCCATCGTCAAGGATTTGAAGCAAAACATTGAAAACATCGTGGTGAGCTTTCTCTATCTCATCAAAAAGAATCACAGAATAGGGGCGACGCCGCACCGCCTCAGTAAGCTGACCACCTTCCTCATATCCAACATAGCCAGGGGGGGCTCCGATAAGCCTTGATACAGAGAATTTTTCCATGTATTCCGACATATCGATACGGATCATATTATCTTCACTATCGAACAACGCCTCGGCAAGGGTCTTAGCCAGCTCAGTCTTTCCCACCCCTGTGGGACCAAGAAAAATAAAGGACCCTACAGGCCTGCGGGGATCCTTGATGCCTGACCGTGCCCGTATCACCGCATCAGCCACAAGTTCAACAGCCTCGTCTTGTCCAATAACCCGCTGATGGAGAATCTCGTCGAGCTTCAAAAGTTTCTCCCGCTCCCCCTCCATAAGGCGAGTCACAGGAATGCCTGTCCAGCGGCTAACGATCTCGGCAATCTCATCTTCAGTAACTTCTTCCCGCAAAAGCTGATCCCCTTCTTGTCCAGCGGCATGAGCCCCCTCTTCTTTTTTCAACTGCTGCTGTAATTCTGGAAGGCGCCCGTGTTTTAATTCCGCCGCCTTATTCAAATCATATTCCCGCTCAGCCTTTTCTATCTCTCTTTTTACAGCGTCAATTTCTTCGCGCATCTTGCGAACTTTAGAGATGACTTCTTTTTCGCTCTCATACTGAGCACGAAGGGCATCTGCTTCTTCCCGGGCCTCCTGAAGTTCCTTCTGGAGAACACTCAGACGTTCAAGACTGGCCGCGTCTTTTTCTTTTTTGAGCGCCGCCTCCTCTATCTCAAGCTGCATCACCTTTCGGGATGCCGCGTCGAGTTCAGCGGGCAAAGAATCGATCTCCGTCCGGATCATGGCACAGGCCTCATCAACAAGATCAATGGCTTTATCAGGCAAAAAGCGATCAGTTATATAACGGTTTGAAAGTACCGCCGCCCCCACAAGGGCATTGTCCCGAATACGCACGCCGTGATGGACCTCCAGTCGTTCTTTCAAACCCCTCAAAATAGAAATGGTATCTTCCACATCAGGCTGTTCTACCAAAACCGGCTGGAAACGCCGGGCCAGAGCCGCGTCCTTTTCGATACGCTTCCGATATTCATCGATAGTTGTAGCGCCAATACAGTGAAGCTCTCCCCTGGCCAGCATGGGCTTCAGCATGTTCCCCGCATCAATAGCCCCTTCCGCCGCGCCTGCTCCTACTATGGTATGCAGTTCATCAATAAAAAGAATAATCCGCCCCTCGCTGGTCTTTATTTCATTCAAAACAGCCTTAAGGCGTTCTTCAAACTCCCCTCTATATTTAGCTCCGGCCACAAGAGACCCCATATCGAGGGCAAAAATGCTTCGATCCTTTAGCCCTTCCGGAACGTCCCCCCGAACAATCCGCTGGGCAAGCCCTTCAACAATGGCTGTTTTACCCACGCCCGGATCGCCTATCAGCACAGGATTGTTCTTCGTTTTTCGGCTGAGTATCCGAATAACCCTCCGCACTTCCTCATCCCTGCCTATCACAGGATCCAGCTTTCCAAGGCGTGCCATTTTTACCAGGTCTCGACCGTATTTATCAAGGGCCTCGTAGGTTTCTTCCGGATTTTCGCTGCTTACCCGCTGAGATCCCCGAACCGCGGTCAATGTTTCAAGAAAAGACTCTATGGTTATGTTGTATCCGGCAATAATCCGACCCGCTGCTGTAGCGGAACCCTCTTCTAAAAAGCATGAAAAAATGTGCTCCACAGAAACATATTCATCTTTCAATCGCTCTGCCCGTTCCTGCGCCTGTACAAGAATTTGAGAAACACGGCGAGAAATATAGATCTTCCCCGGCTCCAATCCCGGCCCGGAAACTCGCGGACGTTTTTCTAGTTCCCGCTCCACATCCTTTTTCAAGGCATCAACAGGCACGTTCATTTTCTGAAGTATACGGGGAATCAGCCCTTCAGACTGCTCGAGAAGGGCCAGAAGCAAATGTTCACCATCTACTTCCTGCTGCCCCCAGCGAAGGGCCATGTCTTGAGCTGAAGACAGTGCTTCTTGTGATTTTTTTGTAAATTTTGAAATATCCATTATCATATACCTCCCCGTGAAACCGCCCTTCGATCCTGGCGTGTTTGACCTTTACTAACCATTAAGTATTATAAAGGTCAGCATTGGTCATTCAAGAGGGCTTAATGTTGCTGAAAGTGCTTTATTCTCTATTTCTGTCATTTTAATCTTAATTTCTCTTTTTATCTTCTAATTACTTCTATTTTATAAGAAAACTCTTATGGTGAGAACAAAAGAAGAAGATATAATATGTATGGTATGAAAAGACTTTTTTAATGGAGGGAAAACCATGAAGAAGAAAAATATTCCTCTTCTGACTTTTGTCATCCTCGTTCTCTTTTTGGTTTCGGGACACCTTTGGGCCGCTGAAGACTTTGTAGTCACAGATTTCAAGCCGCAAGGATCAATAGAAGAAAGAGCGCCCCTTATAACTGTTGTTTTTTCGGCCCCAGTCACGCCTTCTGAAACATGGCCCTTATCCATATACCCTGCCATTCCGGCTGAAGGAACATGGAACGATCCTCAAACCTTCACACTGAAACTCATCAAACCTCTTTCTTCCGCCACTCAATATACTGTAGAAATGAAAGAAGACCTGCGTGATGAAAAAGGACGGCTATTGGCGGGCCGCCACTCTTTCCGCTTCCAGACCCCGTCTTTGACTTTTGTTGAGTGCCGTCAAATTGATCTTACAGAGGATGGCCTCGCTACCCTCGAACTTCTTTTTTCCGCTCCTGTTTCTCCCATTCGAATTCGCGGATTCGCAACCCTCAAAGACTCCTATGGAAGAATGGTACCCTACTCTGTTTCAGGGGAACATCCCTCCACCTCAATTACTCTTACAACCCGACCCTTTGACGGAAATGAGCTTCTTCTTTCCATTGCCAGTGGGCTGACCAGCGAAGCAGGCCCCCTCGGCCTCGAAAAGCCCATTGAGCAAAAAATACTGCTATCCTCTGCTTTGGCCGTTCGTGGATCATGGAATTATCTTCAGGGACCGAACCGCGGATCTATTATGATCCAGACATCCTCGCCGATAGATATGGCAAAAGCCAGCAATTTCATATCTCTTGAGCCTAAGATCCCCTTTACAGTAAACCCTGAATACAACGGATTTACAATTGATGGTCCCTTTCAACCCCGCCAGCGCTATGTCCTCACCTTGAAAAAGGAACTCTCCACCCGAACTGGAAGTCAGTTAGGCGAAGAATTCAAAAAAGCGTTTGTTTTTTCAGATGTTGAACCTTCTATTGCCTTTCCCACGGGAGGAATGTTCCTCTCCCCCGCGGAAGACTCTCGAATCCCTCTTGAAACAGTCAATATAGATGAAGTGGAAATGAGCCTGTGGCGTCTTTACGAAAATAACATACCCTATGCGGTGATGACAGGCATTAATTCTGTCCCACGGGAACTTTCAAACCTTACGGCTCAGAAAAAAGCAAAAATCCAGGGCACCCCCAATATTGCTGAAAGGCGGGCCATAGACCTTCGAGAACTGGCAAAGGACGAGAAGGGGGTTTTTCTGCTCACTGCAAGAAACACCGCTCCAAACACATGGCAGGAAGCCCAGCAAGTGGTGGCCCTCACCGATATAGGAATTATGGCAAGAACCTATTCTGAGGGGATCATGGTCTGGGCCAACTCCATTCGGAAACTCGAAGCTTTGGTGAAAGCTGAAGTGCGCGTCTATTCCCGAAGCAACCAACTCATAGCAGAAGGAAAAACAGGACGGGACGGCATTTTTATGCTTCACCGCACAGCGCCATGGAACGATGAACTCCGCCCCTTCCTTATTACCGTAGAGAAAGACGGGGATATGTCTTTTCTGCCTTTGGATAGAAACGTCGTCGCTGACAACGGTTTTGACATTTCTGGCCGCCCCTATCTTCGAAAGGGATACGAAGCTTTCTGTTTCGCTCCTCGCAATATTTTCAGACCGGGAGAAACCGCCCAATTCAAGGCAATTGTGAGAGATGGAGCACACCAGGCGCCATCTTCCTTCCCTCTCCTTCTTACCATCACTTCCAGCCATGGGAAAGAACTCTCCCGTTCCACAGCGAAACTTTCTCAAGAAGGAACGCTCCTCTACTCATGGGAAATCCCTGAAAACATTATGACAGGAGCCTATCAGCTGGCCCTTCTTATGCCAGGAAATGAAAAAACCCCCCTTGGAACCATGACCTTCTATGTTGAAGAGTTTGCCCCTCCACGCCTCGAGGTCCTCATTGAAGAAAGTGTCAAGGCCCTCAAGCCAGAAGAGGAATTACTGCTTTCATTTTCTTCCCGCTACCTTTTCGGAGCCCCTGCCTCTGATCTCCCCTGGGAAGGAGAGGTAAGGGCTGTTTCTTCTTCCTTTGCTCACCCCAAATGGAAAGCCTACATTTTTGGAGATCCGGAAAAAAAATCGGAACCTGTCAATGAATTCATTGGACAAGGCAATCTCGATGAAACAGGCAAGGGATCTCTCTCTTATAAAGCGAGGGGAGAACTCATGGCTCCGTCAGTCTTAAACTTTCTTTTTACCATCAGGGTGAGGGAAGAGGGTGGACGGTGGGTCCCCCAAACAGTTTCCATACCCTGCTATCCCGCCCCCTACATGATTGGCATAGAGAAAAGCAAAGACGCCCCGCTCCCACAAAAACCTTATGAAATCAGAGTGGCAGCAGTGATCCCTGACGGAACCCCGGCTCCTCTTCACTCCCTCACCGTGTCTGTGTCAAAGATCATGAAACATTACACCTTGAAACGGTATGCTGACCAGACCCGCATGGAAGAACAGGAAGAAATTGGCACACCTGAAGTCAAAGAAGTCGCTCTTTCCCAGGGAATCGGCCTTTTTACCTTCACTCCCCAGGAGCCTGGAGAGTACCTTCTGCAATTTGAAGATCAGGAAACGGGCAGTTCAGCGTCAACAAGGCTGCAAGTCTGGTACTCTTTTGGATCCGGGGAAGGGGGCTCTCCCCTTATCGACAGGGTTATCATCTCCACCGATAAAGAAAAATATGTCCCTGGGGAAACTGCCACTGTCAACATCCAATCCCCTTTCCAGGGACTGCTTCTCTTTACAGTGGATACAGATAGACAGCTTATTCGAAAAATAGAAGAAATGAAATCCGGAGAAACCTCTCTCAAGGTTAAGATTACGGAAGATATGGTTCCCAACGCCTATTGCACTGCCTGGGTCATTCGTTCTGTTTCAGATAAAGATTACGACGCATGGGGGGCGCACCGCGCTTTAGGAACAATCCCCCTTTTCGTCGATAAACCAGAATCTCACTTATCCGTTTCAATAGAAAGCCCACAGGAAATAGAACCTGGCTCCCGTCTTCCCGTAACGGTCTGGCTCAAAGATTTCAAGCAAAGACCTGTGGAGGGGTACGTTGCCCTGGCTTTAGTTGATGAGGGCATTTTAGGGCTAACCGGATATGAAACTCCTGCCCCGGATACATTCTTTTTGGGCAAAAGAGAGCTGTCAGCTTTCACAAACGACATGTACGACCAGCTTATGCCCCTTGAATCCCGGAAAACTCCTCTTCTTCATCCCTCGGGAGGAGACAGCGCTGAAGCTATGTATGACGCTGCAATGGGCGGCCTGCTCTCACCCCTCCTTACAGGACGATCCTTTACCATCCTCTCTCTTTTTGAAGGGGAGGCAGGGACAAACCATGAAGGCAAGGCGGTCATAGACCTTGACATCCCCGAATTCAGCGGCAAAGGGCGCCTCATGGCTGTAGCTGTGGCAGGTTCTGCTTTTGGATCTTTTGCGCAATCAGTGGTCATTCAGCGTGACATAGTTGTAGAACCTTCCCTTCCACGGGCTGTTGCCCCTGGGGATCATTTTATAATGCCTGTCACCCTTTTCTCCCAGGGGGATGTTGAACAAAAAGTGACCCTTCGGGTCAAGGAGGTCCAGGGCATGACCATAGATGACAATAAAGTGGTCACCCTTTCTGTCCCGGCAAAGGGCAGAATTAGCACGGCAATGCCCGTAACCGCAGGGGCAAAAGCCGGAACAGGAAGCCTTGACATTGAAGCTCAGTGGGGAGAGAAAAGCTTCACCCTTTCTAAAGAGATAACAATCCGTCCGCCCTATCCCAAAATCACCACAACTCAAAGCGGCGTTATCACAGAAGAAGGAGACCATACTCTTCCAGTTTCCGGTGGATGGTTCTCTGGAACACAAAAGGGAACGCTGATTCTATCGGCCCTTCCCACGGCCAACCTCACCGGCGCTTTCAATTTCGTGCATTATTATCCCTACAGCTGTCTTGAACAAACCGTATCGAGGGGCTGGCCACTGCTTGTGATGCCTAATTTGGCAAAACACATTGATCCTCTTCTCTCCTCTAAAAAAGAGGTGGAGAAGCAGCTAGAATCCATTCTTCGCCGCCTTGGAAACCTTCAGCTTTTTGACGGCAGTTTCGTTTCGTGGAGCGGTGAGGGCATTCCCCACTTATGGGGCAGCGTCTACGCCTCCCATTTTCTTGTAGAAACAGCCAAAAAGAATATTCCTCTTCCAGAAGGTCTGCTGGAAGGGGCTTTGTCCTATCTGCGCCAGATTCTTTCTCTTAGCGATGAAGAAGGGCCTGAAAAACTAGCAGTCAGAGCCTATGCCTCTTATGTTCTTACATTGAACGGGGAACCTCCCTTGGGCTGGATGGAGCACCTGAAAGGGCACAGACAGGCAATGACTGATTCAGGGCGGATCTTTCTGGCCGGAGCCTACTCTCTTTATCAGAAAAACACCGCCCCATTAAAAGAGCTCGGCCAAGTACTTTTTTCAACAGAAGAAGGGGTGGGGGGCCCTACCTACGAACTGTACTGGAGAAACAAAGCCCTGCTGCTGCTAATGTGGAACGCTCTCGACCCTCTGGCGCCAGAAACAATAGCCCTTGCATCCGAACTTACTGAACAGCTTTATAAAGAAACGTGGGAAACAACTCAGGAAAACGCCTTAGTCCTTCTCGCACTGGGACGATATATGGAAAGCACTTTGCCTCTTCAAAAGAAGCCTTTTACTGCAGAAGTGTTTCTTTCTGAGGGATCGCCCCTTGCAAAAATCTCAGAGAAAGAAGAGATCGCCCTTCCTTTAGACGCTGTTTCTCACGACCTGATCCTTCGCCTTAAAGGGGAAGGACCCCTTTATTACGGCCTGTCCCTTTCGGGAGTGCCAGAGGCAGCGGTAGAAGCTTACAATAAGGGAATTGAAGTACGGCGGGTTGTAAACAGCAGCGCCTCCCTCGGGCAGAAGCTTTCTGTGGAGCTTTATGTCACTCCCTTGGCCCCAACGACAACCCTTGTGCTCTCAGATCTTCTTCCCGGCGGGTTGGAAATAGAATCCACAGGAGAAATCTACTATATGCCCGCTGACGGGGGCGAGATCAGGGCAGAAAAAAGGGACGACCGCCTTATCCTTTTCATTACAAACCTTAAAGGCCCCCTTATATATCGATACACAACAAGAGCTGTAACCCGGGGCACCTTTGCCCTTCCGCCAGTGTCAGTGGAAGACATGTATAATCCGGGCATAAGGAGCCTGAGCCATGGAGGCACGCTCACCATTGAATAAAAAATGGCGTAAAGGGCTGGTCCTGGGCGGAGCTCTCCTTTTTCTCCTCTGGGTCAGCCCTCTTCTCATACCATTACATATTGAAAAGGTCAGAGAATGGCCAACTTCACCTATCCTTCTCGATGAAAAGCTGCGTCCTTTTTTCGTGAGCCTTTCTTCCTCTTCAGAATGGTGCATTCCCATATCTTACGAACAAATGGGCGCTTGGCTCCCCCATATCGCCGTAGCTATTGAAGACCGCAAATTCTGGTCTCACCATGGCGTAGATTTTTTTGCCATTGCCCGGGCAGGATTGCAAAACATCCGAGCTAAGAAAGTCGTTTCCGGTGCCTCTACTATCACAAGCCAGGTCATCCGCCTCTCTATTTCAAGGCCGCGAACCATCCCCATGAAAATAGCGGAGTTCCTTCAGGCCATGAAACTGGAAAGACTTCTTTCAAAAAAAGAAATTCTTGAAATCTATCTCAATAGAGCGCCTTTCGGAAGCAACATTCGAGGGGTAGAAGCAGCGAGCCGAATCTGGTTTGGCAAGCCGGCCGCCACCCTTAACGTAGAAGAAGCGGCCCTCCTCATCGGCATGCTCCGAGGCCCCTCCCTATTCAGGCCGGACAGAAACCCCAAGAGAGCCATGACGCTCCGAAACCAGATATTGGCCGCTATTGCGGATCAAAAACTCATATCAAAAAGTTTCGCCGCGAAAAGGGCTGGAACCCCACTTCCAGACCAAACCTATTCCATGCCAGCCTTGGCCTTCCATTTTGCCCACCAAGTGCTCTCTCAGTCTGAAGCTCTTGTCATTACAACAACCCTGGACATGCAACTTCAGAAGCGAGCAGAGCATGTTATTCAGAGAACCCTTAGCGGCCTCCCCCCTTCTATTACTGGAGCCGCCATGGTCGTTCATAATCCCACTGGCGCTATCCTGGCCTATGTAGGGAATGGGCGGCTGGGAACAAAACAGTGGGGGAGCTGGATTGACTGCTGTCAGGCTCTGCGTTCACCAGGTTCAGCCCTTAAACCCTTTGTCTATCTCGAAGCTTTCAGAAGAGGTCTTCTTACCCCTTCTTCCCTTCTTGTGGACTCGCCTCTTTCCTTCGGCGGCCTCGCTCCCCGAAACTTTGACCTTACCTACCGGGGTCCCGTTTCAGCAAGAAAAGCCCTCGCCCTTTCACTGAACGTTCCGGCTGTGAGAGTTCTTCGCACCGTAGGGACAGAGACTCTTCTTCAAACACTGCGAGCTGCCGGCATTGCATCCCTCACTCACGAACCGTCCCATTATGGGGATTCCCTGATTCTCGGAGGGTGCGAAACCACTGTAACCCAAATGGCCCTGGCCTACGAAACCCTGGCCAATTTAGGCATTCAACGCCCCCTTCAAATGGTAAAGGAAAATGATGCTCCCTACGAAAAACGGATTTTTGACGAGGCGAGCTGCTTTCTTATTGCAGATATATTAAGGGATCCAGGCCGTTTACTTCCTGTACATCAGGAGGGAATGGCCAACCAGAATATGTCCATAGCCTTTAAAACGGGAACATCCTACGGATTGAGGGATGCCTGGACCGCAGCCTATACCCCTGAACATACGATAGTTGTCTGGTTTGGAGACCCCGCGGGTTTCCCCCATCCTCTTCTTACGGGGTTAAAAATTGCGTCTTCCGCCGCCATAGAAATGATCCAGGCCGCCACAAAAGGAAAATGTAAGTGGTACATGCCCCCTGCCGCTCTTGCCCAACGAGAGGTCTGCGCCCTTTCAGGCCTTCCTCCCACAAAAAATTGCCCCGCCCACAGAATGGACTGGTACATTCCAGGCATTTCAAGAAACGACCGCTGCTCCATTCACCAAAAAGGCAAAGGACAGCCAGATATACCCCTTACTCAAGAACCGCAGAAACTAACTATCACATCGCCTCTGCCCCAATCTCAATTCTTTCTCACCCCCGAAGGAAGGGGACAAAAGATAGCCCTCCGATGTGAAGGAAGCAAGGATATTCTTTTCTGGTATTTGGATAATGAGTTTTTCGGGCAAAGCAAAGCCCCGAAAGAGCTCTTCTGGAAGCTCTCTCCGGGGCGTCATAGTATTTCTGTAATGGATGAGCAGGGGCGAAGCGATTCCATATCTATTGAAGTTCTTTCTCTTTCTTCTCCCAAACCTCAGTCTGCCCCTCTCCTTGAACTTCATTGATCTTTCATGCCGCGAGGGTTAAAGGATGAAACTTTCGCCAACTCTTCAAAGAGCTCCCGCTCCTTTTGTGACAAGCTTTTAGGAACAGCGATCTCTACGATCACATATAAGTTTCCAGGCTGAGCTCCTTTCCTTCGCGGCAGTCCTTTCCCCCTCAAGCGAAGACGCTGCCCGCTCTGTGTTCCTGCCGGAAGCTTCATACTCACCACTCCCTGAAGAGTTTTCACCGAAAGGGAGGTTCCTAATGCCGCTTCCCAGGGTGAAACGCGCATGACAGTGGTCAAATCATATTGATCCACTTGAAAGTGTGGATCCTTTCTCAGCTTTATCGTGATATAGAGATCTCCATTTGGCCCCTCGCCCATTCCCTGGCCCCCTTTTCCGGGAAGGCGTATCCGGCTGCCGTCGGTAATACCCTGGGGGAAGTTGATAGTAAGAGTCTGAGTTCGAGGAATCCGCCGGCCATCAGCCCCAATCTCATACCGTTCTAGCGAAATAGTCTTGGAATCACGGCAAATCACATCTGAGAGAGTCAGCTCCATCTGAACTTCAATATCTTCCCCCTTGCGGCGCCGAGGCGCACCTCTGAAGAAAAAGTCCTCAGCCCCGCCCTGGACACCTCCAAAACCTCCAAAAATGGTCTTGAAGAATTCACTGAAGTCAGAGCCCCCTCCTTCACCAAAATCCATGCGGAAAGTGCCACCCTGTCCCCATTCTGGCGGAGGAGTAAAGGTTTGGCCCTCTCTCCACTGATTGCCTAAAGTATCGTACCTCTGACGTTTATCAGAATCCTTAAGCACTTCATAGGCTTCGTTGATCTCTTTGTACCGCTCTTCACTTCCCGGCGATTTGTTTACATCAGGATGGTACTTTTTCGCTAAATTACGATAGGCCTTGCGAACATCATCCTGGGTGGCGTTGCGATCAATCCCGAGAACAGCGTAGTAATCTTTATATGTTACAGGCATGCCATCACCCTTCCCTGACCTTTGCTAACCAATTATTATACGACAAAGGAAAAGCCCGGGCAACCTATGTACCCGGGCCTCAGATTTCTTATTTAATGGGGGTGGTTCGGATGTTCCGACACGTGGTCATCAACGTGATCTTTCCCTCTTTCCGGAAGAGGTTCAACATGAAGGGAGATGAGGGTTTCCGGCCCAAACTCCTGATGAAGCCTGTCTTCCACCACTGAGGCTATATAATGGGCTTCCACCAGGCTCATAGACCTATCGACGAGAACATGGGTTTCCATGGCAATATAGGGACCGACCCGACGAGTTCGCAAATGGTGGACTTCGCGAATCTCCTTCGACTCCCTTATAAGGGCTATGATCCGCTCTTCCGTTTCTCTATCGAGAGCTCCCTCAAGAAGTTCATTCAAGCTCTCAAGCATTATCGGCAGCGAGACTCGAATGATAAAAAAACTTACAGCAGCTGCCGCAATGGGATCGAGGATGCGGCCTCCGCCTCCTAAAAAACGGGCCCCTGCGATGCCAAAAAGAACGCCTATGGACGAAAAAGCATCGGAACGATGGTCCCAAGCCTTGGCCAAAAGAGCCGGGCTGTTTATATTTTTGGCCCAGTGGGCTGTATATCGGTATAGAAGTTCTTTTACCACAATGGACAAAAAGGCAGCCCCCAAGGCAAGCATTCCAGGCCGGGGAAGAGCCTCTCCTCTCAAGATCATAATAATTTTATGAGCGGCTTCAAGCAAAATCCCTGTGCCTGCCACAAATAAGACCACTCCGCATAAAGAAGCTAAAAGAGTTTCCACCTTTCCATGGCCATACCGATGATCTTTATCTGCAGGCTTGTTGACCACTTTAAAACCGAAAAATACCACTACATCGGTAACAAGATCTGAGAGAGAATGGGTAGCGTCAGCAATCATGGCTCCGCTATGAGCGGTGAATCCTGCCGCATATTTTACAATGGTAAGAATCAGATTAATCCAAAAACCTACGGATGTCACTAATAGGGCACGTTCCCCTCGGTTGAATTCCATGAAAGCAGGGCTCCTTTTTGTTGTAATAATAAATGCTCAAGAAATATTTGCAGTATATAATGAAAAGAGTAAAAAAGGCAATAAAGGGGGAGATTGGTTATGAAAATGCAAATGGTCCATATCGATCTTTCCACTGGGACAATAGATACGTTCTCAGTGGAAGAGGGGGTAGCTCGCCGTTTCATAGGAGGTTCAGGCCTCGGCACCTATTTTTACTTCAAATATTCCCGTCCGGAAATTGACCCTTTAGGGGCGGAAAACCCGCTTATTTTTATGAATGGACCCTTTCAGGGCACTGGAATACCCACCAGCGGCCGACATCAGATCGTTTCAAAATCTCCCCTGACAGGGGCCCACGGCGAATCAGACGCTGGCGGAACTTTTGGATTTCATCTTTTGCGAGGGGGCTTTTACGGCCTTATTGTGGAGGGGAAAGCTGAAAAGCCTGTCTATATAGTCATTCGCAACGGAGAAGTTTCTCTTCGCGACGCATCTCTTTTATGGGGAAAAGATTCCTTTGAAACCGAACAGATGCTTAAAGAGGAGTTTGGAGGAGCTTGCGGTGTTTCATGCATAGGCCCGGCAGGAGAAAAAATGGCCCTCATAGCAGGAATAATGCACGACGGACCCCATGCTCGAGCTGCTGGTCGATGCGGCCTTGGCGCAGTCATGGGAAGTAAAAATCTAAAAGCCATTGTCGCTGGGGGGACTTTTAGACCAGGCCTGTTCGACGAAGAAAAAGTGCGGGCCCTCTCAAAAGAAAAACACCTTTTATTTTCTCAGAAATTGGCAGGTATGACCCGTTTTGGAACTGCCGGCGGAGTATCCTTGGCCGAAGAATACGGGGATTTGCCCATTAAAAACTGGCAGCAAGGCTCATGGAAACCAGAAGTCTTGTCTATTACGGGTGAAGCCATGGCCGACACAATCCTCACAGAAAATTACGGCTGCGTTGCGTGTCCCATCCGTTGCGGGAGAGAAGTTGCCTTCGATAATATTGCTGGGGCAGGGCCTGAGTACGAAACCATCGGCATGTTGGGAAGCAACTGTCTTGTCAACGATCTGAAAGATATAGCCCGGGCTGCCGATATCTGTAACCGCTACGGCCTCGACACCATCTCGACAGGGGCAGCAGTAGCCTTTGCCATGGAGCTTTTTGAACGGGGCATCGTTACAGAGAAAGAAATCGGATTTCCCCTTAATTGGGGAGACGGAAAGGCCATGATCCGAATAGTGGAAGCCATGGGAAAAAGAGAAGGCTTCGGCGCTATTCTCAGCCTAGGAACCCGCAAGGCAGCTGAAATAATAGGACATGGGGCTGAGCGATATGCAATTCACGTAAAAGGCCTTGACCTTCCTGCCCACGATCCTCGCTGCTACAAAAGCCTGGCTGCCGGATATGCCACATCAAGCCGCGGAGCCTGCCATCTTTCAGGCTACACATACGCCTGTGAACGAAACGCTACTTATAAGGATTTTGGAATTACAGAGGTCCTCGACAGGACCATCGATGACGGGAAAGGAGAACTGAACGTTCCTTTCCAGAACTTTATGGGCGTTCTCGACTCTCTAAAAATATGCAAATTTCCAATCCTTGCCTGTGTCTCCATTGATGATCTCCTTACATGGATTCACGGCGTTACAGGCTGGGAGATGACCAGAGAAGAGCTAGAAGAGACAGGTAAGCGCATCTTTACACTGAAGCGGCTTTTCAACTCCCGGTGCGGCTTCACAAAGGATGACGATACTTTACCAGAACGGATTCTTCACGAACCGCGCGGAACAGGAGGAGCCGCGGACACACTTCCCGACCTTCAGAAACAACTTGAATGCTACTATGCAGCCAGAGGCTGGGACGAAAAGGGCATTCCTACCTATGAGCAATTGAAAAAACTGGGGATTGAAGAATTCGCATTATAGACATTAAAAAGATTTTCCATGACAAAAGCAATGGATGAGATGGTCATTGACCATCCCCACTGCCTGCATATAGGAATAGCAGATGATGGGGCCGACGAAGGTAAATCCTCTTTTTTTCAGCTCCCCGCTCAAGCGGGCAGAAAGAGGGGTGGAAGCCGGTACGTCTGACGGATTTTTCCAGTGATTGGTTATGGGTTTGTTATCTACAAAACTCCATAAAAAGCGCGAAAAAGAACCATGCTTTTCAGCAATGGCAATGAATTGGCGCGCATTGTTCACCGCCGCCGCGATCTTTCGCCTGTTTTGTATGATGTGGGGGCTCTGACAGAGCCCCTCTATTTTTTGCTGATCAAAGGCCGCCACTTTTTCAACATCGAACTGGGCAAAGGCATCTCGATAGCCTTCTCTCTTCTTGAGAACAGTGAGCCAGCTCAATCCCGCCTGGGCCGATTCTAGAATCAACAGTTCGAAAAGGCGCTCTTCGTCGTATTGAGGAACACCCCATTCTTCATCGTGATACGCAGTGAGCAATGGATGGGTTTCCGCCCAGGGACAGCGCTTCATTTCCTCATTGGCTATCATAGTTCCAAAGTCTCCATAGACATGATGGCAAGATCTACAAGCGTAAGAGTTCCCCACCGTATCTCTTCCACCTCCGCCAGATATTTAATGGCCTCTGCCGCTTCAAGGGCACCGATAACATAAGGGGTGAAACTTGGAGTTCCCGCCGCAACCTCAATGCCCGCGTCAGGGAGACTCCCTTCAAAAACATCAAAATGAGTTTTTTCCCATGGTCTATATCGTCCCACCTGCCCAATCATCCCCCCAAGAGCGCCATGGATGACAGGAACTTTCGCCTCCTTGCACCCTTTATAGAGAACAGCCCTTGCCAAATTGCTATCAAGGGCATCAATTGCCAAATCCACTCCTGCCAGAAGTGACTGACAATTATCCTCAGTCAACATGTGAGGAACCGCCCACACGTTGACATGGCCATTGATCTCTTTTACTCTCGCCTCAGCCGCTTCAGCCTTTAATCGCCCAAAATTGTCTTCCTTTGCCAAGAGCTGACGATTTAAATTACTCTCTGAAAACACATCCCCATCTACAAGGGTGAGCGTTCCTACCCCTGCCCGGGCCAGAATTTCAACAACCACCCCGCCGAGTCCTCCGCAACCAGCTACAAGAACGTGGCATCGAAAGAGGCGTTCCTGTCCCTCCATTCCTAAACTTGCTATGTTCCGGTCATAACGGCGGGGAATCATTGTTATCCCTGATGATGAAAGTGGTGGGAGTGCTCGTCCACCAGTTCATCATGGCTTTTGTCTTCCCAGGGTTCAAGGCCCTGACGCCGGCGATAGTCGTTTATTGCCCCATGAATGGCCTCCTCTGCCAGTACAGAGCAATGCATTTTTATCGGTGGAAGTCCATCAAGAGCTTTCGCCACAGCGCTGTTCGTTATATTCCATGCTTCCTCTATAGTCTTTCCCATTACAAGCTCTGTGGCCATACTTGAAGAAGCGATGGCTGACGCGCAGCCGAAGGTCTTAAACTTAATATCCACAATATGGTCATTCTCAACCTTGATATATATCTTCATAATATCGCCGCATCTTGGGTTTCCCGCTTCCCCAACGCCGTCTGCATCCTTTATCTCTCCCACATTGCGGGGATTCTGAAAGTGATCCATTACTATTTCACTATAGAGCATTCTTCTCGCTCCTTTCCTCTGCCTTCAGAAAATCTTCCCATAAAGGCGACATGTTTCTACGCCGCTCTACTATTCCTGCAAGTTTTTCAACAACATAGGCCACATCTTCTTCTGTGGTGGATTCCCCAAGGGTGAGACGAAGGGAACCGTGAGCCTGTTCGTGGGTCAGCCCTATTGCCATAAGCACATGGGATGGATCGAGGGAACCGGAAGAACAGGCGCTTCCTGTAGACGCCGCTATGTCGAACATGTCAAGATCCATGAGAAGTGTCTCACCTTCTACCCCTATTAGGCTTACATTCACATTATTGGGCAGCCTGCCATCCCCCGCTGCACCATTGAGTTTTGCATAAGGGATCCGAGCCATGATTTCTTCTATTAAACCATCCCTCAAAGCGGTAAGACGACTTTTTTCCGAGCTTATCTTCCCTGCTGCCCGCTCTATGGCGATGCCCAGGCCCACAATGCCTGCCACATTCTCAGTTGTGGCCCTGCGGCCTTTTTCCTGGCCGCCTCCATGGATAAAGTTATCGAGCTTTACGCCTTTCCGAATATACATGACGCCCGTTCCCTTGGGGCCGTAAAATTTATGGGCTGAAAGAGAGAGCAGGTCAATATCCATGGCTTTCACATCAATAGGTATGTGAGCTACCGCCTGAACAGCGTCTGTGTGAAAGAGCACGCCCTTTTCCCGGCATAGCCTTCCGATCTCGGCAATGGGCTGAATGGTCCCTATCTCGTTGTTTGCAAACATCACCGAAACAAGAACCGTCTTCTCTGTGATGGCCTTTCTTACATCATCTACAGAGACACGACCCTCTTCATCTACGCCGAGGTAGGTAATATCATAGCCAAGGCCAGCAAGATACTCTGCTGAATGAAGCACCGCGTGATGTTCTATTTTTGTTGTGATAATGTGATTCCCTTTATTTCGATAGGTAAAAGCCACTCCTTTCAAAGCCCAATTATCCGATTCTGTACCGCCGCTCGTAAAATATATCTCATCGGGCGATGCGTTCAGCACCTCGGCAACCTTTTCGCGGGCAGCTCTCACAACCTCTTTGTTCTGCTGTCCCAGCGTATAAAGAGATGAAGGGTTCCCAAAAGACTCAGTGAAATAGGGCATCATCTCTTTGAGAACTTCGGAAGCCACTGGAGTAGTAGCCGCATGATCCATATAGACCTGTCGCATCATATTAATAGCCTGCCTTTCTCTCAAACTATTTCTGAAGATCATGATCTTCTATAAGATCTTTCAGCGTTGTTGAGACCAATACATTATCAATACTGTCGCGCAGCCTCAGCCAGAGCTTCCTGGCCGGGCACGCACTCTCTCTCATGCACTCCGGTCCTTCGAGACAATCAGCTATCTGAATGTTTCCCTCCAGAACCTCCACAACCTCAGCAACAGTAATTTCCATGGGAGCCCTGCTGAGGAGGTATCCTCCTTGAGGACCACGAACACTCTCAATAAGCCCATCTCTCCGCAGCTTCAAAAAAAGCTGTTCGAGATAACGCTCTGAAATGTTTTCTTTCGATGCAATATCTGTTATGCTCAGCGGTGTACGGCCATCATACTGACGGACAAGCTCTAGCAACGCCCTGAGCCCATATCGTGTCTTTGTAGACAGTTTCATTACGTTTCACCTTCTTTTTATAAGCTTGCATTATAAGTATTCATACTATACCCTACTGGATTTGTCAAGAATAAAACAGCTGCTATTTGCATTCTTTCAGGCGAAAAAAGATAATAAGGCTGAAGCAGACAATTAAAAAGGAGGAGGACTGCCCATGAAGCTCCGTGTCCATGCCTTTCTTATTTATGCTACTGGAGAAAAAGAATTTGACATGAAAGCTCCTGCCACCATCAGGCAGCTCTTGGAGGACTTTTCTAACCGTTTCGGAGAACCCTTTGATAAATGGATCTGGTCAAGCAACGAAGTTCCCCACCGTCTTATGGCAGGTACTATTATTATGGTCAATGGCAAACATATAGCCCATCTTAACGGTCTTGATACACCTCTTTGTGACGAAGACGTGGTCAATATTTTTCCACCGGTAGGGGGCGGTTAAAAGAATGAGGAGGAAGACACCATGAAACTGCCAGCTTTTAAAATTGAACGCTATTTCGCCCGCTACGAATTTAAAACCGAGTTTCTACTTTGCCCATCGGATTGCGAGAGCTTTTCTCTCTCCGAACTATTGCAAATGGCCGATACTGAAAGTCTTTCCCTCTGGAAAAACCTCCGGCTCGGATACACGGAATCCTTGGGACACCCTCTACTGAGAGAAGAAATAGCCGCTCTCTATACTGGTCTCTCGAAGGAAGATGTGCTGCTTGCCGTTCCAGAAGAAGGAATATTTTTGGCTTTCAACGGAATACTCGAACCTGGAGATCATGTTATAGCCATCTCTCCAGCCTATCAGTCCCTTTATTCCATCCCGGAAGGGATGGGCTGCGAAGTCTCCTATTGGTCTGTAAAGGAAAAAAATGGGGAGTGGACCCTAGACCTTGATGAACTAGAAGGGATGATCAGACCCGCAACAAAAATGATCGTCGTGAATTTTCCCCACAATCCAACGGGGTATCTGCCAGAGAAAAAAGATTTTCTTAAAATAGTGGATATAGCATCTCGCCACGATCTCTATCTTTTCTCTGATGAAATGTATCGATTCCTTGAGTTTGACGAAATGTCCCGTCTTCCTTCTGCATGCACTGTTTATGAAAAAGCTGTTACACTAGGCGGACTTTCCAAGGCTTTTGGCCTTCCAGGGCTGCGAATGGGATGGCTAGCAGCTCAGGACCGTGAGATCCTCAATATTACAGCCCAGTTGAAAGACTACACCACTATTTGCGGAAGTTCTCCTTCTGAAATTCTTTCTCTCATGAGCCTTCGGGCAAAAGAAAAAATCCTGCAGCGGAACAGGGCTCTTATAGCAAGCAACCTTGAAGAAATTGAAACCCTTTTCCACAAACATGATGACCTTCTCCACTGGGTTCCTCCCAAGGGAGGGTCTATAGCCTTCCCCGCCCTGAAAGGGAACATCCCTATAGAGGCCTTTTGTCAGGAGGCTATAGATCAATACGGAGTATTAATAATACCCGGCACTCTATTCGGATCAAAGGAAAATCGTTTTAGGGTGGGGTTCGGGCGAGCCACCTTTTCAGAAGCCCTCAAACAGTTTGAAGTCTTTCTGAACAATCGCAAAGGGTAATCTGCTTTCAGTAAAAAAATCAGGAGCCTCTCCTCTCTACAAAGATTGGCTCCTGAATCTTATAAATAAAGCCTTCCTGCAAATTCATAGCAAACTACAGAAGGCCCTTTTTTCGTCCCGCTCCTAAATAGGCATTCCTGATATCTGCGCTATTCAGCAAATCTTCTGATGTTCCTGCCATAATAATGCTTCCTGTCTGCAGCACATAGCCTCGGTGGGAAAGCAACAGAGCCTGTCGGGCATTTTGCTCAACCAGTAAAATGGTAACTCCCTCAGAGTTTATCCGGCGGAGCTCCTTAAAAATATCCCTAATGATAATAGGGGCAAGGCCCAGAGAAGGCTCATCTAAAAGCAAAAGGCGGGGGCGGGACATAAGGGCCCGTCCGATGGCCAGCATCTGCTGTTCACCCCCTGAGAGAGTTCCGGCATATTGGTCACGCCGCTCTTCAAGGCGAGGGAAGAGGGAGAAGACCCACTGAAGGTCCTGTTTCACCTTTTCCGGCTCCTTACGGGGAAAAGCCCCCATCATCAAATTTTCGTAGACGGTGAGAGGGGCGAATACCCGCCGCCCCTCCGGGACGAGGGATATGCCCTGTTTCACCACATCATAACTTCGCTGGGCCAAAGGCGCTCCCGAAAAATTAATGAGCCCTTTTTCCCTGCGAACTTCGCTCATAAGTGCGTTCATCAACGTTGATTTTCCCGCGCCATTAGCCCCAATGACACAGACTATTTCGCCTTCTTTAACCTGAAGTGAAATGCCGCGAAGAGCGCGAATGGCACCATAGCTTACTTGAAGGTTCTGCACGTCCAGGAGGATATTTTCTACATCGCTCATTCTTCGTCCTCCTCTCCCAGATAGGCTTTTAATACTTCAGAATTGGCCTGTATCTCCTCAGGGGACCCCTCCGCGATCTTCGCCCCGAAGTTCATGCAGATGATCCGGGGGCAAATTTCCATCACCAGGTCCATATGATGTTCTATCACGAGAATGGCTAGCTGGAATTCCATATGAATAGACTTTATAAGCTCGTTCAACGCCATAACTTCTTCAGGATTCATTCCTGCTGCCGGTTCGTCAAGAAGCAACAAACGGGGATCAAGGGCCAGGGCCCGTGCTATCTCAAGACGGCGCTGATACCCATAGGGCAGGGTCCCTGCAGGTTGAAGGGCCCGATCCGCAAGGCCTACTCGGTTGAGCAATTCCATACTTCGATCCCGTATGGATGTTTCTTTCATCCTCCACTTGCCAAAATGAGTCACAGCCTCTACAAAAGAATAGGCTTCATGCTGTTGTGCTGCTGTCATAACGTTCTCAAGAACTGAAGAACGGGGGAAGAGCCGCAAATTCTGAAAAGTCCGCGCGATCCCTTTTCGAATCACTTCGTAGGTCTTGAGAGGGGTAATATCTTCCCCATCGAAAAGTATCCGGCCCCCATCAGGATCATAGACACCCGTTACCACATTGAAAATTGTTGTTTTCCCCGCGCCGTTTGGGCCGATGAGACCAACAATCTCTTTTTCGTTCAAAGCAAAACTCATACTCTGAACAGCATGGACTCCGCCAAAGAATTTATCCACTCCGTTCAGCTCAAGCAGTGCCGCCATTATCTTTCCTCCTGAAAATCTTGTTCAGTAGCCCCCCGCCATTGAGTCCACCCATAATACCCTCGGGGCGAATCACCATAATGATTACGAGAACGGCCCCGTAAATAAGCATTCGATATTGCGAAATAGGCCTGAAAAGCTCGGTAACCAGAGTTATTACGAGAGTTCCTACCATGGTCCCGGCCATAGATCCAAGGCCTCCAAAAACCACCACGGCCGTTAACTCTGTGGACTTCAGCATATCGAACATAATGGGTTGTATAAAAGAAAGAAAACCGGCAAGAAGAGCTCCGGCCACTCCACAATAAAAAGCGGAGATCATCAGGCTGAGCACCCGCAGCCTGGCTGTATGGAAACCAAGCAATGAGGCCGCCACATAGTCATCGCGACAGGCTTTAAAGGCTCGTCCATACCGGCTATTGATCAGATTGAACATGCAGAGGGCCATGATGACAAAAAAAGTCAGGGCTACCGGCAATGTCGTATAGGGTTCAATGCCGGGATACCCCCGGGCTCCACGAGTTAGCGACTGCCAGTTTTCGAGGATAAGACGAATCGCTTCTCCCAAACCTATGGAAGCAATGGCAAAATAGTCGCCCATAAGCCGAAGGGTCGGAATTCCTATACCATAAGCCACTATAACCGCTACTCCGCCGCCAAGGAGTATAGCCGGCAGCCAGTGTACCCCATAATGCACTGTCAGAATGGCAGAGGTATAGGCGCCAAGAGCCATGTAGGCCGCATGCCCCAGGGAAAAAATGCCAGTAAAACCAGTGAGAAGAGAAACTCCCATAGCAGCAATAGCGTTAATGCACAAAAGCGTTATGATTCCCTCAGTATATCCAGACATGGGGAAACACCTATATCTTTTCGCTCATTTGCTTGCCAAAAAGACCTGAGGGCTTGATAAGCAAAGTGATGACAAGCAATGAGAAAACCACTAGATCCCTCATTTGGCTCGAAATAAAACCAGCAGCCAGCATTTCCGCCAAACCAAGAATCAGGCTCCCCACGACTGCGCCGGGAAGAGACCCTAACCCTCCAATAACTGCGGCGACAAAGGCTTTGATGGTAATGGCCCCTAGCTGGGGATAGAGAGTATACCGAACTGAAAGAAATATTCCCCCAATAGCCGCCAAGGCTCCGGCGGTAAAAAAGACAATAGAAATAAGAAGGTTAACATTTACACCCATAAGGCCAGCCGTACGCAGATCGCAGGCTGCCGCCCGAATAGCAAGCCCCCACTTCGTTCTGGAAAGAAATAACTGAAGACATCCAAGAGCAATAAGGGCTATGAGAAAGGAAAGGAGATCGAAAGCACTCGTGGTAGCAAGACCGAACAATTGAACTGGGTAGGTGGGTATCACCGGGGGGAGGGCTCTGAAACGCCCGCCGGCTACGATAACAAAAATATTTTCAATTACAATACTCATGCCCATAGAAGCAATGAGCAAATAAAGGGTTACATTGGTCCGCTCACGGATGGGCTTATAGGCTATCCTCTCCGTCAAAGCCGCTGCTATGCCAGCTCCCGCAAGAGAAAGCATGCCAGCCAGCCAGATATTGACCCCCATAGATTTCAAGGCCCCATAACAAATGTACCCTCCGATCACAAGAAACCCGCCGTGGGCAAAATTTGAAAAAAGCAATACGGAATAAACAAGAGAGTAACCAACGGCAATGAGGGCATACACAGAACCAAGGGAAAGTCCGTTAATCACTTGCTGCAAAAAAGTGGCCACCTATGATCTCACCTCTTTCCTGAGAATACGAGGCGGAAACAACCCCTCCGCCTCGTATTGCCTGACCTGTGTTTTGTTTTTTAAGGTTTAATCTTCTTGTAGAATTGCCCTCTGCCTTCTTTGGCCACCAATACAACGCCATCTTTATCCTTCGGCGTATTGTTTGCTGGATCTATAGTAATAGTAGCATGGTGAAGGGCAAGATTAGATGTAGCGGCAAGAGCGTCACGGATAGCCTTGGGATCGTCGCTGCCTGCGCGGGCGATAGCGTCCACAAGCCAGTAGACGGAATCATAGCCAAGTACACCGTTTACAAACTCCTTACATTCATCATTCCATTTCTCTTTGTATGCTTTGAAGAAAAGCTGCATGGCTGGGTCTTCCGGTGCTACGTGGTTGATCCAGTAGGAATTTTCCATTGCGTCCCCTGCGATCTCCCACATAAATTCGCCGTATCCGTCACCGCCAACAAAAACAATTTCGTTCATGCCAAGTTCACGTGCCTGTTTCATAATAAGGGCCATTTCCTTTCCCATATTGGGGAGGATCAGCACATCTGCTTTTTTGTCGCGAATTTCCGTAAGCTGAGCCCTGAAGTCCACATCCTGACCTCCTCTAAAGCCGAGGTCTGCCACCACGGTTCCTCCATATCCACCGTAGCTCGCCATGAAGAACTCCCGAAGGCCATGGGAATAATCGTTTCCTACGTCGTAAAGAATCGCCGCGTTCATTCTTCCAAGTTCTTTCGCTGCAAAATACGCAATGAGCTTGCCTTGGTAGGGATCAGTGAAACATATTCTGAAGGAAAAGGGACGAACATTACCTTTTTCATCTACAGTCACCAGGGGGTTGGTAGAAACAGTTCCGATCTGAGCCACGCCATATCTGTTGACCAGCGGAGCCGTAGCAATATTTATTCCGCTGCCGTTCGCACCGACAAGAGCGACAACCTTATCTTCTTCAATCATACGCCGCACTGCGTTCACAGCATCTTCTGCCCGGGTTCTAAAATCGTACACTACGAGTTCTATCTTTCTTCCCAGCACCCCGCCTTTAGCATTGATCTCATCAACAGCCAGCTTTGCGGATTTTTCTTCGGTCTGGCCATAGGCTGCCCAGTCGCCGGTCAATGCCGCCAGGTACCCAATTTTTATAGGTTTTTCTTGCGCTGATATAGGGGTAACACCCACAACTCCAATTAAAAGAGCCACGAATAAAAAACCTATAAGCCCCTTACGCCATATATTGCCTCTTTTCACCACCTACCACCTCCTAAATGATTTATGATATAGGTTATAATCAGTATGTTCATTGTACAGACAAAGCATTAAGTGATGCAATCAGAAATTGTAGCAATTTTGCTTATTTTACATAATCATCTTGAGGAGGAATATGAAATGGCTTTTCAGTTGCCAATATATGTCGAACCAAACTTCGATAAAGAGCCTTTTGTTTCAGCTCCTGATGCGGGAATATGCAAAGTTGAAGCGGAAGGAGTAGCACCACCAGGTTATCATGCCTTATCTATTTATCCTGAATATTTTAAAGTCAACAGCCAATGGTCCCTTGTAAGGGAAAGTCGCATGGACTGTGTTCCTGTCGTGCGAAACGAGGGAATAATCGAAGCTGTCGAGTTTCGTAATCTTCATGTAGGGGACAAAGTCATCGTAGGCCGCTCAGAAGATGGCCGTTACGGAATTTACCTCCATGCAACCCCCTTTGCCATGCCCGAAGAAAGCGGCGACGTCTTTTCTTTCCGCACCGGGCGTTCCCGTGAAACGGCCTATTCCCGGGATTACGACAACCTTTACGAACTCATGCGATACGAGCGTGACCACGGTTATATTATCTGGGTCCTTGGCCCAGCTGTGATATTCGATCACGACTCCAAAAAGGCTCTATCTGAACTTATCGAACACGGATATGCCCATGCGCTACTCTCCGGAAACGCCATGGCAACCCACGATCTGGAAGGAAGCATGAAGAGAACGGCCTTGGGACAAGATATCTATACCCAGGAACAGCGTCCCCTCGGCCATTATCACCATCTTGATCTTATAAACACTGTTTTGCAATACGGTTCCATTGAAAAATTCATAGAAGAGGAAAATATTAATGACGGCGTTATGTATTCAGCCATAAAAAAAGGCATCCCGGTAATCCTTGCCGGATCTATCCGTGACGACGGCCCGCTGCCAACCGTTATTGGCAATGTCTACGACGCTCAGGATGCCATGAGAGCCTGTACAAAAAAAGCTACCACCGTCATAGCCCTGGCTACTCAGCTCCACACTATTGCCACTGGAAATATCACTCCCTGTTATGTCAATAGGGAAGGGCGCATCCGGCCTGTATACTTCTACTCCATTGACGTTTCAGAATTTGCAGTGAACAAACTCCGCGACAGGGGAAGCCTGTCCGTAACACCTATCGTTACCAACGTACAGGATTTTCTGGTTCACCTGCGCAATAATCTCGTTCCCTAAAGTGAGGAACATGCCATGACATGGAAGAAATGGATCGGGCGATGCCCACCCTGACTCTTTCTACATCTTCTCCTGGCCCTTGTGCTGGGAATCATGTACATAATGCGGTTTTTCAAAAGCTAAAGTAAAGAAGAGCGGCCTCAATATAAAAGAGACCTGTAGACCTTTGGAATTCTCTCTATAGCCTTCACAAAAAGGGGTGGAAGCACGTGAAGAGCATAAGAGAGATTAATTCGTTCTGTATACTGATGGACATCTTTTCCAATAGGCCCAAGATTCATCACGGGCACATCCAGAGAAAGCAAATCTTCTGCGGGGAAATGATAATCCGCTCCCCATAGAGGCATATTTGCGGCAACGGCCTCCATATCATGTTCTTCTCCCTGAAACCCCATGTAGCTGAGGTCCATTATCCCTTCAAAGACCTCTTTTATCTCCAGAGGTTCTTCGGTTAAATCTGCGCTCTCCTCCACAATTTCCTGGGCTACCATGCGTATGACCCTATCTCCCCGGCTTGCATCCCTGTTGCACCGGGGAGGATACCACGGCGGGAGAAAACCCGTAATGATAAGGGGACCTCGTCTGTTCGATTCCCGCAAAAGAAGGCGAACTGCTTCTATTCCACGATCATGTATGGTTTTTCCAGAATGGATTCCTGAAAGGATCGGTCCCAGCACATCCTGAGGCAAACAACCCTTTTGCCCGGCCACATCTTGAATAAGCTCTTGAATGGTCAGAACTACACCTTGCTCTTTTTCTTCTTGATCGAAACTGAAAGACAGTTTTTGCCTCTCGCCCTCCCTAAGGGCAAGAGCCCTCGATAAGGCCTCTTCTGCTCTCTTATTCATATACTCGAGAACTTGACCGGGTGTTTTCTGCACTACCAGACTATTAAAGAAGACCACCGCCATCTCCGGTAAAGTAACGGCATACTGTTCTCTGAGATCGGCTAGTTTTAAACACGCCATTGGAGGAAAAACTCTGTCTTTCCACCTGTCCGCGCTTTCAGCATCTCCCTCAACAAGCGTCATAAGGCACGACGCTATTAGAGGCGCGCTGATGCCCTTAAAATATTCCCCCACATGGGCTTCTCTTCCAACACAGAAGAAAAGGGGCATTATTTTTCCGATGGTTCCTAAATAAAGGTAACCCCTCTCCGCTGACTCCCCCACTGAGGGTTCCGTATTGATGCAGACAAGATATTCCAGGTTTTTCTTTTTTTGAAGCCCCCTGAGCCAGGGTACTGCGCTTCGCATTCCGGCAGACATCCCCTCTTCATCGCAAACAGCCAGAAAAAGCAGGTTCGCCTGCATTTTTTCAGGGCTCTCCGAGAATTTCTCCATACAAGCCATTTCCAGGGCCAGGCCATATTTCATATCGGCCATGCCCCGGCCAAAAAGGTACTGTCCGCTTTCGAGGTCTGCGCGAGCATCTTTGGGAAGTGCCTCTTTCTTCAACCGCTCTGTATAGTTTTGGGGCTGAAAGGCCAGGGATTCCAGTGAACCATATCCCTTCGCATCCACCACATCAAAATGTCCAGTGATAATAATTGTCTCCTTGCATGGAGGATCGGCCTCCACAAGGGCAGCTATACAATGTCGTTTGAGCCCATCGTTCTGTACGGGAATTAAAAAAATATTCTCTGGCCGCTCATGAAAATAGGGCAGGTCGCCCAGCCACCGATATATAGAGTAAGCTGCCTCATTTTCCCTTCCGGGAAGCCCCGTTACGCTTGGTATAGAAGCCAGGTCAATACACAAAGAGAAAAGTCTCTCTGGAGAGGGGGGATGGGTCATTCCCTTGACGCCTCCTTGCCTTGTGGGTGGTTGACAATGGCCATATTATGAGAAACATCTTTATCAAAGTGAATATCCAGCTGGGGAAAGGCTATTGTTATATTACGTTCTTCAAAAAGCTCTATAATCTTATACCGAAGATCACTCTGAGCTACAAAACGAGATGCTTTTCTCATATCCACCCAAAAGTAAAGATCGAAATCAAGGGAGCTTGAACCAAAATCATTGAAAATAACGTAGGGTTCAGGCATAGTAAGAATATCTTTGTGGGAGGAAGCCGCTACGAGGAGTAGCCGCTCCACCTCCCTGGCTGGCGAGCCGTAGGCCACCCCCACTTTCACTTTGCCGCGAATGACCTGATCGGTGCGCGTCCAGTTCACAATACGATTCTCGAGAAAATATCGGTTGGGTACAAGAACGTCCACATTATCAAATGTGCGAATTCGGGTGGAACGGGATTCTATCTCCTCAACTGTTCCCACAATGTCTTCGATCTCAACAATATCGTGAACTCTGAAGGGTTTACTGAAAAACAGGATGAGACCGCTTATGAGGTTGCTAAATATATTCTGAGCCCCGATACCAACACCGAGAGCAAGGGCACCACCCAAGAAGGCAAAGGCCGTCAATGGGATGTTGACCATATCGAGAGCCGCAAGAATACATATGAATACAAGGATAGCAAAAAGGCCCTTCTGTATAGCCATGGCTGCTGTAGGATCCATTTCAAAGCGACGGAGGAGATACTGCTTGACGCCCTTTGTCGCTTTTCTGCTGGCTATAAATCCAAGGAGTACGATAATAACGGCTAAAATCAACTTCTTAACAGAAACAGAGAACCCGTCACCCGACCAGAGCTGAAAATTTAAAAAGGCTCGCAGCCGCTCAAGGCTGGCCACCGAAACCTTTTCAGTAATGGTTACTGACGATAACAGTGATTCAAGCTCTTCAAGCAATCGGGTGTTAAGCATAGAGATGCTCAGCAGGCTCGTCATATATTGCCCATTGAGTTCTATCTGTTTTTTCAACCCTTCGCTCTCCTGCCGCAGTACGCGATATAGAGGAGAGGACTCGCTTTCCGATGCCATAGAGCTATCGAGGGTCAGCAGCCTTGATTGCAATGAGACCTGCATCTTCTGCAACCCTAGCAGGACGTTGTCGAGATCCTTTTTTCGCATCTCTGTTTCAGTACGTCTTTTTATCAGCTCTGCCGTAGGTAATTTTTTTTCGAGGAGGGAATAGCGTGTTTCCCAAATTTCCCGCGTCTCTTCCGCCCATACCTGTGCCTGTTCCGCCTGGTCCATGGCAGCCTGATAATAGACGTACCACGTTTCTTTTTCGCTTTGCTGGGCACGATATAATGAAAGATTCTCAGCATCCGATGCCGACTCGGCCCTTGCCTGGGCATTCATAAACTCCTCCCTCGCCTTCTCTGATTCTTGGCGAAGGGTCTCTGCCTGTTCCTGAAGCTGCCTTTCTCTCTCCTTGATCAAGGACACCTGACGCTTAAGGTCTGCTTCATCATATTGCAAATGCTGGGCAATCCACTTCATCCCTTCGGTTACATTTTTCCGTTCCATTTCGAGCATATCGAAACGAAGACGGCTTTCTTCCACATTCTTTTCACGAAAGGCAAGGGAAAGACGGTTCTTCTCGGTTTCTAGTTCCACTTCCTGTTGAACCCATTCTGAGAATTTTGAGGGAGTTTGTTCCTCTTTCAGCATGGCTAAATGCTGTTCATTCTGGCGAATTTTTTCTTTAAGGGAAACAATGGCACTCTCAGACAGGCGGATGGCGTAGGTCACTGTATCTATTTCCTGAGATAGAGTCTCAAGACGACCTCGGTAGTTTTCGTAGAAGCTCAGAGAGTAGGGGGGATTGTCTGGAACAAGGGCGGCTATATCCTTTTGACTTTCCGCCTTCTGCTTCTCAAAATCACTCTGCGTTTTTTTTGCCCGTTCAGCAACAGAAAGATACCGCTGATAGAGAGCGATAAGGGATTCAAGCCCTTTCAGTCGACTGTTTATTTCCCCTTCTGTTAGCCCCACCTGCTCAGAAGTAAGCAGAGGCTGGGAAGACTGAAGAGTTTCTATGGTTTTCTCTATTTCAACAATACGCTGCTTTATCTTTTCTGGAGTGAAAAAAGACTCCTCCTGAGCAACTCCCTCACCGCTGCTGCTCAAAGGCACTGAGCCTGGCAAGGGCAACACCGCACCACAGCCTGCAGTGGGCAAAGCCATGAATATAGACATTAAAAGCAACAAAATCCACGCCCTTGGCAACCTTGCGGGCCATGTCTTTTTCATCTTCTCATCACTCCCGGATAATAAAAGGCGGGCTTTTCAGCCCGCTCATTATTATCTCATAGTCTTTTTACAGAGAAAAAGAAATTTTACTTATTTTCTTGCGGACCAAATAGTTCTGCAATAATATCCGCTACGTATTCTTTTTTGGTAATTCTCGTTACATTTGTACCGCAGAAGAATAACCCTTCTTCCCAATTACCGAAAAAAGCATCGATAAGGGCCTGTGCGATACAGAAAGTCTTCCGCTCAGTTCGATATCGGCAATGGGTCAGGCAGTTTGCAATGCAGGGCTTGTTTCCAACGGTGCCTTCACGCAAATACTTATCTATAAAGGGAGACCGTAGGGCACGACCTGGAAGGCCGGCCGGGCTCTGGATGATCACCACATCTTCTTCTGTTGCATCAATATAGGCCTGCTTGAAACGATCTGATGCGTCTCCCTCATAGGTGCAGGCAAAACGGGTTCCCATCTGCACGCCACTGGCTCCAAGGTCAAAAGCATGCTCAATATCTTCGCGAGTCCATATTCCTCCCGCTGCAATAACTGGGGTCGGGGTTTTTAGCTCTTTCTCCACATACTCAACAACCTCTGGTACAACTTTCTCAAGAGAGAACTCTTCATTTTCAACCTGCTCCATCTTTGTTACGCCAAGATGGCCGCCGGCATACAGCGGTGTTTCAACCACAAACCCATCAGGCAAGCGATTGTAGAGCCTTTCCCATCGCCGGGCGATGAGGCTGGCTGCTTTCGCAGAACTTACGATAGGAACAAGAGCCACTTCTGGAAAATCTTTCGTATAGTCGGGAAGCTTGATAGGCAATCCGGCTCCGGAAATAATGATATTCACCCCGCCCTCACAGGCTGAGCGCACGTGAAGTTCATAATCGGTCAGGGCAACCATACAGTTTACAGCGAGAACTCCTTTTTCGCCGGCAATCTCACGAGCCTTGATCAAACCTTCTCGTACGGCTCTCTGATTCGCCTCAAAATAGTTGCGCCCCGTGTAGTAAGGCTGATTACAGGCCAGCCCTACACTGGCTATGGTGCCGACCCCTCCATGTAGCGCCACATTTCCAGCCAGATTAGGACCGGATATGCCAACGCCCATACCCCCCTGGATCAGGGGATAACGCGGTTGATATTTCCCTATTTTTAAAACTGGAATGGAACGGCTCAACAACATCTCTCCTCTTTATATACATTGATCTTGTCTCATTTTAAAACAAGCTTGTTTATTCTATCTCAAAAAGGAGATAACCTTCAAGAAAATAAATCAAAAAGGCTGCCAAAAGAAGAAAATTCTTCTGACAGCCTTCATATTCGACACAACAGTTTCGCTATTTTGTTAAAACAACCTTATATCCACCCTCATACTGCTCAATTGCCACATCCCATTTTTGGCTCCGTGCGAAACGGGCAACATTTTCTCGAGATGTTACTGTATCAACAAGAATTTCAACTTGCCCTCCAGAAAGATCTTTAAGGGCTTTTCGGGTTTCCAGCACAGGTTGAGGACAAGAAAGGCCTCGTGCATCCACAATAATTGACTCACTCATTATCCATGCCTCCTAATTAAGACGCTGCCTCATGATCAAGCCAACGGCCAAACAAAAAACCAGACCCACTATTGTTGCTGAAGGGCCAAAGGCAGCTGGGCCTGCTCCAGAACTCGCCAAACTGAAATTATGGCTCACAGCCGCTCCCACAAGCATGCCAAACACAAAGACTGCCGCATCGCCGTCACCTTCGCCGCTCATAATCAACTGACGGCCAGGACAACCGCCAGCTAAAGTAAAGGCCAATCCTGAAAGCACCATCCCCATGAAATTCCAGAGAGTATTGGTATGGGCTATAGGCTGACCTTCAAAGCCAGGATGAAACTTGCCAATAACAATATTCGTTGCAAAAGCTATAACAATAAAGGCTAAAACGCCATTGAAAAGGTGAGAATCCCGCACCATGACAAGGTCACGGATAGCTCCTACGGTGCAAAAACGGCTTCTCTGAGCCATCCAGCCCACAAGCAGGCCAACGATGAGGGAAATGATTATGGGAGCGTGAGCGGAGCCAGGACCGCTCTCTGAGAAAAAGATGGGACCAGTCCCATCTTTGCCAAAGGCAGGAGCCATGATCACAAGAACAAGCAGCGCAATAGCAGCTACTGGCATAAAGTAACCAGTCCCCTTGGGAGCTTCATAAGAACGTCCCAGGCTGAATCCCTTCCACAGAAAAACAATTCCAATGCCTATACCCGCAACCAATCCCGCAATACCTGCAATAGCATTCCAGTCTCCGCCGGCAAGACGAAGATAGGCACGCCAGGGGCAACCAAGGAAGACAAGGGCCCCGATCATGGCGAACATTCCTAAAAAGAATCGAATGACAGGAGCTGAACCACTTCGGGGAACATACTCACGATACACAAGAGCAGAAACAAACGAACCAAGAATAAAACCAGCTATTTCAGGGCGAAGATATTGAACAACCGCAGCCCTGTGCAAACCGAGAGCTCCGGCAATATCTCTGGTGAAACAAGCGACGCAGATTCCCATGTTTCCCGGATTCCCCCACCGAACGAGTAGAGCAGCCAGAAGACCTACCACTCCACCTGTAATAATGGGGCCCAGACGTGACATGAGAAGGGAATTAAAACCTTTCAACACAAACACCTCACTTAAATAGAATAAGCCTATTATACTTAGTAATAATAATTATTACCATTGTTTTGACCTTCATGCAACAACAAAATAAAGATTGGCTAAAATACCATGTTTCTTTTCTCGTTGACTGAGATAGAATAGAAAAGGACATATTGACAAAATTTTAGAAAGGAGTGCTGAGTAATGAGAAAAAACCACATACTTATGCTTGCCATATTTTTTCTGCTTGTCTTCACCCTTCCAGGTCTAGCAGCAGAGAAAGAGCCGCTTTGGCAATTTGAAGCAGGGATGCCCCTTACCGGAACTCCAACCTATGATAAAGGTGTTGTATATATAGGAGATCAGGGGGGAGCAGTCTACGCTCTTAATGCCGAAACAGGCGAACTGATATGGCAGTATGATGCTGGAACTTCCATTAATGGCGCCGCCGCTATGAATGAAAAAACTATTTTTGTAGGGGGAACAGATGGACGTGTCTTTGCCATTGAAAGATCTTCAGGCAATTTGCTCTGGCAAACTCTTCTCGGCCTGGACCTGGCTCCCGGCGCTATATGGGGCTCTCCCATATATGGAGCAGAACGTCTTTTTGCTGGCAGCGCAGACGGCAGAATCTATGCTTTTGACCCAGAAACAGGAGTGGTTCTCTGGACTTTCGACACTGGGCGGGAGCTTCGCTCTACCCCTCTCTATCATGAGGGGCTGATCTTTGTAGGAGATCATATAGGCCGTTTTCACGCCCTGGATCCCAAAACGGGCAATAGACAGTGGGGTGGCGGTTCTGGCGGTCCCATCGATACGGCTACAACCACATGGAAGGGATTCATCTATTTTGGAAGCTGGGACGGATTGCTCTCCTGTGTAAAGATAAAAGGCATTATCCCCCAATGGAAATATAACGCCAAGTCGGCTATTACCACTTCCGCAACTCCAGAAGATGGCCGGCTGTTCTTTGGCACACAGAAAGGAATTCTCCACGCTGTGGACGCTATTACCGGCCAGATGCTCTGGACCTATGAAACCGAAGGAGCCATGCAAGCGACCCCTATAGCCTTCAATAACATTGTCTATATAGGAACAGCTACCGGCAAAGTAGCGGCCATCTCTGCAATAGACGGAAATATGATCTGGGAATATCAGACAGACAGAGAGATCCTGGCATCTCCAGCCCTGGGAGACGGCAGAGTGTTCCTTGGCAGCATGGATGGGAAAGTTTACGCTTTTTCCACAGAATAAAAACAAAAAATTAAGGGCCGGTACAAAGCCGGCCCTTTTTCTTTATCTTGTTATTTACAGCCTTTTAGCGTCTCTTGCCAAGGCATCCGCACGGTCCGTTCTCTCCCATTGAGGAAGGGGGTCAAGGTCAATACGCCCCATGTGCCCATAGGCAGCGAGACGGCGATACTGTGGTTTCCTCAAATCGAGGTCTCGAATGATAGCAGCAGGCCTGAAATCGAAATGCCGTTCAATAAGATCTGTAAGGGCCTCGTCTGAAATCTTGCCGGTTCCAAAGGTATCCACCATAAGAGAAACAGGTTCGGCCACTCCAATAGCATAGGCGATCTGGATCATACATTTTTCGGCTAACCCTGCAGCGACTATATTCTTAGCCGCGTAACGGGTCATATATGCACCGGAGCGGTCTACTTTAGTGGGGTCTTTGCCTGAAAAAGCACCCCCGCCGTGAGACACCCAGCCACCGTATGTATCAACAATAATCTTTCGGCCGGTGAGCCCTGTGTCAGCCATAGGGCCTCCCTTGACAAACCGTCCCGTAGGGTTGACAAGAATTGTCGTATCAGGCCTCAAAAGGTGTTCTGGCACCACGGGCTTTATAACGTGCTCTATGATATCACCACGAATCTGAGCTTCTGTCGCTCCTGGATGATGCTGAGCAGACACAACAAGGTTTTCTGCCCTAATTGCCTGACCGTCTACATACTCAAGAGACACCTGGGTCTTTCCATCGGGGCGAAGATAGGGAATGGTCCCATTTTTACGAACCAGGGCCAAACGCCGTGCCAACCGGTGGGCCAATGCGATAGGCATAGGCAAATATTCCTCAGTTTCGGTACAAGCATACCCAATCATCATGCCTTGGTCACCCGCACCGACCTTAGCCACTTCAGCCTCTCCCATTTCTGTATGGGATCGAACTTCAAGGGCCGTATCAACACCCTGGGCAATATCAGAAGACTGTTCATCTATGGCTGTAAGAACCGCACACGTATCACCGTCGAAACCATATTTCGCTCTGGTGTACCCTATCTCTTTTACAATATCTCTCGCCAATTTGGGAATATCCACGTATGTGGATGTACTAATCTCTCCCGCCACCATAACCATGCCTGTGGTCACAAGAGTTTCACACGCCACTCGCCCCATGGGGTCATCTGCCAGAATCGCATCGAGAACTCCATCAGAGATCTGGTCTGCAATTTTGTCAGGGTGTCCTTCTGTTACGGATTCAGACGTAATCAAAAACTTTCTGTCTGCCATTTAGCAACCTCCAATTCAACAGATATAGATAAAAAAAGAACCCTTTCCAAGAGGAAGGGCTCTTTTCACACGCAAAAAGTCACACATTCCTCTCTTATCATCCAGCCATAAGGCTGCAGGTATTGGCACCATGCCTTGCTGCTATTGGCAGGTTGCCGGGCTTCATCGGGCCAGTCCCTCCACCTCTCAGGATAAGAGATACATTTGTAAAGTTTTAAAACACCAGCTTTAGAATTATAGAGGAAATTCAAAAAGTGTCAACTGGCGGATCAAAATCTGTTGTAGACGGCCAAGCCATCTTAACTTATAACCTCTTTGCAAATTCTTCAATAAGCTCCTTGGTAGGAGCTTTCATATTCTGAGCAGAAACATTTATTATAAGCTTATAAAGATCAACGGAACTCGCTTCTGCTACTCCCTTAAACAAGGGAAGAAAACTTGAGTGACATCCAGAAAGACCAAGTATCAATTGCTCCGGTGGATTAGGATTGTGATAGCAATGTTGGAGATCTTGCGCAAGGTCTTTATCTATAAAGGACAAAAGCGAAAAGAGATCATATTCCACACTCTCTCCAGAACGAAGCAGGGCAGCAATAAAAACCTCTGTCGGAATATTCCCTACGCTGCGGGCCATCCCCATTACTCCACAATCAATAGAAGTAGCACCGGCCTGTAATGCCGCAAGTCCATTTGCTACCGCAAGTCCCAGATTATTATGGCCATGAAATCCAATGGGAATTGAAACTTTCTTTATCATAGCCTCAACATACTTTTTAACTTCATCAGGAAGCATATAGCCGGCAGAATCCATTATAGTTACAGCCTGAGCACCATATCTTTCAAGAGAACGTGCTTCCTCAGCCAGTTCATCTGGAGGGAGAATGTAGCCTTTCATAAGGCTTGTACGTACTTTTATTCCACACCCTCTTATTTCTTTAATCAAATCCTTAGCTTTTGCAGAATCCCCAGCATTTATACCTACGCGAAGAAATCCCAACCCTTTCTGAGCAGCTAGTTTAATCTCACTTATAGTGGCATGTTTCGGTTGGCAAAACATTCCCACCTCTGCCTGTGAAAAATAAGGCGAGCCAATCTCCAGATACTCCTCATCAGACAAAGGCGCATTTTTTACACCGGCTTTGTTCCCTCCTAATCCACTAGGATGCCCGTATTCTATAACTTTTATATTGCTATCAATGAGACCTTTCATTATTTTTTCAGTAAGCTCTTTTGGGAAGCCTGCGCCTACTACGTTGCCGCCATCCCGTAGAGTACAGTCAAGCAGTTCCACCATATAAATACACCACCCCTTATTTTTCGCTCGCTAATTGCCTTTCCCTTCTTAATTCCCTCACCAACGGAAAAACAACCGAAATAATTATCAAAACTATAATGAAAAGGCTGATCGGCCTGAAGAGAACAGGGACAAGACTCCCTTGAAAGAGAGTAAGAGTTCGTCTAAACTCCGCTTCCACCATAGGGCCAAGGATAAGGGCAAGAACTATGGGAGTGGGTGAAAACTCAAACCTCTCCATAAAATATCCAAGAATACCGAATCCAAAAAGCAGCCAGACATCGAGAAAATTGTTTCTGATCGAATACGCCCCTATAATGCTTAGAACACAAATTATTGGGGCAAGCACTTTCGTAGGGGTTTTGACAATCTTCACAAACTGCTTGGCAAAAGCAAGTCCTATAATTGCAAACATTATGTTTGCAACAAAGAGAGAGAGCAGAAGGGTATACGTTATCTCTCCATATTTTGTGAAAAGATTCGGACCTGGTATCAATCCCTGGATAGTAAGGCCTCCTATAAAAACTGCCGTTACCGCATTGCCAGGGATACCTAATGTAAGAGCTGGGACAAGAGATCCTCCCGTTACTGCATTATTAGCAGCTTCCGGGGCTGCAACTCCCTCGATATTTCCCTTTCCAAATGACTCCGGGTTTTTAGAAGCTCTTTTAGCCTCATTATAGCTAAGAAAGGCCGCTATACCTGTTCCCGCTCCAGGCATTATTCCTACTATCACTCCAATGATAGAAGATCGCAACATGGTTTTCCAAGTGCGCTTCATGTCTTCTTTCTCTGGAAGGATGCGATCTGTAAATTTTAGATTCTCTGGATTGTCAATTATTGAAGTTTTATCGCTCACAGAAATCTTTATCGCCTGAGAAAGAGAAAAAAGACCAATAAGGGCAGGCAGAATAGGAATACCGTCGAGCAAAGAATCATTATTAAAAATAAAACGGGGGAACCCTGTAAAATTATCCATACCAGTTGTTGCAATCAACAAACCAAAAGCTCCTGTCATCAGCCCTTTCAGGTAACTCCCTGAAGAAACGCTAATAATCACTGACAAGCCAAACAAGCCTACGAGGAAATATTCTGAGGGCCCAAATTTCAAAGCCATTTTCGCAAGGAAAGGGGCAATACAAAGAAGAGCCATAGCGCTAATAATACCGCCCACTAAAGAAGATATGGTCGAAATACCAATTGCCTTTCCTGCCAGCCCTTGCTGTGTCAATGGGAAACCGTCAAAGGTAGTTGCAATAGATGCATCAGTACCAGGCGTGCGAATAAGTATAGCTGTCAAAGAGCCGCCATAAACAGAGCTGCAATAGACTGCCCCAAGAAGCATCAATCCCATTTTGGGATCCATGCCAAAGGTTAGTGGGATAGCCAGAGCGACTCCCATTGTTGATGACAGGCCTGGAAGCGATCCGACAATAAGACCAGCTATTGTCCCTACAAATAGGATAAAAATGGCTTCTGGTTCAAAAATATTTCCCAAAGCTGGGAGAAGATATTCCATCATTGTCATTCAACCTTCCTTAAAAAAAGATTCCTTTGGGTATAGGAATGTTGAGCAAAGTTTCAAAAAATAAATAGATAACCGTAGTCGTCACCAATGAGACAAGAGTGGTAACTACCCATGAGGCAGCGCGCATCAAAAACATGAACGAAAGCAAAAAAAGGATCGTCGAGGAAAAGAACCCAAGTATTTGTATAGATGCTATATAAGCAAAAATAATGCTTCCTACCAAAAAAACCCTTGAAAGCGGTTCTTCTGTCCGCACAACATTCTCTTCAGAAGAGTTTTCTTTTCTGATCGTTCGTAATCCCAGAAGAAAAGATAGGATAATTAATGCGACACTGTAAATGATTGGCATCATTTTTGTTTGAGCAGGATAGCTTAAAGCTCTTGCCAAGGCAGCGATTCCAACAAAAAACATCAAGAAAGAGACTCCAAAATCAGCTTTTTTCAATCCCTGACTCTCCCTTCTTACCAGAGATAGAAACCGAGGGAGTTGACCCCGGAGGAACTACTCCCTCGTTGTGTTCCTTGAAATTCTATTCTGACATCATGGAATAAACATGAATTTATTCCTACTTTTTAATCCAAGGGGATGTTTTCCAAAGATCGGACCAGAGTTTATCTTGCTCTATCAACAGCGTCGTAAACTCTTCCCCAGGAATGAAATCGATGGGCATATTTAAGTTTTTAAGTTCGCTCTGATATTCTGGCGTAGCCACTATTTTTTTCATTGCTTCTACCAGAATATCAAGTGCTTCTGCAGGAATGTCTTTGGGTGCAGCAAAACCCCGAGACGCTGTCCCTTGCATTACGGTGGGGTATCCAAGTTCTGAGAAGGTAGGAACATCTGGCAATTCTGCAGAACGCTTCGTATCCTGGACAGCTAAGGCGTGTAGCTGTCCTGCCTTTACCATTTCAGCCACTTCTGAAACATTCACAGCAATAACATCGATATGGCCGCCAAGAAGAGCCGCTTTGGCAGGAGCATCCCCTTCGTAAAGAACAGGATTAAGTTCTACTCCAGCCTGTTTCATGAACTCTGCAACTCCAAGATGATCCCCTGCGCCAAAGCCTTCGTGGGAAATGGATAACTTTCCTGGGTTAGCTTTTGCTTCTTTTACAAGATCTTCTAACGTCTTAATCGGGCTATCTGGACTCACGCAGAAAATGCCGGGGTCAGTTACAACATTAGCAATGCCAACAAAATCGGTAATTCTATAACGCACTACATCAGGTTGAACAATAGGATTTACGATAACCCCGCTAAGATTGATCAGCCCTATTGTGTAGCCATCAGGATTAGCTTTTGCAATGGAAGTAAATCCTACACTTCCACCAGCACCTGGTTTATTGACGACTACAAAAGGCTGCTTGAGTTCAGCCTCAAGATACTTGGCTGTAATCCGTGCAAGGATATCCGTACTTCCGCCAGCCGCATATGCAACTATCATGTTGACTGGTTTCGTGGGATATGCAGCAAAGGCCGTTCCAGAAAAAACGACCAGGAATATCAGAACAACGGCAACAAGAATCTTCTTCATAAAGACCACTCTCCTTTTGAAAGCAACTTCTTGACCAGGATACATACTGGAGACGTTCATTCTGCGCATATTAATTCACTGCATGGATTTCTTCCAAATATTCGATGAAACGCTTCACCCCCTCACAAATATCTTCTTTTGAACAGGAATAAGAAATACGTACAAAACCAGGAGACAAAAATGCGGTTCCCGGTACCATAGCTACATTTTTACGTTCTAGAAGCCCTTCACAAAAAGCAACGTCATTTTCTAAATAAATGCCATTCTCTCTTTTCAGACATGAAGAAATATCTACAAAAACATAAAAGGCTCCCTGAGGTTTCACAAAATTGATGTATTCAATCTGTGATAGCAAATCTACAATAAGATTTCTTCGTTCAAAAAAACCTTTACGCATGGTTTCGCAGTATTCTTGCGACTTAACCAGTGCCCCTACAGAGGCCCATTGGGAAATGGTGCTCGTTCCCGAAGTAAGATGACCCTGGAAGTCTGAGATCGCTTTTATGAGCTTTCCAGGACCAAGGGCATAGCCTATCCTCCATCCCGTCATTGCAAAGGCTTTGCTAACGCCATTGACATTCAGCACCCAATTTCTTGCTTCAGGGCAAACCTTCAATATCTGGGGGCATTCTTCTTGATCAAAGACAAGCCGTTCATAGATCTCATCATTAATAATCATGATGCCCTTTTTACAAGCTAGTTCAGCCAACCCTCTCAAACACTCTTCTGGGTAGATAGCCCCTGTTGGATTGTTAGGGGAATTTATGATCATTGCCACCGTCCTGGGGGTTATAGCCTTTTCTGTCCTCTCAATATCTGGAATGAAATTCGTATCTGACGTTTCCACTTCCACCGGGACACCTTCAAAAAGCCTGATTTGCTCTACATAGCTCACCCATGCCGGCGGAAAAACTATTACTTCATCACCTGGGTTGACAAGAGCACCCAGCGCTTCATAAATTAACTGTTTAGCACCGGTTCCTACAACAATTTCACGCGATGGATCATAGATCAGCCCCATATGATCGCGATAATACTCCCCTACTGCTTCGCGAAGTGAGGTTATTCCACTTGTCGGAGGATAATGTGTTTGTCTTTCATCCATGGCCTTCCGCGCAGCTATCACTGCTTCTGACGGTGAATCGTAATCGGGTTCTCCGGTTGTAAAAGAAATTACCTTAAATCCCTGGCTTCTTTTTTCACGGGCTTTTGCTGCCATTAAAGATGTAGCTGAAGGTTTCATACGGGCAATTCTGTCACTTATTCTCATAATCTTTCCCCCATACTTTCTCCAGAGTTTTCTTGATAGAATGCGTTCCAATTCAATGCTACTTCGCTGAATTTCCCCACCCGCTCACGCGCGTGCTCCCAATCTTCCATAGCAACAGATGTTGCAAGAGCATTAAGAACAGCCATAACCGCGACATTCGAGTTGAAAAAACTCATGCTTTCGTATTCAACTTGCAATACAATATCCGCCAATATTCCCGTAGGAGAAATCTCGCTATCTGTTATCGCTATGATTTTGCAACCGGTTTTTTCAGCTTCTTGTGCCGCATGAACTGTAAAACGACTGTAACGTGGCAAACATATAGGGAGGAGAACGTCCCTTGAGGATATTCTGGAAAAACAGTCAAAATACTCTGTTGTTTCATGAGAAATCAACGTCACACGATCTCGAATCTGTTTCATAACACCGCTAAAATACATTGCTGAAGGGTGCTGAGTCCCCAAGCCAACAACAAATACCTCATTTGCCTTCGATAGCAAAGTTACGGCATCGTTAAACAAAGTGTCGGGAATTCTTGAGAGAGTTTTTTTAACATTTTCAATATCGTTGCGCACAGAATCGCGAAATGTGAAATTACCGTCTTTGGTGACAGCTCTTTCCATACGTTCAGTAGGGAGTATTCTCCGCCGCAAATGTTGCTGGATCTCCTTTTGCATCTCAGGAAATCCAGAATATCCCATATCCACTGCCGCACGAGAAATAGAGGATGTGCTTATGCCTATTTTTTCTGCGAGATCGCCAATTGCGAGAAAAGCAGCAACATCTGGATAATCAAGGATAAATCGAATCAACTTTTCTTGAGTTCCCTTACTTTTGGGATAGGCCATTTTAATACGTTTCATGTTCCCTCCCACCTCTCTTTGAAAATATATTACCATATTTCTATTGGAATATAAAAATAAATTTTTATCTTTTTGAAAAGGCTGACCATTAGGATCATTTTTTATGTTGACTTTTGCTTTCATTAAGAGGGTTACTAACGCAATCATTTTCTAGGGTTCACTAAGGTATACTTATATGTGGAAAAGACCAACAACATGGAGAAAAAACATGAGAATATTCAGGAGAAAGAAAAAAATAGGACTAGCCCTTGGGGGAGGCGCCGTTCTTGGCGCTGCTCATATCGGGGTGTTAAAAGCAATCGAAGAGTTCAACATCCCATCAGCTATATTGCTGGAACAAGCATTGGAGCAATCATCTCTGCCTTTTACGCCTTTGGCAAAAACTGGGAAGAAATGGCAATCCTTCTGAAAGGGTTGAACTGGCTGGACATTTCAAGAATCTCTCTATCACAATTCGGGCTGCTATCAAATAAAAAACTCGGCAAACTCATAACAGACAATCTCGGAGATGTTACCTTTGACGAAGCCTGTATTCCCCTCGCGATGATAGCAACGGATATTACAAGCGGTGAAAAAGTGGCGCTTAAAAATGGAAATGTGGCAGCTGCCGTAATGGCAAGCTCGTGCATCCCAGGTATTTTTATTCCTGTGGAGATAGACAATCGGCTCCTCGTCGACGGCGAACTTGTGGAAAATGTCCCCATAACACCCCTTAAGGATATGGGAGCTAACTTCATCATCAGCGTTGATCTCTTTGGCAAATTAAAGCAAAAAAAACCAGAGAATATCATAGAAGTGCTATTCAAATCCTTCCACATCGCGCTGGAAACCGCTACAAAACTGCAGACAGAGGAAAGCGATATTCTTATAAGGCCAGACCTTTCCCCTTTCAACACATTCGATATCAGCAAAGCTGAGAATATAATTGAAATAGGATACCTGGAAGCAAAAAGAATGTTGGGAGAAAATAAAGTTGTGCATTAGTTGGACAAAGTCACTATCTAAGGTTATCTTTACGGGGGATTATATATTGTTCTTTTAAGCCCTAAATTGGTGGCCGTCCCTTTTTCAGAATTAGAATATTCGTAATTATAATGGGAGGTCTAGACATGAAATGTCATCTTTGCAAAGAAAAATCATGCTACATAGGTGATCCCTGTAAAAAGACAGATAGCATTTCTCTTTACGACGATCCTCTCGACCGCAAGCTTTTGGTTGTTGCAGCAGAGATCGAAGCTCTTTTCTATAAAGAAATATGCCGAGTAGACGAAACCCTTGAATTTACGAGAAGAATGAATTTTAAAAAAATTGGCATTGCCTTTTGCCTCGGCATGAGAAAAGAAGCAAAAATACTTGGTGAAATTTTTTCAAAAGAATTTGAAGTGCACTCCGTGTGTTGCAAGGTAGGGAGCATAAAAAAAGATGAATTTGAAATGGCAAAAAACCCTCGGATAGGGGAATATTCATGTAATCCTATCGAACAAGCAAGAATTCTTAACAACGAAGGCACAGAGTTTAATATAGTTTTAGGGCTATGTGTTGGTCACGACTCTCTTTTTTATAAGTACTCAAAAGCCCCTGTCACAACAATAGTAACAAAAGACCGAAAATTGGGTCATAATCCTGTGGCAGCTCTTTATTGCCCTTATATACGCTCAGATCTCGGCAAGGAGCTAAAATAAAATGTTCGTTTTTCAAATAACCGTTGTAAAAAACACCTAGGAACCCCCATCCTATTTTATGGTGGGGGCCCAGATGTTTTCTATAAATACCTTTAAAAATTAAGTACGGGCCATTATTCCAAATTAAACAAAAAAGTTCTTTAGATTATCGCAATCTTCAATAGAACGACATTTATGCAATAATTCAAGGGCTTTTGATTTTTCTACTTTAAGGGTCGCCAACTCGAGATATTTATCTTCTATTTCGGCATCCGTCATGGTGTTTTCAGGATCGCCCTTTGGATACTCGATAAAAGAGCTATATAAATCACCTTGTATTGTTTTAACTGTGATCCTCGAAGCCCATTTCGAAGGGTATAAAGAATTCATTTCGTCAGTGGGCATGATTTTAACTACGGGAACAATTCTCTTAATACGAGGATCCTTTAGTTTTTCTTCTTGAAATTCTGTAACCCCAACCTTCCCGAACACTAAGGCACTAGCCAGACAATAAGGAAGGCAAAATTTTGCCGCTGGTGACGTGGAAAAATCCGTGTTTCCGACAAGTCTTAACGCTGTATCGTAGGTTTCTACAGTTATATCTTCAACATCTTCGTACGAAAAACCTTTTTGATTACGGAGCTCCAACGTAGCGTTAATTGGACCGTGGGTGTGACGGCAAGAAGCATAGGGCTTATAAACAGTCTCATTTATTCTGTAATTCTGTCCCATATCTTTAAAACTCTCACTAAAATTCGTCTCAGTAGAACAAGCTCTAAAAAAACCTCTATCCCCTTCTAGTATTCTTGTCGCTCCTGTAAAACCTTTTTTTGACATGAGAGAAGAGATAAGCCCGTTATAGGCCGCTTTACCACAGTGAAGATACTTTGTCATAGCCTTATCGGTTGCAAACTCCCAAAAACCCGCAGCCTGAGTACCTGCGTTGCCCAAAGAATAAAGGGTTTCTACTTCATCCAGATGCAAAAGCTTTGCCGTTGCAGCTGCTGCACCAAATGCACCACAGGTAGAAGTTGTATGCCAAATAGCATAATGGGAAGGGGATACTGCCTCTCCAATCCGTATCATTACGTCATAACCAGCCACTATGGCTTCTATTAAATCTTTTCCGGAACTCTCCAAATACTCCGCAAGGGAAAAAGCGGCAGAAATTACAGGTGCAGCAGGATGGGATATGGAGCTTTTATGAACGTCATCCATTTCAAGAATATGGCAGTTATAAGCATTCACCATAGCTGCTTGAAGGGTCGTTCCCTTATTGAAACTCCCTATAAATGTGGCTTGTGACTTTCCTCCCATATCTGCCATAAGACTTTCAATAATAGAAGCTGCCGGAGTAGAGGAACCCCCAAGAACACATCCCAACCAGTCTATAATGCATTTCTTAGTAATAGATACTGTTTTCTGCTCCAAATCAGAAAAGGAAAGAAAAGATACGAAATCAGCGCATTGCCTGCTGATTCCCTTTGTAATACTGGCCATATCCAACACTCCTTCGTTTCTATTTATCTCTCCCGCTTTTTTACATAATACTAAGACAACAGAAGTCGGTGGCAAATTTCTTTGCCACTGACTCCTGTATCGATCTTAGTTTATTTTAGGGCATCTTTATGAAATTATTTTCGGTGAGGCACTTTGTCATGTTCTGGGCGTACTGAATCTTTTCAGTAGCCATCTTCAGCAGTTCTTCTCTAGAGAAGACCTTTCTGGCTATTCCCTGCTCAATTGCCTTCAACGCCACTGCTGTAGCGACTTCCGGGTAAACCCAGGCTTCATCCATTGTGGGGATCAGATACTCTTCTGAGAGTCCTTTTTTCTCTGCACATTTTGAGAGAGTCTGAGCTGCGGCAATACACATTTCATCTGTTATCGTTCTCGCCTGGACATCTAGCGTCCCTCGGAATATGCCGGGGAATCCAAGGGAGTTGTTTACCTGGTTGGGGAAGTCAGATCTTCCCGTGGCGACTATTCTAGCACCCGCTTCTTTGGCTTCCCAAGGCCAAATCTCGGGGATCGGGTTTGCGCATGCGAAAAGAATGGCATCCTTGGCCATGCGGGAAACCCATTCTTTCTTAACTACGCCGGGACCCGGTTTAGTGTAGCAATAAACCGCATCTGCACCTTCGAATAGCACCTCGGGGCCGCCCTCTATCCCTTCGGGATTTGTGATCTGGGCAAGATGCCACTTCGCGTCGAACTCTCCCTTGAGCTCTGTCCTTCCCTTATGAAGGGTTCCCTTGCTATCTGACATTATGATATTTTCAGGCTTTACTCCAGCACTAATTAATATTCTCGCTGTGGCAACACTTGCTGCCCCTGCTCCAAAGAAACGGACTTTCGCTTCCTCTATCTTTTTCCCTACAATCTTCAACGCGCTATATAGACCAGCGAGGTTTACCGCCGCTGTTCCCTGCTGGTCATCATGCCACACAGGAATTTTACAATCTTTGCGAAGCTCGTCTAAAATGTAAAAGCACTTGGGCTGAGCAATGTCTTCGAGATTAATACCGCCAAAACTTGGAGCTATAAGCCTAACTGCTTCAATGATCTTGTCAGGGTCTTTAGTATCAAGACAAATTGCCACAGCATCTACTCCGCCAAGATACTTAAAGAGAAGAGCCTTACCTTCCATGACAGGCATTCCTGCTTCAGGACCTATATCGCCAAGACCAAGAACTCTTGTGCCGTCACTAACAACAGCAACAGTGTTTGCCCGGTTAGTAAATTCATAAGACAAATCAATGTCTTCTTTAATCGCCTTACAAGGCGCCGCAACGCCTGGAGTGTACCAAATCGCAAAATCGTCAACATTCCTGATGCAGCATTTTAGTGATGTCTGCATCTTTCCCTTATAGAAGGGGTGAAGCTTCATGGCATCTTCTGCTGGTTTCTTCGCTTTTTTGAGAAGATCTTCTTTGCTGAGCATAATTTTGGCCTCCTTAATGTCTTCCACGTCAAAAATTCGAATAGGTGCTTCTTTTACTCTTTTACCTTTACTGTTTTAGGCGCACACATGGCCTTGAGGTCCATATATTTATCGAACTCTTCCTCGGAAAGATACCCTAGTGCCAAAGCTGCTTCTTTTAAAGTAGAACCGTCTTTATGGGCCTTTTTAGCGATCTCTGCCGATTTGTCATAGCCGATGTAAGGGTTGAGAGCCGTGACATTCATGAGAGAGTTGGTTACGAAATGGCTGATCCTTTCCTCATCTGCCTCAAGTCCAGACGCACAATGATCATTAAAAGATCTCATGCAATCGGCAAGAAGGCGGGAGGACTGCAAGAAGTTAAGGATAAGAACGGGCATATAGACATTAAGTTCAAAGTTCCCCTGGCTAGCTGCAAATCCTACAGTGACATCATTGCCCATTACCTGGGCAACCACCATGGAAACTGCTTCACACTGGGTAGGATTGACTTTTCCCGGCATTATAGAGCTTCCCGGCTCGTTTTCTGGAATTAAAAGCTCCCCAATGCTGCATCGTGGTCCGGCAGCAAGCCACCTAATGTCATTCACTATCTTTAAAAGATCTGCTGCCAATGCTTTCAAAGCTCCATGAGCAAAGACAAGCTCATCCTTGCTAGTAAGTGAATGGAATTTATTGGGTGCTGTCTTGAAATTCTTTCCTGTAAGGGCACTTATCTGGGCTGCGACCTCTACATCAAAGCCAACGGCAGCATTCAGACCTGTACCCACAGCCGTACCACCAAGAGCCAGATCCTTAAGGAAAGATACGCCGGAGAGAATCATTTCTTCACTTCTTTCAAGCATCCTCACCCAGCCGCTAATTTCCTGCCCCAACGTCAAGGGTGTTGCATCCTGAAGATGGGTTCTGCCTGTCTTAACGATATCCATATATTGGACAGATTTTTCATGTAGTGTATCTTTCAATTGTTTTAAAGAAGGAAGAAGATCATTTTCCAAAGTTAAAACAGCTGTTATATGCATAGCTGTGGGGAAAGTATCGTTTGAGCTTTGAGACTTATTCACATGGTTGTTTGGGTGAACCTTATGTTCGGGATCATTCAGTATCTGGTTCGCTCTATTCGCAAGAACTTCGTTCACGTTCATATTAGACTGCGTTCCACTTCCAGTCTGCCATACTGCAAGGCCAAAGTTACCTTCCAGTTTGCCTTCCAGAACTTCATCTGCTGCCTTGGCGATAGCCTTAGCTCTCACATCATCAAGAACACCAAGCTTGTTATTGGCAAGTGCAGCAGCCTTTTTGAGGATCGCAAAGGCTTCGATAACTTCTTTAGGCATTTTCTCTATGCCTATTTTGAAATTATCAATGCTCCGTTGAGATTGAGCCCCATATAATTTATCTACCGGAACTTTTACTTCACCCATCGAATCTTTCTCGATTCTATATTCCATAAGACTGCCTCCTTAGAACATTTTTACCTATATAAAAAAACACCAGGCTTAACCGTATAGTTCTTTGTTTCTCGTTTCTGCTTTTTCCCTCAGTTCCTTATAGACACTTGTGCCATGGGAGTCCATTCCAACAACAAGAGGACCAAATTTGTGTGCGTCTAGTACCCATAAGGCCTCAGGAACCCCTAGCTCAAGCCAATGCACTTCTTTAATTTTAGATATTCCCTCGGCAAGTACCACAGCACAGCCGGGAGCGGCCTGAAGATACACCTGTCCTGTTTCAGCAAACTGCCTCAAACTGTCTTCAGCTAACCCCCCCTTGCCAATAATGGCCCTGACCCCCAGATCGGCAACCATCTTATAGTAGGGTTCCATACGGATGCTGGTGGTAGGACCGATAACTACCAATTCGTACGTCCCGTCTTCTTTCTTATTAACGACTGGTCCTGCATGAAAAATGGCTGAACCATTAAAGTCTACTGGCAGCTTTTCGTTCTTTTCCAGAAGCTGCTTTATATTGATGTGTCCCATATCTCTGGAGGTGAAGATGGGGCCCTTAAGGTAAACTACGTCCCCCGCCTTTAACTCTCGTACTTCTTCTTCTTTAAGCGGTACAGTCAATAATTTCTCTGCCATTTCACATAGCCCCCCTTATAAAAGAATTTCTTTTCTGCCATCAGGGTAAAGCCTTACATGGGTGCGCCGCGCTGCCCAGCAATGAAAAGAGATAGCCGCGGGGGCTATGGCTGTGTGGGTAGATACGGCTGCTATCTTTACCGCGAGAAGGGTCGTATCTCCACCTGTGCCTGCGGCACCTAAACCAAGGCTGTTTATGTTCTCAAGAAGTTCTTTTTCAAGGGCGGCATACCGGGGGTCCGGGTGAACATCGTTCCACCTGCGAGTACTTACCGCTTTTCTGGCAAGTTTGCAAGCAACGTCCATCTGACCACCCAGACCTATGCCTATGGCACCTGGAGGGCAGGGTTTGCCTCCTCCTTTAATTACTGTGTCAAGAACCCACCTCTTCAAACCAGCGAAGTCTTTATCTTTTTCTAGCTGAGCAACAGTGAAGATCTTCATAGCGTTGGCCAACTCTGCCCCACATCCCTTAAAACTCAAAAGCATATCGAGATACTCTTGGTCTGGACAATAGTCGAATTCAAAGTTTGGTACCCCAACACCAGAGTTATCCCCCGGGTTTTCTCGTGTGAGTGTATCAACCATACTCGGCCGAAGAAGATGATTCTTGGTTCCCTCAACAAGAGCATTTGCCCAAATTTTTTTAATATCCTCTCTCGGAGAAGATTTGTCTCCAAAACTTACGTATATGGTGGGAAATCCTGGAGACTGGCATAAAGGCTTTACTTTCTCCCCCGCCATTTTCGCGTCGTCAAGCATGGCCTGCATCATGCTTTTGGCCGTATCATTTGTTTCTCTCTCCAGAGCGGCTTGCATCATTTCTTTAACATCCGATGAAATAGATGTAGTAGAACGATAAATCATATCGTAAACATCTTGATAAAGATTTGGATACCGTACCAAATTAACCCCCTCCTTGTAATAATTCGAGCCCTCGTAAGGGCAAATGACTGTGCGATATTTTCTTCATATATACAAACAGCCACGCCACTATCAATCTAAAAGGTAATGCGGAAGGAAGGTGATGATTCCCGGCACAAGCAGCAATATGACTATTGCTATAAATGAAACTACTAAAAAGGGAACCAATGCCCTGTTTGTCTCATCAAACGACGCACCAGCTATTCTAGACGCAACATACGAAGTTACTGCCACTGGTGGGGTATACATACCTATAGAAAGGTTCGCCACCATCAAGCCGCCGAAGTAGACTGGGTCTATTCCATACTGTCGCACTGTGGGAAGAAAAAGGGGCACCAAAAGCATTATTGCAGCTGAGCCATTCATAAGCATTCCAGCCACAACCAGGATCACCTGGGATACTATAAGGAACATGATAGGAGTTTTTATAATAGAGGTAGCTGCTATCGTCAGCTGCTGAGGAATCCCCTCCCTCGTAATGACGTAACCAAAAGCAGCCACGGTACCAAGCACAAATAAAATCGCTCCAGAAGTAACACCACTTCGGAGAAGTATCGAAGGGAGGTTTTTCAGCTTTATGGTTCGGTTCACAACCATTCCAACAAACAGGCTATAGAAAACTGTTACAGCGGCTGCCTCCGTCGGAGTAAAAATCCCTGAATATATCCCACCCAAAATTATCACTGGAGCAATAAGCGCCCATACTCCCTTCCTTAAAGCAACAAGAAATTGAGATAAGGAAAATGGAGACACACTGCCATATTGCGCTCTTCTGCCAACGTGTATCTCATAAACCATGAAAAGAACGCCAAATAGAATGCCAGGGCCAATCCCAGACATGAGCATCTTTGCTATTGAGGCCCCTGAGGCAGCACCATAAACTACCATAAGGATACTCGGAGGAATAAGAGAGCCCAACGGCGACGAAGCCGCAATCACCGCACTTGTGTACGCCCTCGGGTAACCTTCTTCTGCCATTGGCTCAGCTACTATTGATCCAATAGCGGAAGCTGTGGCAGGTCCTGATCCAGACACAGCACCGAAAAGCATGGATCCCAGCGTAGTTGTCAACGCTAGGTTTCCACGCACCCAGCCAAACATGCTTTTTGCCAGATCTACTAATGCTTTAGAAATTGCACCGTCAAGCATGAGATCCCCTGATAGGACAAACAATGGAATAGCTATGAGTTCAAAAGAGTTGCATCCAGCAAAAAGTCTCTGAGCAACCAAAAAGAGAAAAGAAGCCTGGCCTTTGAGCAAAAAATAGCCAACCGCGGTAAGCCCAAGAGAAACAGCTATCGGAGCACCAACGGCGATGCTTATAGCCAAAATTGCTAGCAACCACGCCGTTAACATTTGCAGTCCCCCGCTTCCTTGTCGTTATGTTTAACGATAACGCGATGTATATGTTCTGCAGTAAATATCAGCATCAAGATCGCGCTCACAGGAACTATTACTTGTATGTAAAGCATTGGTATATCCATACTGTCCGCCAAAACGTTAATTCCACTAGTTTTGACCCAATATAGGCCCTGGTAGCCCAGGACTCCAAAGAAAATCAAGCAGAATATATCACTTGCCAACATGAGAATACGCCGAAAACTACCTTTAACTGCATTCTGAACAATTTCTACATTTAAATGGGCGCCCTTACGGACCCCGCTGACAGCACCCAATAATGAAGCCCATACAAACAGGTACCGACCCATTTCCTCAGTCCATGCGGCTGGAATGTGAAGAATAAACCTGTTGATCACCTGAAAAAAGACTATAAATGCAAGGCTTGCCATTAGGAGGGGAACCAGAAAACGATCCAATACTGCCTCAATACCATCACATAGGTACGTAATAGCAGATCTCGTAGAACTCGCCCCCATTGTTGCTTTCTTTGTCATTTTGCATCACCCCTACATTAATCTATTCGCCAACACTGCCACTATGAGGAGCGGGTGGCCCCATACAAAGTTTGACCACCCGCTCTGAGCAATAATCTAGTTACTTGACTTCTGCAATTTCATCCATTAGGGGCTTGTGCTGCTCGAATTTATTGTAGTAGCCTGCATCTTCTAATGCCTTTTTCCATTCTGCTGCGTCGCCTGCGTTAAACTTCACGCCTAGCTTGGTGAGTTCAGGTATAAACGTTTCGTGCATATTACTTCTGTAGTAGTTCCACTGCCAGTCCGCTGCTTCGACAGCACATTCCAAAATAGCTTCCTGAATATCCTTGGGTAAGCCATCGTAAACCTTCTTGCTCATTAAAAGCGGTTCAAGGTAGACAAAAAGTGTTACATCGTTCATATTCTTTGCAACTTCGTAATGTTTATCAAATAGAACGTTGGCCACACATTGAACTTCAGCGTCTACAGTGTTAAGTTGAAGGGCCGTATAGACCTCCCCATACGGCATTGGGCTCACTACGCAGCCAAGCGCTTTTCCGAATTCAATCATTGTGGGGGCTTGCTGGGTTCTCAGCTTGATACCCTTCATGTCTGCTGGGCTGCCGATTTCCATTGTTGATGTTACATGCTTAGGGCCATTGAGGAGGAAGGAGGGCACCATAATGCCTTTTGCCTCGAACCAGCTGCCCATCTTTTTACCAAAGTCTCCGAACATTGTTTTATGGGCATGATCCAAGTCTCTAAAAACAAAGGGAAGCTGTACCACCTCAGCTCGAGGGTCATATCTTTCTAAAACAGCACCTGACACCAATGAAAACTCCAAAGCGCCCATGGCCACTGCCTCCGCAGTATCCTTCTGCGTACCAAGCTGACCACTTGGATAGATATCTATCTTGACACGTCCTCCAGTTTTCTCCTGCAACAACTCGTTAAATTTAGTAGCTCCCATCCAATAGGGGTGCCTCTCCGGCATCTCGATGGCAAGCTTAAAAACATACGTATCAGAACTAGCAAAAGCGCTTCCCATTCCAAGAGTGCCAACCAGTCCGAAAATCAGGCCCATTACGACAAACAAAGCAAGTCCTCGTAGAAACCTTTTCATATGTTAAACCTCCTCCTTTTGGCCATATCAGCCACCTGCATAAATTATTAAGACTTCTTCCAACAGGCAATAATAACGACCCATCAATTTATCACCCTTGACATCTCGCTTATTGCTTCTTGTTGATTAACATCCCCCCCTCGAATACAGCTCGTTGGTTCGAACTAACTTCCCGAACAGCTAGCACACCACGTGATAAGGGTGAACTATCGATGTATATTGCATGGAAACGCAATAATGCGAACTTTTAAAACCTGCCCTAGACCTTTTGCTTTTAATGTTGCACAATAGGTTCTTAAAAATGATCATGAAATACTTTGTCATTTCTCTTGATAGGGCAAAATAAATGTCACTTGGTCAAGGTGACTCCTCATTAGCTCTTCTGCTAATTTGCGGTCCTTTTCTTGAATCGCCTTGAAAATCTCTTTATGGTCTTTGACTATGCCAATTGGATCACTATGAATTCTCTTTGAATATTTACGGCTGCGTTGTTGAAGATCGTGAAAAAAAAGATAAACCAAAGACAGGATTCTATTCTTAGCCGCTTCGACAATTGCCATGTGGAAACGAAGAGATAGTACTTGAAGCTTTTCCACTTCTTTATATTCCTTCTCCATCTGTTCAACCAACTCTTCCAACCTCTTTAAATCATCTTTGTCCCTTCTTTGAGATGCCAAACCTGCTGCTTCTACTTCAAGAATCAGTCTTATCTCTTTTAGCTGATTAACTGTTTCAATTTCATCCCCGCTGTCAGAAATTATTTCAATAATTTCCGTAATGGGAATGCCTCCAAGCCCTTTGATCAAGGTTCTTCTCCCATGCTGCCTTTCAACCACACCAAGAACTTGGAGCTTGTTAAGCGCTTCCCTAAGGGGAATTCGGCTCACTCCAAGTGTCTTTGCTAAATCTCTCTCAGAAGGTAAAAATTGGCCCGCCTTTAGCGACCCATCTTTTATGAGGTCTTTTAACTTTTCTAAAATTTGCTCTTGCAACGTACGAGTTTTTATTTCCTCAAACATAGAAAGCGACATGGCGTCTTTACCTCTCTACTATTAGGAATAGGAATTCAAGTGGGAAGTTAAGTGGGAAGTTTGAAAAATGTTTTATTTGTTTGGTACATGGTATACCACATACCATGATTTGTCAATTGTCACGGGTAACCCTTCTGTAGATGGTCCAGAGTTTCGTTCCGTTTACTTAGGTAAAGTGAAAGAGATATTGAAAAAGGCGGGCACCTCTCCTTTATACTGGTGTTGCTCACACAACCAAAATAAAGGAAACAGGAGGTAACCCGCCATGACATCATGATAGCAACGCTTGTGGCAATCTGGGAATCCCGCGGCCGCGCTGGAAATCGTAACAGACCTCATGGAGAAAGAAAAAAATAGGACTAGCCCTTGGGGGAGGCGCCGTTCTTGGCACTGCTCATAACAGACAATCTCGGAGATGTTACCTTTGACGAAGCCTGTATTCCCCTCGCGATGATAGCAACGGATATTACAAGCGGTGAAAAAGTGGCGCTTAAAAATGGAAATGTGGCAGCTGCCGTAATGGCAAGCTCGTGCATCCCAGGTATTTTTATTCCTGTGGAGATAGACAATCGGCTCCTCGTCGACGGCGAACTTGTTGAAAATGTCCCCATAACACCCCTTAAGGATATGGGAGCTAACTTCATCATCAGCGTTGATCTCTTTGGCAAATTAAAGCAAAAAAACCAGAGAATATCATAGAAGTGCTATTCAAATCCTTCCACATCGCACTGGAAACCGCTACAAAACTGCAAACAGAGGAAAGCGATATTCTTATCAGGCCAGACCTTTCCCCTTTCAACACATTCGATATCAGCAAAGCTGAGAATATAATCGAAATAGGGTATATGGAAGCAAAAAGAATGTTGGGGGAAAATAAAATTGTGGGTTAGTTAAAGAAACTAAAACAAAGGATGAAATCTCGCTTTTTGTTACTATGAAAGTCCTGACCAACAAGTTTCTCTAAGAAACAATGTCAACCCGAAAAGACCTAAGAGCGGGAAAAGAATTATGCCCATGAAAATCCCGATCCAAACTAGGCTATCTTACAATATCGAAAACCTCATCACACGATCTTTCAAATCTTTAGATTATCGACAAGACTCAAGCCCAACCAATATCAATATAATTGCCCGCAAATAAGCAACTTATTTTTGCGACATCCGTTAAAAATTTCGCTATAAACTAATAATTTTTGCTCAGAAATTATTATATGGTATATTTAATTTAGAAATTCAAGATGAACCTTTTTTAAGCAGTTTCTGATGAAAAAATGATAACAATACCTTTGCCTGCTGTTCTTCGCTAACATTCGTTGGGTAAAGATTTTATATATTACAAGAAGCATTCCTTAATTTGCGAACTCGTTTCTTTAAAAAAACAACAAAAAGACGGGCCAACAATTCTGAAATTGCAGATACTTTTGTTGCTAAAAAATAATGAAGGAGTTGAGTCAATTGGTCGATTTGGAGTTTCAACTCCATGGCAAAACCATTGATGCGGACCATGGTTATCAACTGTACAGCGCTATTACAGATATACTCCCCTCCATTCATCATGCTGAACACAGAAGAAATATCTCCATTCATCCAATAAACGGAGCACCATGCGGTGAAAGGAAAATCGCATTAAACAACAAAAGTCGTCTTACACTTCGCATTCCCGTTGACAAAGTTCCCGATTTTCTTTTTCTTTGCGGAAAATTTTTGAGAATTGGTACTCATAATGTTACTGTCGGAATTCCCGTTTCGAGAAAGCTCGTTCCTTATCCTATTTTAGGAAGCAGGCTCGTTACCATTAAAGGCTTTACTGAACCAGACCAATTTCTGGATGCAGTTCAAAGACAACTTGATACCCTTAATATTTTGGGAACTCCGCACCTTTTATTACGATCCCATCTTAAATCTATAGAAGGAAAGACAGATAACAGAATATCATCTCCTTTCATCAAACGAACTCTGTGCATTAAAGATAAAAATATTGTCGGCTTTCCCCTTCTCGTAAGTAAATTAACAGCTGAAGAATCACTTCGCCTTCAAAGAACTGGTTTGGGAGGGCGACGAATGATGGGATGCGGTGTTTTTATTCCACAGAGACGTGAATAATACCATGACAATCTTGGCAAAAAAGGGTATTGCGGTAGGCAACGTCACAATTCAAAAAACCCTTTTAGAACACACACAAGACGTACTTAATGCTTCATTTTCTCTTTTTGGGAAAGAACATGAACCTAAACACCTTGGAGAAAAATGGTTGTCCTTTTTTAAAATCCATGAAACGGAGTTCTTCAATTTCTCTCAAAACCTGAAAGCAGCGATTGTTTTTCACGATATAGGGAAATCAAACGATCAATTTCAAAAGGCTCTCCAAGGAAACGCACCACAATCCCTTCGGCATGAATTTCTTGGTGGTTGGATTCTCAGCCAAGAGCTTTGCAGAAAGTTTATCGAATCTCAAGGAATTGATTTTCATATCATTCGGGCATCCGTCATGGGACACCACCTCAAATTGAAAAAAGGGATTCTTAATTCTTCAGATTATGACAATCCGCTCATCAAGATTTTAGCTAACGGGGTACAAGATATTCTTGATCTTTTCTCCTCTGAATTCAACTCTAAGGAATCGTGCCTCCTCAACCATGCCATCCCACAACGAATAAACATAAAAGAAGAAAAAATCGCTTTAGACTTCGATTCCATTGAAAAAGAACTTCGCCGTTCTTTCCCCGCCCAAGAGCCACAAAAACTACGCTTATTACGAGCTGTCAGAACAGCTCTTATTCTCGCTGATGCGGCAGGTTCCGGACTTGCCAGAGAGATGAATCAATCAGTAGATGTCCCTATGACAAGATGGATAGATAATGCCTTCGACAAAAATAATCTTCTATCAAAAGAGAAAATTGAGTACGATGTTATCGCTCCTCGATGCACTCAGATCGAGACAACAGGAGAAAAAAAGCCTTTTTTATTCTCAGAATTTCAACTAGCCTCAAGCACTCTGCCTGACCGAACCTGTCTTCTTGCCCCTTGCGGGAGCGGAAAAACTCTAGCTGCATGGAAATGGGGCAGTGGTGTCGCTTCACGCCATCCTATCAGCCGCTTCATCTTTCTCTACCCCACCCGAGCTACTGCCACCGAAGGGTTCCGGGATTACGTCTCATGGGCCCCAGAAACAGACGGAACTCTTTTACACGGTACTTCTAACTACGAACTCCAAGGAATGTTCGATAATCCCGACCCTCGGTCAGAAAAAGAATTTCTTACTAACGACCGTCTTTTTGCAGTAGGTTTATGGCAGAAAAGACTCTTTAGCGCTACTGTAGATCAATTTCTTGGTTTCATGCGCCATGATTATCGATCATCGTGTCTCTTGCCACTTCTCGCTGACAGTGCTGTAGTGTTTGACGAAATTCACAGCTTTGACCAAACTCTTTTTTCTGCTTTACTCGGTTTTCTTCGCGAATTTAATGTTCCCGCCTTATGCATGACAGCTAGTCTCCCCATCAATAGATTAGATCAGCTTCGTGAAGCCGGATTAAAAATCTTCCCGGAATCCATAGCGAGCTTCCCCGACCTGAAGGAAAAAGCTTCTGCGATGCGATATCGAGTTAAACAATGCAAGAAGGAAGAAGCTCTAGAAGAAGCGCTAAAAGCTTATAAAAATGGAGAAAAGGTACTCTGGGTTGTCAACACAGTCAAACGATGCCAAGAAATCGCAATGGAATTACAAGAGAGTTTCGCAGAAAATCTACTTTGCTATCATAGTAGATTTCGTCTCAAAGACCGGCAAAAGTGGCATAAAAAACTTATCGAAAAATTTCGAGATCCAGAACCGATGATCGCCATTACTACACAAGTCTGTGAAATGAGTCTCGATTTAAGTGCTTCACTGCTCATTTCTGAGTTTGCTCCTGTAACGTCTCTCATACAGCGCATGGGAAGATGCAACAGATATCTTGAAATATGCGAAGGAGGACGAATCCTTCTCTACCCTCCTGCAAAAAATCTTCCTTACTCCAAAGAGGATATAGAAATTGCTGAAGCCTTTGTACGAAACATCAACAATAAAACTATAAATCAGGAGGACTTACAATCTCTTTTAGAAGAATTCTCTCCTCAAAACAGGGAAATGGAAAAGCTGCTTCCATTCCTCAACTCCGACGCTTTTGCCTTCACTTTCGGAGGAGGAATACGAGATGGAGATGTCTACACTGTCTCCGCAATCCTAGAGAGCAACATCAACAATTATTGGAACCTTCGCAAACAATTTCAACCTATTGATGGACTGATTCTCCCTGCTCCACAAAACTGTGTAGAGAGAGGGAATGGCCTCCCCTCATACCTTTACATCGCAAAGGGACGATATGTAGAAAGTTTGGGACTATTAGTCTAACAAAAAATAAGAAAGGAGGGGAGCTTATAGTGAAAACAAAAAATGCAAAAGAAAAAAACGAAACAATTCTGGAACTGGAATACAGTCTTGATAACCTTCCATCAGCGCAACATAAAACAGGACTTGCAGGGTTAGTTCTTTTACTTGAAACCATGGAAGAAAGAGAAATGGCACCATTACCAGAATACAAGGAGAACATTGATGGAACCTGGACATTTCAATTCACACGTAAAAGTTTCCAAGCTGTTTTCGATGAACTATACGATGGAGAAAATATCATCGTCGAAAGTCCATCAAAATGGTCTGGAGCATCCCCTATAGAAATTCGGGAAAAGGAGGTAGAAAAGAACGGAAAAAAAAAGACAGAAAGAGTATTCGTTTACGAAATCACAGTTCCTAAAGGCTCATTTTTCAAAGGACTTTTTTCCGAAGGACCGGAAGGGAAAAAGCGGCTTGAACTCTGGCGAGATGCACTTTGGTCAACCTACAAGGGAAAACCTGCTTCCAGAGGAGTTTATTCTGAGCGAGTTCAAAACAACCCCTGTTCCTTTGTGGAGAAGTTATGGAGTTCTCTTATTCGAAAAAAAGGAGGAATTGAAGATCTTGCAGGCTCTCTTTTGCTCGGTGCTGAAGGCTTCAATGCAGAAGGTATCCCTTTCAAAGGGCTGCTACATGAAAATGTCCTTCTACACTTTACTCCCATAGCATGCGCTCTTTTCGTTGTTCGAAATTTCATGGTAAAGAAGGGGAATAGAGATAATAAGGGCACTTATTCTGTTGAATGGGATGAAAATGGGTATGTTTTTGTCATGCCGGAAATAACAAAAATTAAACCCTATCTAGGAGAACTCAGAAAATGGTTTCAAAATGATCCTGAAAAAGAAACGAAATCATTTCGCCCCTCATCATCAATCATTGATTTGCCAGAGGAAAGTGGTTTGGAATTCCTTTCCGCTATCTCTGGACGTCGCCTGGAAACAGAAGGTGTATTCGATAGAGTAGAAGGCGTTGAATATTACCACATGACAAAAAAAGGCAATTCTGTAAAACTCCTTTCATCATCTCGAATCCCCGTTAGTGTCCCCATATTGAATGAATATAACAGCATTGTCTCTGCGGGAGGAAGAAAAAAACCCCTGAATTTCTTATATAAAACACTACGGATAAGAAATCTATTAAACGGTACTCATTGGCATGTTGGAATGGAGGGTATCCTTGAAACATACCCCTCTGAGTTTTTCATATGGTCTCGAGAAGGTAGTCCTCGAAACATCCCCTTTTTCGGACTGGATATAAACAAAAAATTTAAAGAAATAGCCCAAAAACTATATTACATCGAACAGGAGGCGAAAGAAATGGAAGAAAATGGTGTAAATTCTAACTTAATAGACCATACGGAACGATTAGCGGCAAAAGTCCGAAACATCGTACGTAATTTCGTCATCTCAGAGTTGAAAAGTCGTCCGAAAATAAAGATCCCCGGCGGGAAAACTCATCTTGAGCAAACAAAAGAAGATAGTTTTCTTGCTTATCCCGAAGATTATTTAGCGGAACTCAAAAAAATATGCACAGGAGCTTTTCTTGCTCTTCGGGGACGCAGCGGTACAGATATTGCAGAGTTTTTCACAGGGACACTATGCGCAATTCCTCAATTTCTCAAAAATGACTTTAAAAACGAAGGAAAGGACGACTATCTTCTTATGGCCAAAAGCTTGGTAGACCCCAAAGAACGGGAAAAAATAAAACTTTTTGCCATGCTTGCTCTTTCTGCATGTTCATATGTTTATTATCCAAAAGAAAGGCAATCTCAGCCTGAAATAGAAACAGAATAATACTTCCATGAAGGAGGAAGGTTCAATGAATTTATTTGCAACTGTGTTAACAAACGCTGCTCCCAGTGCAAACTATCGTGGAGAATCAGCTGAAAATCGTGCTATTCTCCAAAAAATCACCAAAGGACGTCTACAGTATGCCATAGTGTCTCCCGAATCAATGAGAAATGCTATTCGCGAAGGCTTGCGTAGTATGGGACTTCCGTGCAACCGAAGTAGGTTACATGATGAAGAGCAACTTGCTGTCAAATTTGAGGACTATCCCGATGCAAACGTTTATGCCGACGACTTTTTCATGGGATGGCTTATTGCCGCTGGCAAAAAGGACCGGGAAAAGATTAAAAAAGAAATCAAAGAAAAAGGACGTGACGTAACACTTTTTACCTTTAAACGCGACTCCGTTTTGCGCATGAACCTGGCAGTAGCTCTCGAACCATATAGGCATGACACTGTTTTTACTCAGTCTCCTCAGCATTTAGAAAGTCCTTGGAAAAATGCGGACTCATCGCAACTTCTTCACAGAGAAACAATATTTACCTCTTTTCAGTACCCCTTTGCACTCAACCTTGAGGATTGCAAAGAAAAAGCAGAGTGGACAAAGACTCTTCTCTCTGTCATAGGACAACTCGGTGGAGTCGCAGGAAATCACGCACGTAGCCTTTTCGATATGGCTCCATCAAGTATCATTATTCGCATGACACACAAGCTTGCTGCAGGATACGATACTTATGGATTCAAAACAGAAGAAAACGGAACACACACATTCCCTGAAATAATGGAAGGCATTCTCCATGACAATCTACCTGGTTCTGAGTTTCTCATCGGGGGTAAAATTGTCTGCGATATGAATGAAATTAAACAAAACGCCCTATTGGAGAAAGGAACAACTCTAAATCGCAATGCGGGGAAAATTTTAGAGATGGCGGGCAACCGCGCGTTCGGATAAAAGCCATGATTCGTCTTCGTGTAACGGCTCCCTTCGCAACCTTTCGCCATTTTGCGACAGGCAGCTTTCGCCCTACCATAGACTTTATCACTCCTTCAGCAGCATTCGGACTGCTGCTGAACATTGCTGGCGTGGAGATGCGTGGAGGAGAAGGAAAGAACGGTACTACCCTCATACAAAAAGGCCTTCCCCCGATAAAACTGGCAATCGGCGCAATTAAATTCCCCGAGCAACAGGAAATTTTGCAACAACTCCACAACTACCCCGTGGGAACAACGAGAAAAGAATGGAAGCCTTTCACAAAAGGAAGCAAATACAACATTCTCCCCGTAACGAGAGCTTTTCTTTCGGGCATTGATGCCATCATCGCCATAGATTCTCCTGATTTTGAAGAAAAACTGCGAAACAGCCTTGAGGGAAAAACTCAAAGAAAATACGGACTTCCTTTTTTAGGCGACAATTCATTTATTCTAGATCGAATTGAAGAAACAACACCTTCTCTTCCTGCATACTGGTATTGCTGTTTAGAAGAACCATTGATCGAATTAGATAAACAACGTATTAATAGGTTTACCATCACAATTGACAGGGAAGACATGTCGAAAACTCGGACAGCTCTTTTCGCTCCGACAAAAGAAAGAATCAGTGAAATACCTTCAGGAGCATGGGTGGAGGTGATTTATTGACTATAACGTCAGAAAATGAAGCTCTCCTGCGCATAAGCTCTCTTCATGCTCTGCTTTATTGCGAACGTCTTTTTTACTTAGAGGAAGTAGAGGAAATTCGCATAGCAGATGCAAGTGTCTATGCGGGAAGAACTCTCCACGAGGAACTGGCCAAGGAAGAAGGGGAGGAATTCCGCTCCTTCTTCCTTTCTAGCGAAACTCTTGGACTTACAGGAAAGGCTGATGCTATCAGGCACAGGAACGGAAATTGGGTACCCTATGAACATAAAAAGGGGAAACCCGTGCTGAGAAAAGGCGAGGAACCTCAAGCCTGGGAAACTGACATCGTTCAGGTTACAGCATATGCCCTCCTTCTTGAAGAATATTTTGGACGAGAGCTTCAAGAAGCAAGAATTCGATATCATGGGACAAACACAACCATCACCATTAAGCTCTCAAATGAAAACAGGGAAAAGGTTTATAATGCGATTCAGAGAGCGCAAACTCTTCGCCAAAGAACAGAACGTCCTCCTATCTCTGATTCCCCGCGCAAATGCCTTCGCTGCTCCTTAGCACCTGTTTGCCTCCCTGAAGAAGAAAGATTCTCTCGAACTCCAGAATGGGAACCTATACGCCTCTTCCCTCAAGAAATAGAAGGGGCAGCACTCCATGTAACTGGCCACAGCACTCGCATCGGGAGAAGTGGCGAGAGTTTTAAGCTGGAAGAAAGTGATACTCCACCACAAAAAATACCTTCTGGAAACCTTCATTCCATAACCATTCACGGGAATGCCCAGGTTACCACACAAGCACTCCGTCTTTGCTCCGACAAAGGAATCCATCTTCACTGGTACACCGGAGGCGGAACACACCTTGGTAGTTTTGTCCCCGGTCCTGGTCCTGTTCAAAGGAGAATCAGGCAATATCAAGCCCTTATCAATCCAGGGCAGTGCCTCAAGCTCGCCCGACGCACTGTTTTGGCTAAAGTCGAAAGTCAACTCCGTTTTCTCCTCCGATCAACCCGAGGCAAAGAACGAGACTCCGAAATGGAAAAGGGCCTTAACGAAATGCGCTCGTTACTAAAAGCAATCCCTGCTGCGGAAGGTGTTGACATACTGCGTGGCATAGAAGGAAATGCTGCCCACCTGTACTTTTCTTTAATACCCAAAATACTGAGCAAAGACGTTCCTCCCGAAATGATCCCTTCCGGAAGAACTAGACGTCCCCCAAAAGATCGATTCAATGCCATTCTGAGCTTTGGGTACTCTATGCTCTACCGTGCAATCATACAAAGTATAATTGTAGTAGGACTTGAGCCAGCTTTCGGTTTTCTCCACTCTCCTCGCTCAAGTGCCCACCCATTGGCCATGGATATCATCGAACTATTCAGAGTCCCGGTCTGGGACATTACAACCATAGCATCCATAAATCGCAAACAATGGAATCCAGAAAGCGATTTTTCAGCAACAAAAGAAAAAGTTTGGCTCTCAAACGAAGGGCGAAAAAAAGCTTTAATTCTCTTTGAACGTCGTATTCAGGAAAAGTGGAAACATCCTGTACTAGAATACTCCCTTTCATGGCAAAGAGCTATGGAACTTGAAGTCCGTCTCTTGGAAAAGGAATGGACTGATGCTCCAGGCCTTTACGCTCGCTCCAGAATTCGATAACCAGGGGGAAGGGCTGATGAAAAAATGGTTTATTATTTCTTACGACATCCGAAATGAAAAACGGCTTCGCAAGGTTGCGAAACTTATGGAAGGCTATGGTCAACGCATTCAATACAGCGTATTTCGTCTTCATCTCAACGAAAGAGGGCTAGAACATCTTCGATGGAAACTTAGTAAATGTACAACAGCAGAAGATGGCCTCCTCATAACAGAGCTTTGTGAAAAATGCATTTCTCGACTAAGGATGCGAAATGGAGAAAATGCTTGGCCTGATGAACCCGAAAAATGGATTGTACTATAAAATGATTCAAGCACCTTCTTTTGAAATTATTTTTTTAAAGGTGCACTTCCTTCAATCCCTTATAAGAACTAGAAAAGGACAACTTATAAAAGTCTAAAAGTGCATGAGAAATACTATAACCTACTAATTCTAAGGGGTGACATCGGATACCTTAGGTAAAAAAACCAGAGAGAACTAAATTATAAAGCTATTCAGCTTCCATCATGAAAGGAGAAGAAACAAACGCTTGCAGGAACGGTGATTCCAATAGACGGAGTGATATAACCTCTGATGCCGTAAGGCGTTGAGCACATCAGCCAGCAGGCGAAAGGGCTTACTGGGGAACTATGTGATATAACCTCTGATGCCGTAAGGCGTTGAGCACCGTACGGGGACTTGAGATCTGAAATCCTCAGCTATGTGATATAACCTCTGATGCCGTAAGGCGTTGAGCACTGCCTTTTGCAAAGTTTGCTCCACAGCCTCTGACAATGTGATATAACCTCTGATGCCGTAAGGCGTTGAGCACTAGATGGCCCCCCCTGTATCTACTCGCTCCCCCAGGTGATATAACCTCTGATGCCGTAAGGCGTTGAGCACTTGAAGGGCAAATTGGACTTGAAGAAACACCTGAAAGTGATATAACCTCTGATGCCGTAAGGCGTTGAGCACACCTAGGCAGCGATGAGCCCTTTGTAGACAGCTTCGGTGATATAACCTCTGATGCCGTAAGGCGTTGAGCACAAAATACTCTGGTGTTCTGGGAAATTGCCTACCACGTGATATAACCTCTGATGCCGTAAGGCGTTGAGCACAAAGCGCAATTCCTGAAATATGTGCTTGTGGGCGTGTGATATAACCTCTGATGCCGTAAGGCGTTGAGCACTCTATCAACGAAGTCCGTGCGCTTGAGAATCTGAAGTGATATAACCTCTGATGCCGTAAGGCGTTGAGCACGAGGGTGATTTTATGAAAAAAATACCGGTTTACTTGTGATATAACCTCTGATGCCGTAAGGCGTTGAGCACACACAGGGTGTAGTGGATCTTTTCTCTCAAATGAGGTGATATAACCTCTGATGCCGTAAGGCGTTGAGCACGTGCAGTTGAAGATAGAAGCGAACTTTTGTAAATGTGATATAACCTCTGATGCCGTAAGGCGTTGAGCACCAGGGACCCCAAGGAAGGGAATATAGAAACATATTTGTGATATAACCTCTGATGCCGTAAGGCGTTGAGCACAACTTTTTAAGGGTTGCGATGTCAGCCTTGATGGAGTGATATAACCTCTGATGCCGTAAGGCGTTGAGCACAAAAAGTCAATGGTTTTATTCATAAATATGAGTGAGATGTGATATAACCTCTGATGCCGTAAGGCGTTGAGCACAATAAAGCAAATATGCCTCATGCCTGTTTTCTTCGTGATATAACCTCTGATGCCGTAAGGCGTTGAGCACCAGGTGGAAAAGTAAAAGACGTAGATGTTAATTACGTGATATAACCTCTGATGCCGTAAGGCGTTGAGCACTACTGCAATACACCAAAATCACGAGTTTTATCGGCAGGTGATATAACCTCTGATGCCGTAAGGCGTTGAGCACTCTTTTGCCTGATTTACCGTGAGGTTGTCCACGCGTTGTGATATAACCTCTGATGCCGTAAGGCGTTGAGCACTTGGAGTTTACAAAAAGGGCAGTCTCTCTTTATCTGGTGATATAACCTCTGATGCCGTAAGGCGTTGAGCACCTTTTTCCCGCGGCTTCGCCTGCCTGCATTCCATGTGATATAACCTCTGATGCCGTAAGGCGTTGAGCACACGTGGAACAAATGGAGTAATGTCGCCACCTATAGAGTGATATAACCTCTGATGCCGTAAGGCGTTGAGCACAAGCTCATTATGTTATTTTCTACGCTAATAATTTTGTGATATAACCTCTGATGCCGTAAGGCGTTGAGCACCAGTGGTGGGGGAATTGGTTGGAATCACTAACAGGTGATATAACCTCTGATGCCGTAAGGCGTTGAGCACAGCTGACCACTATCAACCGCAACTCTTCCCAAACAGTGATATAACCTCTGATGCCGTAAGGCGTTGAGCACAGTCCAGCAGCCTTAAGAGCGGCAAGGAGAGTATGTGATATAACCTCTGATGCCGTAAGGCGTTGAGCACTGCAGGGGTGTTTTGATAGGGAGGCTGTTTTGATGTGATATAACCTCTGATGCCGTAAGGCGTTGAGCACCGCTCAGCAAGAGAAGAGCAATACTGGAACCGCTCGTGATATAACCTCTGATGCCGTAAGGCGTTGAGCACTATACGAGGAAGTCCTAACGCCACGCGAACAAATAAGTGATATAACCTCTGATGCCGTAAGGCGTTGAGCACTCTGGAATGCAGGAAAGGATATCTCTCGCACAAAGTGATATAACCTCTGATGCCGTAAGGCGTTGAGCACAAATAGAATACATTTCATCCTCTGGTTGGCAGGATGTGATATAACCTCTGATGCCGTAAGGCGTTGAGCACCGGATGTGTTCCTGCATACATCAAAACCTTATCAAAGTGATATAACCTCTGATGCCGTAAGGCGTTGAGCACTGGCTCATGTCGGCATGGGTAAAAAGGGTTCCTTGTGATATAACCTCTGATGCCGTAAGGCGTTGAGCACCGGCACAAGTTGTTTTGTGCTGCACATTCTCGACGGTGATGTAACCTCTGATGTCGTAAGGCGTTGCAAAATGTTCAAAACAAAAATCCGGCCATATGGCCGGATTAGCTGATATTCTTCATCCCCTACTTACACGGCGAGTGGCCGCAGCTGAAGCAGTAGGCACATCCTGAGATCATTTCCATGGGGCTGCCGCATTCAGGGCAGCGCAGGTCATGTTTTTCTCCTGGCTTCTCTTCTTTTTCTATAAGTTTTTCGAGCAGCATGGCAATAGCGTCTGGAATGGAGCGGGCAACGTGAGTATCGTCATAGTCGAATACCCAGTACTCTTTTCCTGACAGGCCCTTCAGTGTTGCAATGAAGTCTTCGAGCTTGCCGCCGCTTCGCAATCCTATAGAGATAGCTCTGGAAAGGGCTTCTGTCATGGCGTTGAGCTCAGAGCCGCTCTTTCCAATGGAAGCAAAGACCTCAAAAGGTTCAGTGCCATCAAAGTTGAGGGTTACGTACATGCTTCCCCACGGCGTTTTCTGCTTAATCGTTTTTCCGAACACCACAAGACCCGGACGCTGTTTAACCTTGCTTGTGTGGGGAACCCCCTCTTCCTTTTTCTTCACCTCTATGGGTTGGGCAGATCTGGATCCGTCACGGTAGATGGTGATTCCCTTGGTTCCCAGCTTATAACACATTTCATACACTTTTTGCACATCTTCAACATCTGCGGAATAGGGCAAGTTCACTGTTTTGCTGATGCCGCTGTCGATATAGCGTGAAAAAATGCCTGTAACGGCAACATGTTCATCTGTGGATATGTCATAGGCAGTGACATAGGTTGGGTCTGAGATACAACCTGTCTGCTTCAGTTCCTGGTGCAGCTCTTCGCTGAGCAGCTTATGGCAGAATTCTCGCAGCTCATGCCCTTCCCCATCCTTTTTAATAATACGCCTGGTCCATGTCCAGGCAAAGTTGGGTTCAATTCCCGAGCTTGTATCCATAAGCATTGAGATTGAGCCTGTGGGGGCAATGCTGAGCCGGCGGCTATTTCTTATCTGACCTGATTCCAGGGCTTTCAGAACATCTTTTACTTTTGCGAGACGTTCTTCCTCACTTCCCAGGCCCTCATTGTTCACAATGCTTTCTATGGCATTTATTAATGTGTATGGAACCGTTTCGCTTCCCCTCATAAGAGCGATAAGGGAAATGATGTCTTCAATGGTGGTACTTTTAAGCCATTCGGCAGTAAAGAGCTCTTTCTGGCCCGTTTCATCTCTGAATTTATGGAATAGGTCTTTCACCAGGTGGCTTTCATCAAAGGGAGCTTTCCCTATAACCGAAACTATTTCTTCTGTGGCGCACAAAGCGGCTGCCGCCATGCTTTCACCAAGAGAGGTGCAGTATTCGTCAAAACGTTCTCCGCCGTAGCGCATTCCCAGCAAAATGGCAGCATCTGCCAGGCCCATGACACCCAACCCCACAGGACGAATCCTTTTTGTTCGCTCTTCGATGCGGGGCAGGGGATATGAGCAGGCATCGATCACGAGGTCAAGGTAATAAATTGAGCGGTAGACCTGATCCACAAAGCCGTCTGTGTCAAAAGCAGGAAGGCCGCCTTTGGACGTAACGAAGGCTTCTACATTAATAGAGCCCAGGTTGCAGCTCGTATAATTCGGCAGCGGCTGCTCCCCGCAGGGATTTGTGGATTCTATGCGCCACTCCGGGTCAAGCTTGAGGAGGTTGTCTGCATTGGCGCGATCGATAAAGAAAACACCGGGGTCGCCCCGTTTCCAGGCGCTTTCAGAAAGCTTGTTCCAAAGGTCTTTCGCTTTCACAGTTTTGGCCACTGAGCCGTCAATACGCGAGATCAATGGGAAATCGCCCTCTTCCTCAACAGCCTTAAGCAGGGCATCTGAAACACAGACTGAGATATTAAAATATGAAAGTTTGTTTTCTTCTGTTTTCGCATCAATAAAATCCATAATATCCGGATGATTATCAAAGAGCATCCCCATGAGAGCGGCACGGCGCTTCCCCCCCTGTACCACCACTGACCCCATGGTATTCCAGGTTTCCATAAAGGAGATGGGGCCACTGGCCTGTCCCCCGGTCCCCCCGTTTATACCCGCCCCTTTTTCTCTCAGCCATCCGAAATTTCCACCAACACCACCACCAAATTTACTAATAATGCTGGCATCTTTTACGGAGTCGAAAATGCCCTCGATGCTATCAGGAATATCAATAACAAAACATGCGAAAAGCTGCTGATTTTTTGTTTTCGAGGCCAGCAGGGTTTCGTATTCTTCAAAGGTCATGTGATCTGGAGACTTATAGACAAGGGTCGACAGCTTGGGATCAGTAGTCATACCCGCTCCGGCCCCAAAAAGGCAAGGAGAGTTAAAAAGAAACCGTCTGTTGAGAATATCGTTAAAAATATTCTTCTCAAGGGTTTGAAGCCATAAAAGGGATTTTGCATCGTTTTTATCGAGGTAGAGGGTTTCTGCACTCGCTATAATACGAGCCACCCGGCGCGCAAATTCTTCAAAGGAACGCTCTTGTCGTACTCCACCTTCTTCTTCGTCGTACCGGTGGATAAAATAACGCTGAGCAAGAAGCCATGTGGCATTTTCTGACAAACGGGGCTCCGCAGGGTGCTCAAGAACATCCAGGTCGATCTCGTGGTCAAAGCGTTGGTTGAATTCTTTCTTCATTACTCTCGACCTCTCTTCTTTTATTGCCCTATATATAGGGCTTGTTGAAAATCAAAACACTATTTATAAATGTACCACGCCATAGGTTTTTGGCATGAGACTGGAGGCTCAATCATATTTTGGAGCGTTATTCCTCCCAGGGTGTAACATGATATCATTAATGCTATATCAAAAAAAGCAACAGATTCTGCGGAGGTGAAAGCAGTGGGAAAATATAATTTCGATGCAATTATTGATCGGCACCATACCTCGTGTGAGAAATGGGACTTTCTAAAAGATAAGTTTGGCCGTGATGACCTCCTTGCCATGTGGGTGGCTGATATGGATTTTACAGCCCCTCCAGAAGTGATAGAGGTGCTGAAAGAGCGGGTGGACCACGGTATTTTCGGCTATACCGGCAGAACGGATAGTTATTTCGATTCAATAGTCCAGTGGGTTGACAAAAGACATGGCTGGAAGATCGAAGCTAATTGGATCCGTCACGCTCCTGGCGTTGTGCCGGCCCTTTCTATGTCTGTTCTTGCCTTTACCCAGCCTGGAGACGGCATTCTGGTTCAGCCTCCCGTATACCCTCCTTTTTACAGCGCTGTAAATGGACGGGGACGCCGAGTTGTAGAAAACCCGCTGGTATTTCGTGACGGCCGATTTGAAATGGATTTTGACGATCTTGAGAAAAAGATAGATTCTTCGGTGAAGATGCTCTTTCTCTGCAATCCTCACAATCCTGTTGGGCGGGTATGGACAGAGGAAGAACTTAAAAGATTAGGCGAAATCTGCGGACGTCACGACCTCATTATTGTTTCGGACGAGATTCATTCAGATATTGTTTTTAAAGGATTCCGTCATGTTCCAATAGCATCTCTCTCACCAGAGCTTGCCGCAAGAACCATTACCTGTATCGCACCAAGCAAGACTTTCAATATTGCGGGGTTATCAACGTCAGCCATTATCATTCCCAATAAGAGGATTCGTGATAATTACACAACTGTTCTAGATTTTCTTCACATTGACAGCGGGAATATCTTTGGAACTTTTGCCCTGGAAGCAGCGTACAGCAAGGGAGAGCCTTGGCTGGAGGCGCTTATCGAATATCTTGAAGGCAATGTAAATTTTATTGAAGACTATTTGAAGGAAAATATTCCTTCCATAAAGCTGGTTCGGCCAGAGGCTACCTATGTCCCCTTCCTTGATTGCCGGGGCCTTGGCCTTTCAAATGGTGCCCTTTTCGATCTGCTGATCAATAAGGCGCGGGTAGCCATGAATAATGGCGCATGGTTTGGAAAAGGCGGAGAGGGCTTTATGCGCATCAATATAGCAACGCCCAGGGCCCTCATAAAGGAAGGGCTGGACCGCATCGCCAGAGCCTTGGCCTGCATAGAAAAATAACACGATATATGAGTTAAAGAGCGGAGCTTTTCCTTAAAAGGAAGCTCCGCTCTTTTTGTTTTTTAGTATCCTCTATCTTATGACACTGCGTTCTTTAATGCTTCCTCGTCAGCATATCGCTTTGAAACGAATTCTATGATGATTCTATCAACGTCTATCATGCCCTCGATATTGATCGCCGATGCGTTCTCTATTGTTTTTTCAATGGTTTCGCCCACTACTCCTTGGGGGCCGTCAAGTTCGTTCCCCTCGAGCACGATCATGGCAGCACAGTAGGCCTCATAGGCTCCTGTTCCCACCTTAAGAGCACATGTATCTTTGGCGCCATCACATAACATTCCCACAAGATTGCTGACGAGTATTTCAACGGCCTTCTCTGCTTTATGAAGGTCGCCGGAAAGAAGAAAAGTCATGCCAGCAGCTGCGCCGGCTCCTGCTGCTACGCTACAACCGCATACTGGGCTAAGCCGCCCCATGCGACTTTTTATAAAGCTTGTGGTCAGGTGACTCAGGGCGATGGCCCTGGCTGTTTCTTCTCTGCTCTTCTGATAGTGCTCTGCCACAATAGAAACGGGAAGGATGGCTGTTATGCCATGGTTGCCGCTGCCAGCGCTGCTCATGACAGGGAGAGAGGCTCCCGACATCCTGGCATCTGCTGCTGCTGCAGAAATAGCTTTTACTTTATCTCCAAGGGTACGGAGGTCTGTGCCATCTCCGGCAAATTTCATCATGGTTTTTCCTACTCCGAGCCCTAATTTTCTTGTTGTATCAAGCCCTAGTCTGGCAATCTCCATATTCATGCGTACGCCTTCCATGACGTAATCTACGTCTTCTTCGTCTAAATCTTCAATAAGACGCACAGTTTCGCTATAAGTCATGGCTTTTATTTGATCGGAAATGCTTTTTTCTTCATTCTTCTGGGTATTCTGGGAAATTCCCTGGAGAGTGTATCGAGATTTACCATCGAGGGTAACTTTGATGATATTCGTGTGACTTCCTTCAATAACACATTCAGATAGGTGATGTGCTGTAGTAACTACTGCTTTGACATAAACACCGTGTCTATTCATGTCTGCTATAATCTTTACTTTTCCTTCTCCTACAAGATCTTGTGCCTTCTGCACTGCTTCTTCCGAACAATCTCGTAAAACCTCAAGACCGTACTCGGGGTTGCCGCAAACAGCTGCCAGAGCTGCTGCTACAACATTGCCCTTCAGGCCATTTGTTCCAGGAATACCTACTGCTATTCCATTCTTATAAATGCTGCTGCTAACTGTTACTTCTACATCTCTTACACACTCACAGTCAGCTTCTTTCCACGCCCGGGCGACAGCCAACGCCACCGCACCAGGCTCGGTACATCCGAGGGCTGGTTTTACTTCAGAGCGTAAAAACTCCTTAACAGTAAACATTTTACTTCCTCCTTTAATTTGAGTATCTATTTTTGTTTATTTTTGGCTTAACCATTTCTTCTGGTTGAATCCAATCTTTAAAATAAAAAATGGGGCCATCAAAAAAGATGCCCCCATTACATCACATCTTTCTTTTCTCTCTACTTCTGACAGGCAATAAGTTCCATTTCCACTTCTCCGCCAAGAGGTAAAGCAGCTACTTGGACACAAGAACGGGCTGGCTTATCGCCTTTAAAATATTCAGCATAGACCGCATTGACGGCGGCAAAGTTACCCATATCAGTCAGGAAAATGGTTGTTTTTACCACGTCGTCAAAGGTAAGTCCCGCTTCTTTCAATACCGCTGTAACATTTTTCATGAGCTGATGAAACTGTGTCTGGATGTCTCCTTCTACCATCTTGCCGGTTGCTGGATCAACGGGAAGCTGTCCTGAGGCAAAAAGAAAGCCACCAACCATGACAGCTTGTGAGTATGGACCAACTGCTTTGGGCGCATCCGGTGACGCAATGATCTTTTTCATTATTTTTTTACCATCCTTTCCATATGCAAATTCCACGCTATGGCCCCCTAATTATAAAAAATACAGAAGATATGTTCAATGTCTTGATCAAAAGTGAAAAATTTAGCTTTCCTGTCTATAAAAACCTTGTGCTAACCGCTAAAACGCTCGTCTGATTTAACTTCTTCTGCCTTTACAGCCTGTTTTTCAAGCCAGCCAGAGCGAAAAGTTCTATTGAAAATATCAAATTCCGGTACAAAGGGTTTTATATCGAGAAGAGGTGTCCCATCAAGAATATCTATATCTTCAATATACAGGGTGTTCCCTTTTATCGATACAAGGCGAACGATAGAAAGCCCTATCTGGTTGGGCCTTCTAGGTGCCCTGGTGGCAAATATCCCACGATATTCCGAATCCATAAAAGGTTTTACTGTAAGGTCGTACCCTTCAGAAAGATGAAACCAATACAGTAGATAGATGTGAGAGAAACCCTCAAGATCCTGCAGTCCTTTCTCATATTTAGGCAGCACTTCAACGGTGCCCCTAATGCCCCGGGCTCCCGCAGGCTGAATGGGCATTCCTTTTCTCTGACGAAATGGCGACCGGATGACACCAATACTTTGGAGTCTGAATTCCTCCACCATCATACACTCCCTCCAGTATCTTTTGATTTAATTTATTATATCCTATCTGTTCTGTAAAAACTTTTTTGACGGAAGTCAAAAGTTCGTTAGAATAGAGTTATGACTAAATATAATCCGTTTTCTGAAGATGAATGGTTTAACAATGAAGAAGCAACACCTCGCCGCAAGGTAAAATTTCCAGTCTTTCCCGGAGGAAAGAAATTTATCTGGCTTCTGGCCGCATGTGTGGTTATCGTCTTTTTGGCTATTCCCTCCCTGGGTCACTTCTATACCGATTATCTCTGGTTTGAAGCCCTGGAGCAGACAGCTGTTTTTTGGACCATGCTTGTGCCAAAGTGGATTTTATTTGCGGTGGCAACTGTTGTTTCTTTTGCGCTGCTTTTTTTAAACTTCCGTATTGCCAGGCGTAATACATTGAAGCTTCTCCCCGAAGATTCGCCTTTCGGCAATTTTCCTAAAACACTTACCTCTTCCGCTGTTTTTATAGGAGCCGGCATTTTAGCTTTGATGAACGGATTCTCCACACAGAAACACTGGGATATGATTCTGCGATTTCTTCACAGCAATCCCTTTGAGATCTCTGACCCTATTTTTGGCAAAAATGTTGCCTTCTATATCTATCATTTGCCATTCTGGTCTTTCATGCAGGAGTGGGGAATGGGCATTCTTATTCTAAGCCTTATTGGATCAGGCGCACTCTACGCCTTTGTGATAGTTCCTCTTTTTGCGGGGAACAGGCAAACGGTGCCCCAATCAGTATTCAAACACCTCTCTTTACTTGTCGCCGCCCTTGCTCTTCTTTGGGGGGCCGGATTTTGGCTTGAACGATTCAACCTTCTATACTCTCCAAGAGGGGTAGCCTTTGGCGCCAGCTATACAGATATGCATGCCGATCTTCTGGCCCTTAACGTTATGACGGGGCTTACACTTCTTGTTGCCATACTTCTTGTGGTGGGAATTTATAGGAGTACGTGGAAGTTTTCTGTCGCTACCCTTGGGATGCTGGTGGTTGCTTCTGTCCTTTTACGCGGCATTTATCCTGAGGTTATCCAGAAATATGTTGTAGAACCCAATGAATTTGACAAGGAGCGCCCTTTTATTGAATACAATATTGAAGCGACTCTCCATGCTTACGGACTCGATAAGCTAAAGAACGTTTCTATTCTTCCTGAGTCAGAAGCAACATGGGATAAGCTGGAGCAAAATAAGGAATCCATGCAGAATGTCCGCTTATGGGATTCCCGCCCTCTTCTTAGAAGTTTTAAACAGCTGCAGGAAATTCGCTCATACTACGACTTTATTGACGTTGATATTGATAGATATCGCTTCGATGAAGAGTACAGGCAGGTTATGATAGCAGCCAGGGAACTTGATCTTAAGAGTCTGCAGAACCCTACTTGGGTAAACCAGCACGTGGAATTCACCCACGGATATGGCATTGTCATGAACCCTGTAAATGAAGTCAGCCCTAGCGGCCTTCCCATACTCTGGGTTGAGAACTTGCCTCCACGGGTGCATATTCCAGTGGATCTCAGTCGACCTCAGATTTATTTTGGAGAAAAGCCTGACTCCTATATATTTGTAAAAACCACAGAAAAAGAGTTCGACTATCCCATGGGGACATCCAATGTCCGCACTACCTACGAAGGCTCCGGCGGAGTTTCTATCGGATCCTTTTTCAGGCGAATGCTTTTTGCCATGAGATATGGCGATTCCAAAATTCTGTTCACCTCCGTCTTCACCCCTGAAAGCAGAATACTTTTCTATCGGAATGTGCAACAGCGGCTTCGCCGAGTAGCCCCATTCCTTCTCTATGATTCTGATCCCTATCTGGTGATCCATGACGGCCGCCTTGTCTGGATGCAGGATGCCTATACCACGACAGACCGCTATCCCTACTCAGAACCTATTTCTATATCTATGGGAGATAGAAGGGGCTATTTTAAAATTAATTACATTCGCAACAGCGTAAAAGCCACAGTTGACGCCTATGACGGAACTATGCGTTTTTACATCGTCAATGAAAATGATCCTCTTATCAAAACATGGAAACAGATTTTTCCCTCCCTCTTTAGCTCTATTGAGGAAATGCCGAAGAACTTAAGAGAACATATCCGTTACCCCAAGGATATGTTCTCTATCCAGAGTGAAACTCTTAAAACATACCATATGCTCGATCCCAACACCTTCTATAATAAAGAAGACGTGTGGCAAACCTACAGAGGTAGCGACGGCACTGAACCTCTCGCAGCTCACTATATGATTATGAAACTGGGAGATGGGCAACCGGCAGAGTTCGCGCTCATTGCGCCTTTTATGCCCGTGGGAAGAGACAATATGATTGCCTGGATGGCAGGACGATGTGACGGTGAAAAATATGGAGAGCTCCTTGTCTATACCTTCCCCAAGCAAAAGTTGATTTATGGCCCTGCCCAGGTCGAGGCCCTCACTAATCAGCATCCAGAGATATCTTCTCAGCTCTCTCTGTGGAGCCAGAGAGGTTCTGATGTGATCAAGGGCAATATTATGGTCATCCCCATTGAAGACGCCGTTCTTTACGTCCAGCCTCTCTATTTGAGAGCTGAAAACAGCGACCTTCCAGAACTCAAGAGGGTTATTGTTTCCACAGGAGGCAGGGTGGAATGGGGGGAACGTCTTGATGAAGCCCTCGAAAAGCTTCTTGGGAAGAGAGAAGGGAAAACTTCAACAAAACCTCCCCTGCCAGCAAAAGAAGAAGCTGGGGAAGAAAAGCCTCTTCTTTATGATGGGGCTATAAAAGAGCTGGTTCAACAGGCCCAGCATACGTGGGAACAGGCACAAAAGGCTCTAAAAGAAGGAAATTGGAACAGATACGGCGAAATGATGAAACAGCTGGAATCCCTTCTTCAGCAATTAGGAAATGCAATTCAATAACGTAATTAATGAGGAACGGGGCGGTTTAAAAACCGTCCCGTTTTTTGGTGGAGTGTCCAAAATAGAATGTCTGTGGGAAAGTGAATCTAATTGGTTCTACTTGCTACTCTTCAGCATTCCATCGTTGTCATAGTCATCGAGAGCTTTCGATACAACTTTAGCCAAACCAAGGACGGCAATAAGGTTGGGGATAACCATCAAGCCGTTAAAGGTATCAGCAAGCTCCCAGACAAGATCTACTTTCATAGTTGACCCGATAACGATGAAAATCATAACGAGAATTCGATAAGGAGTTAATCCCTTGATTCCAAATAAGTAGCGGATATTCGCTTCTCCGAAAAAGTACCAACCGATAATAGTTGAGAAGGCAAAGAAAAGCAGGCAAATAGCTACAAAGATATTTCCAAATCCTCCGAGGGCTTGAGTAAAACCAGCCTGAGTTAAAGCTATTCCCGTTGTCTTACCGTCAAGAACACCTGTTGTAAGAATGACAAAAGCTGTTATGTTAAGAACGATGAATGTATCGATAAACACTCCCATAATGGCAACTAATCCCTGTTGTGCAGGGTGTTTTACTTTAGCAACAGCGTGAGCATGAGGAGTGGATCCCATACCAGCTTCATTGGAAAAGAGCCCGCGCGCAACACCGTAACGAACCGCTTCTTTTACACCTACGCCGATAATTCCTCCCGTAGCGGCTTTCGGATTAAAGGCTCCGTAAAAAATCATCTTTATGGCCGGTAGAATAGCATCAACATTCATTGCGAGGACAACAACACCGCCAATAAGATACATAAGAGCCATAATAGGAACGGCCTTCTCTGTAAAAGAAGCGATGCGGCTGATGCCGCCAAAGAAAATGAGCCCAGCCAAGATTGCAAGAGCAATTCCGACATAGAGAGCGGGAAGATTAAATGCTGTCTGGAAAGCATCGCTTATAGAGTTTGACTGAACCATGTTTCCTATAAAACCAAGAGCAATAATAATTGCGATAGCGAAGAAAACAGCTAATCCCTTGCTTCCGAAACCTCGACTAATATAATAGGCAGGGCCTCCAACGATCTGACCGTCAATGTCTTTCTCTTTATATGTTTGAGCAAGTACGGCCTCAGAGAAAATGGTGCTCATACCAAAGAAGGCGCTGATCCACATCCAGAATATTGCTCCCGGCCCCCCGGAAGCAATGGCCGTAGCAGCTCCGGCAAGGTTTCCAGTTCCAACTTGTGCAGCTATAGCTGTAGCCAAAGATTGAAAAGATGACATTCCCTCTTTTCCGGCTTTTTCTCCGAAAAGGGTTATACCGCCAAAAGCATTTTTGCAGACAACTCCAAATTTGCGTATTTGAACAAAATTAAGGCGAAAAGTAAAATAAACACCAGTTCCGCAAAGAAGGAAAATAAGAACGTAACCCCACAGAACATTATTAACACTTCTTATAACGTCAATTACTTCCACGGCAAATACCTCCCTATGCATATATTGTATAAAGAATGCAAACAACTTCTAAATATAGAATATGTTATTTTGATAACAAAGTCAAAGTAAATAGAAAAAGTTTAAATATAAAAATATATTTGTTTATGTATAATTATATATAAAATGGAATAATTAATATTTGCAATAAAAACAGTAACAACACTCTGATCGTTACGTTTCTTTTGGAAAGAAGTTGCAAAAGACTTGCTTCATAGAAGAAGCGGCAGAGGGCTTTTAGAGTTTTTTTGTTATTAAGTAGCCATATTCATCCAATCCACGTACAATAAAGAGCACAAGAATTCAGAAACAATAGAAGTGCGGATTTTGAAAAAAGAGCACAAGAATTCAGAAACAATAGAGGTGCGGATTTTGAAAAAAGTTTTTTTGGCAGTCATTCTTGGCATAATACTTTTTCTTGCAATCTTTTTCATGAAGTCGGTTAAGAGGCCTCATCCTTTGGAACAAACAAGCTACGCTCTAGGTACCATTCTCCACTTTCAGATTTGGGGCAAAGATGCAAACCAAGCTCTCGAAAAAGCCTTGTCACGCATTCACGATATCGAAGTTCATATGTCGACACACGATCCTAACTCAGATATTTACAAGGTTAATGTGTCCTCTGGCTCTTCATTTGTACCTGTTCACGAAGATACGTTCTATGTTGTCGAAAAGGCCATTGACTATGCCTATAAAAGTTCTGGAACCTTTGAGCCAACTATTGGGGGGTTAGTTAATCTCTGGGGAATAGGAACACCAGAAGAACGTCTTCCTTCAGAAGAGGAGATAGCCAACGCTGTTTCGCTTATTGGCTATGAAGAGGTTCAACTAGATAGAAAAAATATGAGCATTCGTCTTCCCCGTTCGGGTCAACATCTTGATTTGGGAGGAATCGCCAAGGGGTATGCAGCAGATGAAGTTGTTGCTATTCTAAAAAGAAAAGGTATAAAAAGTGCTTTGGTCGATTTAGGAGGAAATATTTTCGTCCTTGGGACCAAACCAGACAGCACTCTCTGGAACGTAGGGGTTCAGAACCCGCTAGAGCCCAGGGGGCAATATCTGGGGGTTCTTAGAGTTTCAAATAAATCGGTGGTAACATCTGGTAATTACGAACGTTTTTTTGAAAAAGATGGAAAACGTTATCACCATATCTTTGATCCAGCCACAGGATATCCTGCTGAATCGGGCCTTTTAAGCGTTACTATTCTTTCAGATCGATCGATCGACGGCGATGCTCTTTCCACTGCCCTTTTTGTTCTGGGAAAAGAAGAGGGATTGAAGCTTGCGAGCTCCATTGAAGGAGTGGAAGCCCTTGTGGTGACAAAAGAAAAAAAGATTTACGGCACTGCTGGAATGGATGATTTTTTTAAACTGACCAACAAGGAATATACCTATGAAAAAGGGAAATAAAATTATTCTGACCGCCGTGCTATTTCTTCTAGTTTTAAGCTCTGCCGGGAATTTGCTCTATAGAAGCCACCTTAACAAAAATAAACCTGTGGCACTTGTAGAGCAAAACGGCGAGAAATTGCGGGAGATCTCCCTTAAGGATATTCTCGCCTCTGAAGACTGGGTCATCCACAAGGGTGAAGAACAGAGTGTCATCAGAATTGAGCCTGGAAGAATTCGTTTTCTTGAAGCTACCTGTCCTCATCAGCAGTGTGTAAAGACAGGCTGGCTATCAAGGCCTGGGGAAACGGCAGTTTGCCTGCCCTATAAGCTCTCTATAACCATCATCGGTCCCGCTGGCGAGGGACCTGATGCACTATCTCATTAGAAAGAAGGAGTCTCTATGCTAAGAGCGAAGTTAAAGGCCATGATCGTCATAGGGCTTCTCGTAGGGCTAGCTCTTACCATCCATGTGGCAGAAGCCCAGATCCCCATGGTTTTTCCCGGCATAAAGCTGGGCCTGGCCAATATTATCACCCTTATGGCCCTGGACCTGTACGGATGGAAAGAAGCCCTTATGGTGACGCTCCTTCGCGTTGGGCTAGGGGCCTTTTTCACAGGGAATGCTATTTCTTTCCTCTGCAGCTTTACCGGAGGGCTTTTAAGCTGCCTCGTTATGATAGAACTTCATAGGCGCTTTAAAGAATCGGTTACGCTGCCTTATATAAGCATTGCTGGAGCTATAAGCCACAACATTGGACAGCTTATTGTCATCGTACTTATAATTCAAAATCTCTATGTCTTCCTCTACCTGCCCGTACTTCTTGTATCAGGCGTTATTACGGGATACGGTACAGGTTTTTTGGCTTCACTTCTCAGCAGTCGCATAAAACAAGTTCCGGGGATTCTCTAACCTTCCCCGGAACTTGTTAATCTCACTTTAGCCTGCCAGCTGTTTTTCTTTTTCATCCTTCAACAATGACAATGGCCCGCGCGGGGCACTTCATGGCACAGATTTTACATCCCGTGCAAAGGTCCGGATTTATGACAGGCAAATTATCTTTCATCGTGATGGCCTGGGAAGGACATAGCTTCGCGCAGAGTCCGCATCCGATACATCCCACTGCGCAGATGTTCTTTACACCTGCTCCCTTCTTGGTAGAATTACACAGCACCCGCATTGCCTGATCGGCGGGGATAAGAGTAATCACGTCACGGGGACAGGCCGCTACACAGGCTCCGCAACCGGTACAAAGGCTTTCGTCCACTACGGCAACCCCGTCTTCCACTGATATTGCATCAAAAGCACAGGCGGTAACACAGCTTCCAAATCCCAGACATCCATTTTTACACGCTTTAGTCCCGCCTCCCGGCACTACAGTGGCCTTTCTGCAATCGAGCACCCCTTCGTAAAGAGATATCTCTTTCGCCTTGGCCCTGGAACCGGCACATTTTACAAAGGCAACTTTTTGAACAAAACTTCCAGCATCAACACCGAGGATGGCTGCAATTTTCTCAGCTGTTTCGGCCCCCCCTGCCGTACATTTATTAGGGGCCGCCTGCCCGGAAACAACAGCTGAAGCATAGGCGTCACAACCCGCATACCCACACCCTCCACAGTTTCCTCCCGGCAGAGCATCTTTGATCCGAGCAATTCTAGGATCAACCTGTACCGCAAACTTTCTGGCTGAAAACCCCAGCAATAACCCAAAAAACAATCCTAATCCCCCAAGACTTAGCGCGGGGTAAATAAGAGAATTTATCATTCTGCGCCTCCTTCCTAGGAGAACAATCCGTTAAAGCCTAAAAATGCTATGGACATTAAAGCCGCAGTGACAAGACTTATGGGCAAGCCACGCAATGCTTTGGGCATATTCGTATTGTCCTGAAACCGCTCTCGCAAGCCTGACATTAAAACAATAGCAAGCAAAAAACCGAGGGAGGCGCCAAGGGAATGGGCTATGGCCTGGAGCAAGGTGTATCCTTCATTCATATTGATAACCGCTACACCCAATACAGCGCAATTCGTCGTGATGAGAGGCAGGTAAATGCCAAGAGCCCAGTAAAGAGATTCCCACTTTTTTCGAACCACCATCTCCACAAACTGGACAAGAGCCGCGATAACGAGAATAAAGGCCAATGTATAGAGATAGGTAATACCCAAAGGTACAAGGATAAGATTATATACGATCCATGTCATGAGGGAGGAAAACGTCGTAACAAATACAACAGCGAGCCCCATTCCCACGGCTGTTGCCACGCTGTTAGAAACGCCAAGGAAGGCACAAATTCCTAAAAACCTTGAAAGAACAATATTATGAACTAAAAAAGCATCAATAAATATGGCAAAGAAGCTCATCTGAATTTCCCCTTTACAACTAAACTTTACGCATCAGCGAAATGGCTTATTCTCTTGTTCTCTTTTTTTCTTCTCGTGTTTATGTAGTTTATAAGGGCCATAAGTATCCCGAGGGTTAAAAAACCACCTGGCGCAAGAATCATAATAAGGGCTGGGCTGTACCCTGCTGGAAGGAGCTGGGCCCCAAATAGAGATCCAGAACCTAAAAGTTCGCGGATGGAACCGAGAACAACCAAGGCTAATGTAAAGCCAAGGCCCATGCCAATGGCATCAAAAAGAGAGGACACTACACTATTTTTTGATGCATGGGCTTCTGCCCGGCCCAAAATAATGCAGTTAACCACTATAAGTGGAATAAATATCCCTAAAGCTTTATTCAGCCCTGGAAGGAATGCTTGCATAAAAAATTGAATGAGGGTCACAAAGGTAGCAATAATAATAATGAATGCCGGAATTCTCACTTCGTCAGGGATAAATCGCTTCAAAGCTGAGATAGCCATATTGGACCCCATGAGAACGACCGTAGCTGCAAGACCCATTGCAAGGCCATTTTCTGCACTCGTTGTTACAGCAAGGGTTGGGCACATTCCAATAACTTGCACAAAGATGGGATTGTTCTTTATTATTCCGTTTTTGAGCCTCTCTAAAACCATTCCCATTATGCCCCTTCCCCCTTTAGACTGGATCGGAAAAAGGCCAATGCCTCATTTACACCATCAGTCACAGCCTTTGATGTAATAGTAGCTCCTGTCAGCGCCTGTATTTCATTGTCTTTAGAAGGTTTTCCCTTCACCAAAGCTATCCCCTCCCCCTGTCGATCCACGAACTGGTTTGAGAAGGCTGGTTTTCCCGCTTCCGCACCTAATCCCGGAGTTTCAGCATGAGAGAGAATCTGAATCCCTCGAAGGGTGCCATCTATGGAAACGCCCACCATCATGTCAATCACTCCCCCATATCCTTTGGGAGAGATCTTTATGTTGTAGCCTACGATTTTCCCATTGCTGTAGCCAGCGTTCACTTCGTGAATTATGCTTTGAGCAGAAATGATCGGGCTGATTCGCTTAAATTCTTCCGCCGTAGGGAGAGTGGATCTCATGGCGTCAAGTTTTTCCTTTTCAAGAAGGCGGGCAATGGGCTCTTCCGTAACTCCATGGATTCCTCCAAGAAGAAACCCTGCGGAAGCTGTTATTATAAATAGAATAACTCCTAGTTTGCATATGTTCTTCACTTTTATCTCACCTCTCCAAAAATCCGTGGAACGGTTACCTTGTCAATGAGGGGAACAAAAAGGTTCATTATGAGAATCGAATATGAAACGCCTTCTGCGTATCCCCCGTATAACCGGATTAGGGTTGTTAGAATACCGCAACCCGAAGCAAATATGACTTGCCCTTTTTTTGTCATTGGAGAGGTGGTGTAATCGGTTGCCATAAAAAAGGCTCCTACCATCAACCCTCCAAGAAAGATCTCATAAAGAGGATTCCCCGTCATCCAGCCCTCCCGTCCCAATAGTGCTGTAAGAACAAAGACAGTGGAAATATATATAACAGGTATGTGCCAACTGATCACCTTGCGCCAGAGAAGATAGGCGCCGCCAAGCAAAAGGGCCAATGCCGAGGTCTCTCCTAAACATCCCCCCACATGGCCTATAAAAACATCGCTAAAGGTAGGAAGGATTGCAACAGCCCCCTCTTTCAACAAAGCGAGGGGTGTTGCCGTTGTCATCCCATCGACGGCCCAGGTCGTCATCGCCACCGGCCACGAGGCTAAAAGCATCGCACGGGCAGCAAGGGCGGGGTTAACTATATTTTGTCCGATCCCCCCAAAAAAGTGCTTCACCACAATAATGGCAAATATGCTCCCGAAAGCGGCAAGCCAGAGAGGAACTGTGGGAGGGAGGTTAAAGGCTAGAAGAAGCCCTGTTACCACGGCGCTTAAATCCTTGATTGTTTGGGGATGCCCCATTAGTTTTTGCCATGCAGCTTCTGAAATAACACTGGCAAGAACACAAACAGCTATAACCGTAAAAGCCTTAAATCCAAAAAAATACAATGCCGCTGCCAATGCTGGAGCAAGGGCAATAAGAACATCGCCCATTATTGTCTGCACAGTAGCATGGGCCCGAAAATGGGGAGATGATGCAACTACAAGTTTTTTTTCAGTCATCTTTCACGTTACCCCTTTCTCTTCATGGCTGCTATGACAGATCGCTTTGCCTCTCGGCAAGATTGCACCAGATGCCTTTTGGAAGGGCACATAAAGGAGCAGGAGCCACACTCGATGCAGTTCATTCCGCCATTATTCTTAAAACCCGTGTAATCGCTCTTCAGAGAGAGAGCATTCAGCTTAAAGGGAAGAAGTCCCATGGGACAGGCCTCAACACATCGGCCGCACCGGATGCAAGAGTATTCTTCATTCAACGGAGCCGCCTTTTCTGAAAGAGCGATGATCCCCGACGTTCCCTTGACCACCGGCACATCAAGACTATTGATAGACATTCCCATCATAGGGCCTCCAGCCAGCACTTTGATGGGAGGCGTAACAAAACCGCCCGCTGCCTCTATGACCTCTCTGAAGGATGTTCCCAGACGGACCCTCAGGTTTTTGGGAGTGGCAACTGCATCTCCTGAAACAGTAACTATCCGGGAAAGGGACGTTCGCCCGGTCACAACAGCGTTGCGAATCTCATAAACAGTATAGGTATTAGTTACAACGCAGCCGGCATCGGCAGGGAGCTTGCCCGAGGGCACTTCCCTCCCTGCAACGGCAAATATCAGCTGTTTTTCGCCGCCTTGAGGATATTTAGTCTTCAAAACATCCACAGAAGCCCTGTCTATTCCTTTAAATGCTTCTGTCATTTTTCTTATGGCCTCCGGCTTGTTATCTTCAATAGCCATATGCAGATGGGCCTGGGGGAATATTTGTAGAAGGATGCGGGCGCCTTCCGCTATCTTATCTGGCTCCTCAAGCATCATGCGATAGTCGGAAGTAAGATAGGGCTCACACTCTGCGCCGTTTATAATAACGTGGTCTATAGGCCTATCTGCGGGAGGCGTCAATTTTATATGGGCGGGGAAACATGCACCACCCATACCGACAATCCCTGCATCCTTTATAATGGCTCGAAGCTCATCAGGAGCAAGATCCTCAAATGATCGGGACATAAGAGGCCCCGCCTCTTCATAGAGGCCATCATTTTCAATTACGACTGACATGACATCCATGCCAGGAGGAGTTGGCAATTCAGCTATATTCTTTACCGTGCCAGAAACACTTGAATATACGGCAGCTGAAACCGGCCCCTGGGGTTCCCCTATTTTTTGCCCGACAAGAACCCGATCCCCTTTTTCAACTACAGGCTTACAGGGCGCCCCAATATGCTGTCCCATAGGATAAACGAAATCTCCCATGGGCCATAAGTCTTCAATAGGTTTTTCGGATGTCCAATGTTTATTGTCTGGAGGGTGGGCCCCTCCTCTAAAAGTTAAAAGCCTCATTGCAACCTTTTGCCTCCTATAAACATCAGATTAATGACAATGACAACGCAAAATATTTATGTATAAATTATACTACATACTTCATGCTTTCATAATTAGTTCTTTTTTTCTCTTTATTCTACACGCTTTGCGCCATTTTTTCAGACTAATCGCGGTATTTTAAAAAAAGAACGTTTTCAATAACATGATTTGTAGCAAATTAATAAGGAACTACAAAACTTGCACATCTCCTCTTGATGGATATAATCTCTTATTGCCTTTCATGCCAAAACATGAAGGGCTTTTAATTTTCCGAACTCTGAAAGGAGGGAAACAGATTGAGGAAAAGCATTCAAAAAATGGTCCTCACTGTTTTGCTGCTCTCCATGGCCGGGCTGATAGCCTTTACTGCAGGAAATCGTTATATTCATTTTATGCCCCGCAATAGAAAGGAGACAATACAGTCCCAAAAAATTCAGCTTCACGATTGGGTTTCTGAACCCGCCGCCGCATCTTTTTATCAGATAGGTCGATTTGTGACCAACCATTTTTCAGAAGTCCTGTCTAAACATTCAACCCCATTTATTTCCCTTTCTCATACCATTCAGGATTCCATAAAAACCATGAACATGCTGACACATTTTATACAAAAACAAAATCCGGCCATCCCGAGAGATGTAGCTGCACAAGAAGCCGCTGCTTTTATGAGATACTCCACTAAATACGGGGCACCCCTTGATCTGGTAGTAGCTGTAGCAAACACGGAAAGTCACTTTAACCCTGACGCAAGAAGTTCTTACGGCGCTGCTGGCGTTATGCAAGTAACGTGGAGGATACACGAAAACTTGCTGCGCGCTAACGGTATCCATAGTGAAAAAGAGCTTTATACTGCCGACAAGGGAATTGCTGCGGGATGCCTGCTTATTTCAAGGTATCTTAGAGCCTACGGCTCTCCCGAAAAGGCCCTGGGCCGCTACTACGGCGGTTCGGCATCGGTCTATTGGGGAAGGGTTTCCAAAAACTTATCGAAGCTTCAACGATATCGTCCTAAAAATCATCTATAATAATTTAGTAACGGGTAATAAAGATTATGTGGGGACCCTGCTTCGTGGGTCCCCATTAAAGATGGTGAAAAATCCTATGAACAAGATAAAGGGCGCTATTGTAAACAAGACCGGCCTTGAGCGCTTGAACAAGAAACATCCCTGGATCTTTAAAGGGCATCTGGCTTCATCCCCCCTCGCAGAACCAGGGGATCTTGTGTCTCTTCACAACAACCGAGGAAGAATTGAAGGGTGGGGATTTTGGAGTGCTGGCTCTCTTTGTACACGGGTGCTTGCCTTCGGCTCTCAAAAACCTGATATTCAAAGACTTCTCGCTTTTCGCCTAGAAAAAAGCCTCGCTTTTCGTAAACGGTGGCTCAGCAAAGCTGAAGCCTTTCGTTTGGTTCATAGTGAATCTGATGGACTACCAGGATTGATCGTAGACATATATGGACCTATAGCCAGTGTACAATTACTGTCTGCCGGCTGGTACAAACATCGCAGCATGGTAGTAGATTCTCTTCTAGCCCTTCTTCCCCTTGAGGGGGTTGTTTTGCGAAATGATGTCCGCTATCTTGAGCAGGAGGGTATTCCCAGGGAAATTCGCCTTCTATGGGGGAAGCTTCCCCCTCAAAACTGTATCGATATTTCCTTTGGAGAAATAAAGGAGCGGGTCTACCCTCTAGCGGGACAGAAAACAGGCCTTTATCTTGATGTGCGAAATCTTCCTTTTCTTTTTAAGAATATTTCTTCCGAAGCGGATGTGTTAGACTGTTTCTGCTTCCAGGGACATTTTGGCCTTCATGCTCTTCATTGGGGAGCACGATCTGTCACAGCTGTGGAACAATCGGAAGAAGCCCTTGCAGTGTATAGAGAGAACCTACAGATGAATGGCCTTTCCTCCAAAGATGTCGACCTTCGTCATGGTAACGCCTTCGACGAGCTGCGTCGACTAGAGGGGGAGAAAAAACTTTACGACATCATTATTATGGATCCCCCACCCTTTTCGCCCGGCAAGGCCCAGATAGAATCTGCCCGTCGAGGCTATAAGGAGTTGGCTCTTCGCGCCTATCGCCTTCTTCGCCCCGAGGGAGTGCTTCTTTATCTCTGCTGCAGCCATGCTTTCAGCAGACAGATGCTTATCGAAGTGTTAAGAGATGCTGCCGTAGATAGAAGACAGGCTTTCCGCATAGTGCGGGAAGGATACCAGCCTGAAGACCACCCTATTGCCCTTGAGATTCCGGAAACAAACTATTTGAAAGGGCTTCTTGTGCAGGGAGTCGAGGAATAAACAGTATAGTATTGACAGAGTGGGCCATTCTTCATAGAATGGCTCCATTATAAAAAAATTTTCAAATCTAAATGAGGAGGGAAACGCAAATGAAAGAACGTTATGAGAATAAAAATATGCATGCTGTTTCCTCTCTGTCCCTCCTCCTCGGTTGCTGGTTCCTGCCTGGAACGCCGGCAGCCTTATAGCTGCATTCTGGCATACTCAGGCCGGGACCTCTTTTAAAGGGGTCCCGGCCTTTTTTTATTCTTTTGCCCAGACAAGGAAAGGAATGAACAGAAGGGAGATGTAATAATGAACGTACAAGAACAGATTCGTATTTTCGACACGACACTAAGGGACGGAGAACAGGCAGCGGGCATCAACCTCAATAAAGACGAGAAACTTCAAATAGCCCTTCAGCTTGAAAAAATGAGGGTTCATGTTATTGAAGCAGGATTCCCTGCCGCTTCTTCTGGAGATTTTGAAGCTGTTAAATGTATAGCCAATCAGGTTTCAACCTCTATAGTCGCAGGACTCGCCAGGACAAAAAGGGAGGACATTGGTGAAGCCTACGAAGCTTTAAAGAATGCAGCACGCCCTATGATCCATACTTTTATCGCCACAAGCCCAATCCATATGGAATATAAGCTCAGAATGACCCCTGAGGAAGTTCTGAATGAGGTTCGCCAGGGGGTGTCGTATGCCAGAAGCCTTATGGAAAGGGTTGAATTTTCCGCAGAAGACGCTAGCCGCTCCGAGCCCGCCTTTTTAGCTGAAGTATTCCGTACCGCAGCAGAGTGTGGGGCCACCACCCTCAATATCCCCGATACCGTAGGATACGCTGAACCCGGAGAATTTGAAACCTTTGTTAAAAATGTCATCGCAGCAACAGGAATACAGAATGTAATATGGTCGGTCCATTGCCACAACGATCTGGGGCTTGCTGTCGCCAACTCTCTTGCGGCTATTAAAGCCGGAGCCCGGCAGGTGGAATGCACAATAAACGGGCTGGGTGAACGAGCGGGAAACACCTCTCTTGAAGAGATCGTCATGGCCCTTCGGACGAGAAAGGACCGTTTTAGATATGAAACAGGCCTCGATACAAAACGTTTATGGGCGGTAAGCTCCCTCGTTTCGCGGATGACCGGATTTGCGGTTCCGCCGAATAAAGCCGTGGTCGGGGCCAACGCCTTTGCCCATGAAGCAGGTATTCATCAACATGGGGTTTTATGCAACAAGGCCACTTACGAAATTATGAACCCTGAAGATGTCGGAGCGCCGGGAAGCCGCCTTGTTCTTGGAAAACATTCAGGAAAACACGCTTTCAAAAAACAGGTAGAAGACCTGGGCTTCTCTCTTTCCGAAGATCGCCTTACAGAGGCCATGGCCCTTTTCAAGCATCTTTGCGACAGAAAAGAAATCATCACGTCAGAAGATATTGAAGCCATGATTACCAATGAAATTCTCGCTGGCCCTGCAACCAAACGTATTGTTCTCAAGAACTTTCACGTTCACGTGGGAAAAGGGTGGGGATCTGCTGCCATCTCTCTGGAAGATGGCGGCCAAGAGTTTTCTGACGCTGCTACCGGGAATGGGCCTGTGGATGCCGCCTATTCGGCCATTCAGCGAATCATAGGGTTTCGGCCAAAACTCGAGCATTACTCCATCCGCTCTGTAACTGAGGCTTCTGATGCCATTGGAGAGGCCAGGATCACTCTTCAGTTTGAAGGACTTGTGGTCAATGGCCGAGGAGCCAGTACAGACGTTATCGATGCAAGTATCAAAGCCTATATTGACGGCATAAACCATCTTTTTCAAAAAGCAGTCACAAAAGGAGTGTCTATCTATGGCAAGAACGCTGGTTAGTACAATTATTGCAGCTCACAGTACGGGTTCCCCCCAAGAAGGTGAAATTTGCAAGGTTAGAGTAGATTTCGCCTTTGCCAATGATATTACAACCCCACCGGCTATACAGTCATTCAAGGCTATGGGCGCAGAGAAGGTGTTTGACCCCCTTCGTTGTGCGGTGCTGCCCGACCACTTCACCCCAAACAAGGACATTGCCTCTGCTGAACAGGCAAAGAAAGGGAAGGAATTTGCACAATCACAAAAAATGCTCTACTGGGAAGTAGGCCGGGTAGGCGTTGAACACGCCTTTCTGCCGGAGCAGGGATACATCCTCCCTGGAGACATTGTTACCGGCGCTGACAGCCACACTTGCACCGGCGGGGCCCTTGGCGCCCTTTCCACCGGCATGGGAAGCACTGACCTCGCCGCCGTATGGGCTTTGGGAGAAACATGGCTAAGAGTTCCTCCCACGCTGAGAGTCGATTTTGTAGGGGAAAGGCCAGGCTGGGTGACGGGAAAAGATATGATCCTGGCCCTTTTGGGGCGAATCGGCGTTCAAGGAGCCCGCTACATGGCCCTTGAGTTTGGAGGAGAAGCTCTTTCCTGCCTTCCCATGGATGATCGCTTTACCATCGCCAATATGGCCGTAGAGGCAGGTGGGAAAGCCGGTATCTTTGTGCCCGACCAGACCATGCTGGAATACGCTTCAAAGCGGGCAAGTCGACGTTTCACCCCTTTGTACCCCCATGCCCAGGCTAGTTATTTACGAAGAGAAACTATCGACGTAACCAATATGGAACCTGTTGTGGCCCTACCCCACTCACCAGATAACGTGAAGGCTGTAAGAGCATGCCGGCCCTTCCATATCCATCAGGTCTTTATCGGATCATGTACCAATGGAAGGTTTAGGGATATTGAGATGGCCGCTCTTCTTTTGGAAGGGAAAAAAGTGGCTGACAATGTGAGATGTATTGTGATTCCCGCTTCTTATGAAGTTTATAATCAGGCCCTGGAGAAAGGGTATATCAAAATATTTGCAGATGCCGGGGCAGTGGTATGTACTCCAACCTGCGGCCCCTGTCTTGGAGGGCATATGGGCATTCTTGCCAATGGGGAACGGTGCATTTCAACAAGCAACCGAAACTTCGTCGGTCGAATGGGACATTCAAAAAGCGAGCTTATTTTAGCGAGTCCCCTTGTGGCAGCAGCAAGTGCTGTGACCGGCAAATTGACCGATCCAAGAGATATAGCAACACATGAATTTTTCACCAGACTGGAGGGGAAATAGAAATGTCTCATACTATCAAAGGTAAAGCCTGGGCATACGGCAACCATATCGATACAGATGTCATCATACCCGCCAGGTATCTTACATCAAGCAATGAAAAAGAATTAGGTAAACATTGTATGGAGGATATAGATGTTGATTTTTACAAAAGAGTGAATTCGGGAGACATGATCGTTGCGAAAGAGAACTTTGGTTGTGGTTCTTCACGAGAACACGCACCTCTTGCCATTAAGGGAGCCGGATGCAGCTGTGTCATAGCCGCCTCTTTTGCCCGCATTTTCTTTAGGAACGCCATCAATGTAGGCCTTCCTATATTTGAATGCCCCGAAGCAGCGGATTCTATCGAAACAGGAGACGAGATTGAAATTAACACCGAAACGGGAACCATCGAAAACAGAACGAAGGGAAAAGTCTTTTCCGTCACTCCTTTTTCGCCTTTTTTACAGGAACTCATTGAACGGGGCGGTCTTGTCCCCTATGTAAAAGAACAACTGAGATCAGAGAGGGTGGAAAAATGAGTTTTAAAAGATATTCTATTGCCCGTATTGCAGGAGACGGCATCGGCCCTGAGGTGATTGGAGAAGCTTCTAAGATTCTTGAAGCAACTGGAAACAAGTGGAACTTCGCAATCGAGTGGGTGGATTACCCTTTCGGCGCGGATTATTATCTTCGGACTGGCGAAACTCTTCCTTCCTCCGCTATAGAAGAAATGGCTTCGTGTCATGCCCTCTTCTTAGGAGCCGTTGGTGATCCCAGAGTAAAACCCGGCATTCTTGAGCGGGGAATTTTGCTGAACCTTCGCTTTCATTTCGACCAGTATGTCAACCTTCGACCGGCAAAGAGCTATCCGAAAGTTCCCCTGCCTATTGAGATCAAGGGCGGTAAAACCCTTGACACCCTCGTTGTTCGGGAAAATACAGAGGATTTTTACATTGGCATAGGCGGAAAAACTGAGGCTGGTCATATAGATCTTGACCTTGCCGCGAAAAGAAAGCTCTATTCCATCCATGGGAAACTAACGGGAGACTTCGAAGGGAAAATAGAGGGAGCTTTCCAGCTGGGGATAGCTTCCGAGCCTGGAATTCGCAGAGTTACAGCCTATGCTTGTGAAGCAGCAAAATCGAGAGGAGAAGAAGTTATAACCCTTGTTTCGAAATCAAATGCCCTTCCCCAGATATACGGCTTTTGGGAAAATATGGCAAAGGATGAAGCACAACAACATGGCGTAGAAGTCTCTGTTATCAACGTTGATGCCATGTGCTACCATCTTGTTCGAAGGCCTGATCTTTACAATGTCATCCTCGCTCCCAACATGTTCGGAGATATTGTAAGCGACCTCCTCGCCGGTCTAACCGGGGGGCTTGGTGTTGCCGCAGGTGCGGATATCGGTGATTCTCTTTCTATGTTCGAACCCATTCATGGATCTGCCCCTGATATTGCAGGCACAAAAAAAGCAAACCCTCTTGCAGCCATTCTTTCTGGTGCACTTTTGCTTGATCATCTGGGAGAGAAAGGGGCTGCTGCTTCCATAGAGAAAGCTGTCTGTGACTTTCTTAAAGGTACGGAAGTTAAAAGAATGCCTATAGAGTTCGGCGGTGAAGGCACCGCTTCCTCTGTGGGGGAAGACATTCTGGCCCGTCTACATTAGGGAAATCGTCCTGTCTTGACAAATGCTATCGCCTTTCGTATAGTTTACTTCTTGGAAGGGGAGATTTCTGTTGGTTATAAATGCTATGAATATATGTTGTTGTGGGAGGACGATCTAACAGTCTCCCCGTAGCGCAACAAAGGCTGCGGTGGGTATAATGCCCGTTGTAGCCGAAGAAATGCTTCGTTCCATACCATAATTGTAGAGAATGTATATACAGCGGGCTTGTCGAAAGTGGCAAGTCCGCTTTTTTTGTACAGGAAAGGAAGTGATGCCTATGGAATGCGACTGTATCTACTGCTGTTACGAAAATCAGTTCAATTTCAGGAGGTGTCATATAAATGAAAATTTTTGTTTCTTCTATATTAGATGTTTGGAATACGGTAAAAGCCGATGTCAGAGCTGTAGGGGATAACGACCCGGCTTTTAAGGGTGGCATATGGGGGTGGCTAGAGGTTGTTTTTTGCTACCCTGGCCTTCATGCTATCCTCGCCCACCGGATCATACATTTTTTACATGCAACGCTGCATATTCCCTTTTTACCCCGACTTTTAAGTCATGTCATGCGATGGCTGACAGGAATAGAGATTCATCCGGGAGCCAAGATCGGAAAAAGGTTTTTCATCGACCATGGTATGGGGATCGTTATCGGTGAAACAGCGGAAATAGGAAACAACGTAAAACTTTTTCATGGCGTAACGTTAGGCGGAACTGGAAAAGAAAGAGGCAAGCGCCACCCCACCGTGCATGATAACGTAATGATTGGAGCAGGAGCGAAACTGCTTGGCAATATTACAGTAGGGGAAGGAGCCAAAATAGGAGCCGGAGCTGTAGTGGTACGGAATGTGGAGGCTGGCTCAACGGTTGTAGGAATTCCAGCTAATGTCCGCATTAAACATCACGACCAGCGCACTTCCCTTTCGAGCAAAGTTTTGCTTGACCGTATCGAAATGCTGGAACAGGAACTTGAAATACTTAAAAACTACCTCAAAAAGGAGGCTGCATAGAATGACCTTTAAAACAGATCGGATTGCTTTGAGAAAACGTATAGGCCGCACACCTCTGTTTGTTTTTCGCCCCAGCAATCAAGGCGCAGCTATTGCCATTAAGCTGGAGGGAACAAATATTGGGGGCTCCGTAAAAGACAGGGCTGCCTGGGGAATGCTTCGCCACGCAGAAGAAAAAGGGCTGCTCAGGGATGAGACCGTCATTGTAGAACCTACGTCTGGAAATACTGGCATCGCCCTGGCCATGCTAGGACAGGCTTTGGGCCTGAAAGTGATTCTCACCATGCCGGAATCCATGTCTCAGGAGCGTCGGTCTGTTCTGGCTGCCTATGGTGCTGAACTTCATCTTTCTCCAGCCAAAGAAGGAATGAGGGGGGCCATCGCCCTGGCACGACATATACTTGACGAAACGCCCGGCGCCTATATGCCCGACCAATTCAGCAATCCCGGAAATTCCTGGGCCCATTCTGTAACTACCGCCCCTGAAATTCTAACAGATATGGAGGGGCTGCCCATTTCCGCTTTTGTTGCGGGCATTGGATCGGGAGGAACTATTTCAGGAACAGGGGCCGTCCTCAAAGCAGTCTGGCCGGCAATTCATATAGTAGGGGTAGAACCTGCCGGCAGCCCTGTTCTAAGCGGAGGGGAAGCCGGGCCTCATAAAATACAGGGCATAGGTGCTGGATTTGCTCCTGCCGTTCTAAAAAAAGAGATATTGACAGAGATTAAAACCGTGGAAGATGATGCCGCCCTCGAAACAACCCGCTGGCTTGCTCGTACCCATGGTCTCTTTTGCGGCATTTCCACAGGAGCCAACGTCTGGGCAGCCATTCAGACAGCCAAACAGTTTACTCCCGATGATACCGTAGTCACCATTGCCTGCGATCGAGGAGACAAATATCTCAGCACAGAAGCCTTTAAAAACTGATAAAGAAAGGCGGGGGCTCAAAGAAGTGCTCCCGCCTTTCTCTTGCTCATCATAAAATTACTCTTTTATATCTCTGGACGGGACAAAAACGGCGATTCGTGGCGCATTAAAATATCCACATATTGGGCCCGTTCCCAAGCGTAGGGATCATGGGCTCTCTTTTTACTTAGCTTGCCTTTAAATTCGTCAAGAATCTCATAACCATTTTTATCCATCCACTGTTCTATGTCCTCAATCATGGTTTTCAGCGAATTAATGCCATTTTTGTAGAGGGTGCTGACAACCTGCACACAGTCTGCCCCCGCGAGAAGCATTTTTACTACATCTCTTCCAGAAAAGATTCCCCGATTCGCACAGAGCGACCCCTCAACTGCCCCGTAAAGAAGGGCCATAAAACGAAGAGGCAGGCGGGAATCAGTTTCGTGGCTCATGGTAATATCCCGAACTTCCATCTGTTTATCAGGGTCAATGTCAGGATTGAAAAAACTATTGAACAGGACATGCCCCTTTACACCTATTTTATCAAAGGTAGAAACAACGTGAAGAGGATTTGTATAGTATGGGCTGATTTTTACTGCCACTGGAATGGAAACCACACGTAAAACTTCTTCCACCATAGCGAATTGCTTCTTCTCAATATCTTCACCACTAAGATGGCTATCAACAGGCATAATGTAAAGGTTAAGCTCAAGGCCCTGAACTCCTGTCTGACTCAATTTTTCAGCCCACTCGACCCATACGCTTTTTTGCCCCGCATTCAAGCTTGCAAAAATAGGAATTCGTGCTCCCTTCACAACTTTTTTCACCCACATGAGATGTTCTTCTGGCCCCCCGTGGGCAATCCCGGGATGAAGAGCAATCATTTCAGCATGACGCTCATCATCGTCTGTTAACTCGTGCTCCAACGCAAGGGCTTCCAGGGCAATCTGTTCTTCAAAAAGAGACTTGATCACCATCCCGCCCGCCCCGGCGTCTTCTACTTGACGAATCGTTTCAAGGTTTGATGTAATGCCGCTCGCTCCTACGATGACCGGGTTCTTTAATTCCACTCCCATGTATACTGCTGAAAAGTCAACAGTCATGCGATCTCCCCCTTTCTCGCTCGAGCAATTTTTTATTTTTACCCTTTCATACAAAACTAATATACGTATCATTGGTTTATAATAAAAAATCAAGAAATGCAATAGAGGGGAGTGAATTTAATAATGAATCTCGTAATTGAAACCATTAAAAATCGACGAAGCATCAGGCGTTACTTGCCACTACAAATAAACGACGAAGAGCTTTCGCTCATTGTGGAAGCCGGCACTTGGGCTCCTAGCGGGCACAATAATCAACCGTGGCATTTTAGTGTTATTCAAAACAAAGAGTTAATTGACATGATCAGCGATAAAACGGTGGCTCTCATGAAAAAATATTCTGTGGAGTGGATACGTAAAATGGGGGAAAAAGAAGGATATCATATTTATTATCATGCCCCTGCTATTATTGTCATTTCAGGAAAGAAAAATGCCGATTCCCTGCTAAAACCCATTGCAGACTGTTCCGCCGCAATAGAAAACATGCTCATCGCCGCTGAATCCCTCAACATAGGGACATGCTGGATCGGCTTTTCTGGTTTCTTTTTTGCTGTAGCCACACCAGAAGAACTGAAAGCCATAGGCGTACCTGAAGGCTATGAAGCTCTTTACAGCATAGCCTTAGGATATAAAGATCCCGCCCATAAGTATGGGGCCCCCAAACGTAAAGAGGGCGTCGTTACATATATCAGGTAACAGGAAACACTGCTATCCTTGATAAAGAATTGAGCGGGCGGCTACGACACCACTAGAAGCCGCCTGTATTATCCCACGGCTTACCCCTGCGCCGTCTCCGGCCATATAAAGATTTCGGATGGCAGGTGTTTCAAGGGTTTCTTTTAATTCAAGCCGTAAGGAATACAGCTTGATCTCCACTCCGTATAGGAGAGTATCGTTCATATTGATGCCCGGCATAATGATATTAAGGGCTTCTATAAATTCAACCACGTCAATTAAAAAACGGTGAGGTAAAACAAGGCTCAGGTCGCCTGGCTGGGCCTGGGCTGTGGGTTTAACCATTCCCCTCGTTATTCTGGCCTCTGTGGAACGGCGACCATCCCGCAAATCACCAAGACGCTGCAGTAAAATACCGCCGCCAGCCAGCATGTTCGCAAGTTTAGCTATATGAGTAGCATATCCTATGGGGTCGTTGAAAGGCTGGGTGAAGTTTTTTGTCACGAGAATGGCAAAATTCGTGTTTTTAGATTTTACATTCTTTAGGCTGTGCCCATTCACCGTGACCAGATCATGGGCCTTGTTATACTCGTGTACTACAAACCCCGAAGGGTTCATACAGAAAGTGCGGCATCTGTCGTCAAAGGTAGGGGTGTTGTATAGACATTTCACTTCGTAGAAATGCTTTGTAAGATCCTGGCAAATACTATCCGAAACCTCTACTCGCACCCCAATATCTACAGGCATGGAGGCAATTGGCAAATTATATTTGTTCACAATTCCTTCGAGCCACGAGCTTCCTTCTCGGCCTGGAGCTAAAATAACGTACTCAGAGTTTATTTCCTGGCCATCTTTTAAGACTACTCCTTCGACAACTCCGCTATGGACAACAACTTCCTTCACTTCTGTGTTCATAAGAATGTCGCATTTCTCTTTCAGTTCTTCATACATGTTATTGAGAACCATACGGGACGCATCGGTGCCAATATGGCGAATTCTGGCCGGGATAATTTTTATTCCTCGGCTTGCTGCCTTTTGGATGGTATCTTTCACAATTTCTCCCGTTGGCTCGTAATACTTTTTATCAGCGCCGAAGCTTACAAAAGTATCGTCTACATAGCGGATCATGTTTTCTAGAGCATCTTCCCCTATGCATTCTTCGAGGTTTCCGCCAAATCCTGTTGTCAGGGTGAGTTTTCCATCTGAAGCTGTGCCTGCACCTCCCCAACCAGAAACGATATTACATGAATTGCAGTTGACGCATACAGGGGAAAGTCCTTCAAGAATAGGGCATTTTCTTTCTTTTATAAGTTTTCCCTTATCTAAGATCAGTACTTTTTTGTCACTTTTCACCAGCTCCATGGCCGCAAAGACTCCGGCTGGACCTGATCCCACAATAATAACGTCGTATTTCACCGTTATTTCTCCCCTTCTCTGTTAAGAATTTTCTTTAAAGTGATGGGCCCATGGGAAATGTATAAAGAATAGTCTGAAGGTGACTCTTGGATGATACCATAAAAAGAGCCCTTCGTTGAGAAGGGCTTCCTTGCGGTATCAAGGGGCTCATGATAATATTCGCACTTTCTAACGGTATCCTTCGAAAGGACCTCTCCATCGAACTTCGAGAAGCCCCTCCAAGTTGAACATTTCTATAGAATCCACAGCTTCATAGACTACCGCTTTCTTTTCACTCTGTACCTTGCCCTTTTTCCCCATTTTGACCATGATAGCCTCTCCCTTCCCATTCTCATTGAACCTCGTTCTCTGTGTTAATTGCCTTACCCATAAAAAAAAGCCGGAAACCGCTTAAAGCGGATCCCGGCTCTGGTGTCTGGGTAGAGGCAATTAAATGCCAATCACACCAGGAGGGGATCCGCTGCTAATAATAAGTACTATAAGTAGAGCTACTAGAGACTGAACTGCGAGATTCTTCATTAGCTTCATTCGGAACCCTCCTTTGCGTCTGAATTATTTGAATAGTTCAACACATTATATTGTGGATTTTTCTATCTGTCAACCTACCGAAATGACTGCGGAGCCCTTATATCAATAGAGCCCCGTCAGTCTCGGCAAAATCGTTGATATCCACGGCAAATAGGTGAGAAGCAATACATCTGCGATCATGATCAAGATAAATGGCCATACGGCACGGGTAATATCTTCAAGAGTGATATCCGCAATGCTGCACCCTATGAAAAGACAGACCCCAAGGGGCGGCGTAACCATGCCTATGGCGAGGTTCACAACTAAAACGATCCCAAAGTGGAGAGGGTCGACCCCTATCTGGGTTATTACGGGCAACAAAACCGGCACCAAAATAATGATGGCTGCCACTGTTTCCATAAAGGTTCCCAGAAAGAGGAGCAATAAGTTGATAAGGGCCAGAATGATGATGGGATTTTTCGATATGGAAAGTATGGCATTTGCCACCACCTGGGGAATCTGTTCTGCAGTAAGAATCCAGCTGAAGACAGAGGATGTGGCAATAATGAACATGATCATGGATGTTCCCACTACTGTTGTAACAAGAATATCTTTAAGCTGTGACAAATTCAGTTCGCGATAGATGAAAAAACCCACGACAAAGCCATACACGACAGCAACTACCGCAGCCTCTGTAGGAGTAAATACCCCGCCGTAAATACCGCCAAGAATTATCACTGGCATCATGAGAGCGAGGATTGCCTGTTTAAATGTCTGCCAAATACGATTTAGGGAAGATTTTTCATCTCCTCGATACCCTTTTTTTCGAGAGATAAGCCATGCTACAAACATGAGGGAAAGGCCGACGAGTATACCTGGCAGTATGCCGCCCATGAAAAGTGCTCCTATAGATACCCCCGTAAGAACGCCGTAGATGATCATGGGGATACTTGGGGGGATCATAACCCCAAGAGTTCCTGCTGTAGCCTGAACCGCCGTAGCAAAAGGCTTGTCATAGCCTCGCCGCACCATAGCTGGAATCAGAATGGTGCCAATTGCCGCTACTGTGGCTACTGCGGCACCGGAAATGGCACCGAAGAACATGCTTGCCATAATGGCCACAAAAGCCAAACCACCTGAAAATCGCCCGACAATGGAATTAGCGAACTCTACAAGCCGCCTTGAAATGCCCCCAAATTCCATCAATGAACCGGCAAGGATGAAAAAAGGAACAGCCATAAGAGGAAAGGAATCTGCAGCTGTGAACATCTTCTGAACGACGACTATAGGCGGAATGGATCCAGAAAAAAGAATGGCCGCAACAGAAGCCAGACCTATAGCAATGGCGATGGGCACATTTATGACAAAAAACAAGAAAAGACTGGCGAAGAGAACTGCTGTCATCTGGCTTCACCCTTTCTTCCCGTCACAATTGCCAGGGCCTGCTCAACAGAATAAACGAACATGAGCACACCGCTGATAAAAATCGCTGAGTATGGAATTCCCATGGATATTTCCATGGCCGGTGATAACTGACTCGAAACAATGCCGAGAATTCTGTGGCCATAGACCACCATAATAGCAAAAAAGACCGTGGCAAAGAGAGTCGCTAAAAATGCAACAACCTTTTTGATTTTACTGGGCAATATGTTTGTTACCACTTCCACTCCAATATGAGCCCCTCTTTTCACGCCGATACTGGCGCCAAGAAAAGAGATCCATATGAGAATGTATCTGGAAACTTCTTCTGACCACGGCAGAGAGGAGTGAAGAACAAACCTGAATATAACCTGTAAAAAAACAACAATGACCATTACGATCAACAGAAAGCTTACGATGTATTCCACTATACGGTTTACACCATTGAGTATTTTTTCCATCGGATCTAAACAACCCCTTCTTTCTGCCAGACAAAAAGGGAGAAGAAAGAGGGCCCCCTTCTCCCTTTCCCATATGAATGGCTTAAGTTCTAGTTCTCTGCAAGAATCTGATCAAGAAGCTTCGCGTCTTCTCCAAGCTCTCCACGGAACTCGTCATAAACAGATTTTGTGGCTTCTCGGAAAGCATCTTTATCAGGTGTATTGATCTCCATGCCCAGTTTCTTAAGCTCCTCAACCTGCTCTTCTTCCATTTTTGTAATTTGCTCTCGCTCGTAAACAGCCGATTCCTGGGCAGCCTTTAGAAAAAGCTCCTGATATTCCTTAGGCAGCTTATCGAATTTTGCTTTGCCCATTACAATCATTGACGGAGAGAAAACGTGGCCGGTGAGAGAAACATACTTCTGAACTTCGTAGATCTTCTGTGTGTAAATTATAGGTATTGGGTTCTCCTGTCCATCTACAGTACCCTGCTGAAGAGCAGTGAACACTTCACCCCAGGCCATTGGTGTGGGATCAGCTTTTACTGCCCGCCAAATAGCCATCTGTACTTTATTTTCCATAGTTCTCAATTTTAAGCCCTGAGCATCTGCTGGCATGTTGACAGGACGTTTTGAGTTTGTAAGATGTCGGAAACCATTTTCATACCACGCCAGTCCCTTAATGCCCTGCTTCTCAAGGAGTCCCATAATGTACTGTCCAATTTCTCCATCAAGAGTGGCGTAGGCCTGTGCCTTATCCTTAAAGAGGAAAGGGAAGTCAAAGATCATAAATTTCTTTTCAAAGCCGCTCATGGGACCGGTGGAAGAAACAACCAGGTCTACAGTCCCAAGCTGAAGCCCTTCGATAAGGTCTCTTTCGCCTGTACCAAGCTGATTGTTGGGGAAGAGATTAATTTCCACTTCTCCGTTGGTTTCTTTTTCTACAACTTCTTTGAAACGAACTGCGCCAAGATGGTAGGGATGCTGGTCGCTTACCGCATGTCCAAGCTTAAAGGTATATTTCGCAGCCCAAACTGGTTGCGCCACAGTTCCAAGAACAAGGGCGCAAAGCAAAAGTCCCGCAATCATCAATGATTTTTTCTTCAACTGCTTCATTATGACTCCCCCTTTATACTTCTTCATAAGTTTTTTCTTTCACCGACACCAAGTTGTAAAGAACCTTGTTGACCGGTGTTGGAATACCTAAACGCTTGCCTTCTTGAACAATGGCTCCGTTAATGACATCTATCTCTGTTTTGCGTTTGTTCGAAACATCCTGGAGCATGGACGACCTATTGGTTGCCGTCAGCCTCGCAACATTTCTCGCGTGCTCCACTGGATCTTCTCCTTCGAGAATGACGCCTTTTCCTTTCGCTACAGCAACCGCCTCTTCAACGGCAGAACGAAGGAGTTCTTCTGTTTCAGAAAAATCCACAAGTCGTCCATTTTTAAGGCCGGTGATAGCCGTCAGCGCATTGATGCCAATATTGACGAGAAGCTTCCCCCAAATGAGTCCCATAACATTTTGGGAAAGTTTTACATCAAAGCCGCCCTTTTCAAGCACCGCTCCGATGCATCGAAGACGTTCGTCAACAGCGCCATTGAGTTCGCCAATAACGGTGACACCCTGTCCGGCATGGCGTATTTTCCCCGGTCCAAGCAATGTGGATCCGTGTCCCGTTACACCGGCAATAACTTTCTCTTCTCCAACCACGGCACTTATTTTTTCTACATTGCCGAGGCCATTCTGGAGGGTGAGGATGCTTGTTCGCTCCCCAATTATTCCCCTGGCGCTTTCTACGGCCTGAGCCGTAAGGGTTGCTTTGACAAAAACAATGAGAAGATCGCACGGCCCTGCCTCTCCAGCAGAAGAAACAGCTCGAATAGAGCGAACCGTCCGTTCTCCCTCAATTCCTTCTATATGCAAACCCCGGTTATTAATAGAATCAATGTGATCTTTCCATACGTCAATGAGAGTAACATCATATCCTGCTTCGGCAAGTTTCCCGCCATAGAGGCATCCCATTGCTCCCGAACCAAGAACTGCGATTTTCATTCCTTTCACCTCAGCTTACTCTTACAGATCCTTCAGATCTTCCCTGCTCAGTCCTCCGAAGGTGTGTTTTTCTTCTGGGAAGGCACCTTGACGCACTTCTTCCTTGTATGTGCTTAGCGATTTTACAATTTCGTCTCCAATCTGAGCATACTGTTTAACGAACTTAGGAAGGAATTTATCAAAAAGTCCCAGCATATCATGGAAAACAAGAACCTGGCCATCGCAATAACGCCCTGCGCCTATCCCTATAATAGGAATGGAAACAGCTTCAGTAATGGCCCGTCCCAATTCTTCAGGCACACATTCAACGACAATGGAAAAAGCTCCTGCTTCCTCAAGGGCCTTCGCCTCATCGATTATTCTCTGAGCTGCCTCAAGACTCTTTCCCTGAACTTTAAACCCGCCCAGCATTGACGCTGTCTGAGGAGTGAGACCTATATGTCCCTGTACAGGAATTCCTGCCTCCACAATGGCAGACACCACTTCGGGCCGCCCTCCCTCAAGCTTGATAACATCACAGCCGCCCTCTTTCATGAGGCGATTTGCGCTGCGGATAGCCTGAGAAATGCTCTCGTTGTAGGAACCGAAGACCATATCTCCCACGATCATTGGCGTTGGCGCGCCTTTTACCACCGGTTTGATATGGGCGATCATTTCATCTGTGGTAAGCTGAACAGTTCCTTCGTTTCCAAGCATGGTCATAGCAAGAGAGTCGCCGACAAGAATAATTTCAATGCCGGATTTTTCCACCAATACAGCCTGTGCGTAATCATAGGCTGTCACCATTGATATTTTTTCACCTTTCTGTTTCATTTCTTTAAGTTTCTGGATCGTTACCTTTGCCATTTCGAGATTCCTCCCTCTTGAGAGATATAAAGGTTGTAATTCTTAGCCTTTGTCATTTCAGGATTTGTATCCAAGGGTGGTCGAAAAACGTTTGGCCACATCTATTACCAAATCCCGAATGGCGAAAAGACGTTCTGTATCTGCGTAAAGAAACTTGGGGACCGCCACACTAAGAGCGGCCAAAACTTCACCAGAATGACCCCATACTGGAGCCGCTACGCAAAACAGCCCCTCAATATATTCTTCATTGTCGATGCAATATCCCTGCTTCCTTATACGGGCAAGATGCTGAAATAAGGTTTCAAGGTCGGGAACCGTGTTTTTAGTAAAACGCGCGAATGGTTCATCTTCAAGAAGTTCCCTTACCTTTGTTTCAGGCATATACGCGAGCATGATCTTTCCGAGGCCTGTGCAATATGTTGGCATGCGTTTTCCTACAGAAAGATCTACACGTATGGTCGATTGGCTTTCAATCTTATCGATGTAAATAACATACTTGCCATCCATAACAGCTAAATTTACGGCTTCATTTGTTTTATCAGAAAGCTCTCGCATAAAAGGCATGGCCTGCTTTTTTAGACCAAGGGCCTTAACCACGTTATTTCCTATTTCAAAAAGCTTGAAACTGTTGGAGTATTTATGATTTTCGCGGTTTTGATTCACATAACCAAGGCCTTTGAGGGTAGAAACGATACGATGGACAGTGCTTGGCTCCAAACCAAGTTCATCGCTTATTTCAGAAATTCCTAACTCTCCGTGTTCGTCAAGAACTTCTATAATCGACATGGCTCTTTCTATGGATTGGACGTATCCGGGATTTTTTCTGGCGCCAGCCATAATGTTTTACCTCCTTAAAGATGGGGGAGAAAACAATTTATTCCAACATTCCACGATACGGAATCAAATTCTATACTGCGGAATGTGTAGTTTAATTATAAGCATCCAGAATTATCTGTCAAGCTAGCTAAAGAAGAGGAATATAAAAAGAAAAAACATAGAAAAAAGACTCTTTTTCAATATAAAAAGAGTCTTTTTCTCTATATAATCGCAAAAGGTTTTAAGGACTACTCCCAGAAGATCCTGATTGTTTCGTCGTCAGGTCTTTTTCCTGCATAGGCACCGATGATAAAGGCAATAAGACCGACAAGGATAGTTGGCACTATTTGGTGGGTTCCCATCCATGTAACCTTAGTGATGGTGAAATAAAAGAAAGCGCCGCACCCGGCAATGATAGAGCAGAGAGCGCCAACAGCATTGGCTCTTTTCCAATAAAGGCCTAAAATTGTAGGCCAGAGAAAGACCGCTTCAAGGCCACCGAAGGCAAACAGATTGATCCAGACTAGAAGAGAAGGAGGTTTAAGGGCCGCGATAAAAACAAGGATGCCCAAAATTCCTGTGGAAATAAAACTCATCCTCCCAAGGGCAGCTGGATTTACTTTTTCCGGATCTTTACAAAGGTAGTTTAAATAAAGATCTTTAATGATGGCTGCAGAAGCGAGAATAAGCATAGAGTCCACCGTTGACATAATAGCCGCTAGGGGGCCCGCTATAAAAACACCTGCCCAAAAAGGGGAAAGGAGTTTTATTGTCAAAGTGGGCACTGCAAGATCTCCAACCTGAATATCTGGAATAACAGCTCGCCCGAGAGCTCCCACCATATGCATACAAAGCATAAGGAATCCCACGATAAAAGTTCCAATTATCATGGCATTATGCATGGAACGGGAATCTTTGTAGCCCATACACTTCACCGTTGTTTGAGGAAGACCCAGAATGGCAAATCCCACTAAAACCCAAAAAGAAAGAATAAAGGGTTTAGAAATAAAATTATCAGGTCCAAAAGGGGTGATGAGGGCGGGATCTATTTCATAGAGACGGGTCATAACGGCAGTCATGCCCCCTCCTGCATGAACAACGCTCCAAAGTAACGCTATTGATGCCACAACCATCATGGACCCTTGTATGGTGTCAGTAAGCACAACAGCTCTAAATCCCCCCACTGTTGTGTAGAGGATCACCGTAATGCCAAAAATAATTAGGCCTATAAGATAGGGGTAGCCTGTGATGGATTGAAAAAGTCTCGCCCCGCCAATAAATTGAGCGAGCATTGATGCCATGAAGAATATAAGAAGAGCTATAGAAGAGAGAATGACCACAAGATCATTCCGGTAACGAACCCGCAAGAATTCCGTAACTGTAACGGCCTGAATGCGACGGGCTATAATGGCAAACTTTTTCCCAAGAACGCCCAGGGTCAAAAAAGCGGTAGGAACCTGTATCATCGCCAAAAGTATCCAGCCAAGGCCCATTTTATAGGCGACACCGGGCCCCCCCACAAAACTGCTAGCGCTTGTATAGGTTGTAATAATAGCCATGGCCAGGACAAACCCGCCCATTGAGCGGCTCCCAAGAAAATACTCTTCAATAAAACTTTTTGTGTCCCTTGATTTTTTGCCTATTCTTTGGCTCCAAAGAGCGATAGCCATAACACCGCCAAGATAAAGAACAAGGGGCAGGATCATAGATACTCTCTGTTCCATTACAATTCGCTCCCCTCTTCTTTCGAGGGCTCATCTAGAGGAATTTCTTTAAAAAAGAACCTTACAACGGCCCAGACAAGAAAAGAAATGACGACATAGCCAACAATGCAACTATAAAAAAACCATGAGGGCATGCCCCAAATATATGTGTATGAAGATGGATCTCCACTACCCAGTCCATAGGCCGCTCCATACCACCAGGCGAAAAAGACGCCATAAAGTCCCAAAGATATCAGGGCTTCCTTATGAGCTTGGCCGAAACGCTCCTTTTTTTTCACTCGTCACTCCTCCTTCTTATTTTCCCTTTATTTTGAAATGGCCACCCCAACATCCTTTGACATCCGAGATACAGACAAAACCCTTTTCATCAACAAGGCCTAGAATATGACGAATATCAGAGCGGTTACAAATAACTTTTACTACGAGGCGAAGTCCTGCGCGCCCCTTCCCAACGAGAACTGTAGCACCAAAACCAGCTTCTCTTATCTGTTCAATAATAGCTTGCGTCTCCTGGTTCCTTTCAAGAATAATTTCAAGGGTGACGAAAGCGCGGAGCAACTTTTCTTCAAGAAGAGAGCCGACAAAATTTCCAGCGCCATACCCACTTGCGTAGGCTATAAGCTGGGGGAATGTAAGCGAAGCTCCCCCTCCTAGAATATATCCAAGAACTGACATATAGATCATAACTTCTAAAAAACCTGTAACTGCAGCTAGCTGCCGTCTCCCTCTCACTAGAAAAAGGATTCTGACCGTTCCAAGACTGACATCAAGAATACGCGCACTGAATATAAGGACAAGGCCTAGCAAATCCACGATGCATCATCCTCCTTCTTCATATTTATAGAAAGACAAGGCGGACAGCATTATCTGCCCGCCTTGTCTTAATAAGCTATCTCAAAGGGTTGTTCTATTATTTATTTTCGAAGACCTTGACACCGTATTGTTTTCGAAGGCGTTCTGTTTCGTCTGTATAGATCTGAGCCCGTTTCTCACGAAGAAGGTTGGTTTCAATCTGTCCTTTAACTTCTTCAAAGGGCTGCAGTGAACCCGGTTTTTTATCTTCGAGCCTGATAATATGCCAGCCATACTGACTCTTTACCGGCGCGCTTATTTCTCCTTTTTTAAGAGCTCCGGCAGCCTGGCTGAATTCTGGAACAACCTGGTCGCTCTGGAAATACCCAAGATCCCCTTTCTGGGCTTTAGAGGGGCAGGACGAATATTTCTGGGCAGCATCTTCGAAGGTAATTTTTTCTGTTTTTATCTCTTCTCTTATTCTTTTCGCTTCCTCTTCATTTTCTACAAGAATATGGCTCGCCCTTATCTGGGACGGGATCATAAAATCCGTGACATGAGCCGTGTAATAGTCTCTGGCCTCTTTTTCGCTCACAGAAACATTGCCAAACATTTTTTCAAGGGCAACCTGACGAAGGATTTCTCTTTTTATGTTTTCAAGCCGCTCTATAAAAATTGGATCTTTCTCAACATCATTTTCTTGGGCCCATCGCACGAAGACTTCAAGGTTGATCAGTTCTTCGAGAATGGCCTTGCGTCCCTGTTCATTCTCATAGTACATGCGCTGCTGGGGGTCAAGAGATTTTATTACATCTTCTACGTCCTGCCCTTTTATTTCTACATCTCCAACCTGGGCCAACACTTTGTCACCATCAGACTTCTCAACTTCTTTTGCCCCTGCAACTCCACTCAAGACCACCGTTGCGATTATAGCCATGGCAATTAAAAGTTTCACATTTTTCCTCATACCATATCCCTCCATACCATTTAACTCACTAGTAAACGCAGCCAGTGTATCACAGCTGCGTGTCATCGTCATTGAGCAAAGAGGAGAGGAAACACGTTACATGGCATGCCTGCATTTCCTTTACTTCTTCACCGTACTGTACTTCCACGATTCCCTCAGCCGCTTTTCTCCCTACAACAACTTTTGCTGGAATGCCAAAAAGCTCAAAATCCGCAAATTTAGCGCCTGCCCTCTCATTTCTGTCATCGAAAAGAGCAACGACTCCCTGATGGACCATTTCGTGATAGAGGTTCGTCGCCAATTCCATGGCAGTTTCGTCTTTTATAGATGGCACTATAATATCCACATCAAAAGGCGCCAATCCCAAGGGATATGTTTTTTGTCTCGCCAGGGCCGTTATAATGCTATCAAGATGGATCCAGCCCTTCCATAGCGCGCACTTCTGAGACGAGCCGCTCTGATCCTGGTAAAGGGTCTCTAGCGCGTCTTCGGGTTCTCCCCATACTGCCGCTACGCCATTCCACAGATACTTCCTCAAGGCTGAGCCGCAATGAGGGCAATCCATCCCTTCTTCAAGAAGAGCAATATCGGCAACACGTTCCGTTTTGAAATCACGCCCCCACGTCACTCCAGTGAGGTGGTATTCCGGCCGATTTGCTCCTGTTACAACACCTTTGCAACCTTCCACACTTGAATCTGCGATGACAAGAAGTTTGTCAGGGAGGCCTACAGGTCCGAGGAACCCTGGCTTTTGCCCCATGATTTCTATAAGTTCTTTTTCCTCTGCAATGCGAACTTCCGTCGCCCCCAGTGATACAAGAAGCTTCCGTTCGCTTATCTGCCTATCTCCTCTGATAAGAACTGTCACCGGCTGGAAGACGCCATTCACTTCGGCCATATAGAACATGGTCTTTATTGTTTGTTCCGAAGAAACCTCGAGATAGGAGCAGAGGGCGTCTATAGACTCGGCTCCAGGGGTGAAAACTTCCTGCACTGAAGACTCCTCTTCTGTTCGAAAAGGCTTGGTTTCCCCTGCATGGGCATGGGTAGTACCATGCCATCCGCAGGAAGGGCATTCTACCCCTTCTGAAGATGCGGCAAACTCTTCTTCTGCGTGGAGGGCAATGTAGGCTCCTTCTTTTCCCAGGGTTGCATCTTCTATTTTGACACCGGACAGAGCCATGTTCTCAAGGAGGTTTTCAATGAAATACAGCAAATTTTTTTGACATTCTTCCGATGAAGAAGCCTCTATTCCGCTGAGAAGCAACCGCCCTCCCCGAAGCTCCATTACCCGCAGAGGAAGATCCCGGTAGCTTTGAACCACCCTCTGCGCAAGCAATTGAATTCCTTCTTTTCTATAAAGAAGGTCTTCCAGCTGCTGAAAACCCCCGTCCATAAAGGCATGGATAAAGGTCCAGGCAACATTGTCCCTCAGCAATGCTCCCAAGGGAAGCAAACTCCACTCCCCATGGTGAAGATCAAGGGCATAGCCTCCTCGAAGAAGACGAATAGCACCTGGATCCTGCCATCCCGCGGGTTCCTTTTTTAAAGTAGGGGTAAGCAACGTTGTCATTCTCATCCCAATGACCTCCTCGTTTGTCTGTTGGCCGTCTTCCTGTTGCCAATATATCAGGATGATTTATAAAAGTATTGCATATAGGCTAGTATAAATAAGGCTATTGCCCAAACAATATCAAGCATGGCCCGTCCTGCCTGACCTGCCCTAAAGCGCCGAAGTGAGATTAGGAGCAGCGCAACTCCGCAAAGAATAACAATAATCGGCGCCAGAATCTTTGCAAAGAACTGCACGGTCTACCACCTCTCGTGGAAAATTTCCGCTACAAGACGGCGGGCCGTTGGGGTAATGGCAAGACCGCCTTGAGCCGTTTCCCGCAAAGATTCCGGGATGGCACGGCCAACCTGTGCCATAGCATCGATAACTTCATCGGCTGGAATTATTGATTCCACGCCGGCAAGAGCCATGTCCGCCCCCAGGACAGCCAGTGAAACGAGCAGCCCATTTCTCTTAATGCATGGTGATTCCACCAATCCCCCTACAGGATCGCAAACGAGGCCGAGTATGGATTTGAAGGTCAGGGCAACACTGTGCCCTATGGCTTCACTTGTCCCCCCCCGAAGGGCCACAAGAGCGGCGGCTCCCATGGCTACAGCAGCGCCGCATTCAGCCTGACAACCTCCTTCAGCTCCTGCCAGCGTCGCTCTGGAAGCTACGACTTCCCCTACAGAGCCAGCCACTATCAAAGCATCGACAAGAGCTTCTTCCTCAGGGCGAAAAAGCTCTTTATAGGCAAAAAGGAGGCCTGGCAAAATGCCGCAGCTCCCCGCTGTAGGAGCCGCCACAATACGACCCATCGCAGCATTATAGGTTGCCACCGCCAAAGCGATCTCGCTAGCTCGCAATATATACTCGCTGGATAAAGATTGTTGACTTTGAGAGTAGTCATTCATTTTTCCAAAATCAGATTTAACGACTTTACCATCCCATTTTTGAGAGAGGGCGTCAGAAACAGACTTTTCCATATCTGTAAGCCGCTCCTTCATTCCTTCTCGAATATGCTCAATAGAGAGACCTGTTTCCAGCTCTTCCTTCGATAATGCTGCTTGGCAAAAAGAGCTGTTTTGGTTCAGGCTCAGAGCTATAACTTCCGCAAGTGATCTCATGATACGTTTCCTCCCTCATTGTATAGGGGCAATACCCGTTCAATAGATGGGTGCGCCTTCTCAATAGCCTCCCTGACACTTCTATGGGGCGGAGACTGAAGGTCGAGTTCAATAACAAGGGAAGCCTTTCCTCCCTTGGATTTTCGATACAGGCTCAATGTGGCAATATTGATCTTCATATCTGCAAAGAGCCTTGTTACTGCCGCGACCACACCATGGGTATCCTGATGAAAGGTTATAAGAGAAGGGAGCTCTCCTGACACACTCACGTTAAAGCCGTCAACCTGTTGAAGCTCTACTGCTCCACCGCCAATAGAGGCTCCGATAACCTCAAGGGTTCTGCCATCTTTGCCGGTAAAAACAAATCGAGCAGAGTTCGGATGTGCCCCATCTATCTCTTCGGCATCAAAACGATAATTGAACTTTCGCTCTCTTGCGATCAGCAAGGCGTCACGCAACCGAATATCATCTGGAGCCATATCGAGAAGTCCTGCAATGAGGGCTCTATCTGTTCCATGCCCATAGCTTGTGTGGGCGAAACTCCCGCGCAAAAATATTTCAACACTTTCCAGGGGATCACTTCCCCAGCATGCTAAAGCCAGTCGGCCAAGACGGGCCGCACCAGCAGTATGACTGGAAGATGGACCAATCATAACCGGCCCTATAATATCTGTAAGTGCCATATTTTTTCCTCCTTCATTTCAAGATCGTTTTTTTTCTCTCGCCTGGTATACATCTGACAGTTCATTATATATGCGTTGCAGCTTTTCTAACCTCGCCTTTGCAAGATCAGGCTCGCTCAGTTGCAAAACCATCTCCTGTAAGGAAAAACTTTCAAAAAATTTGTTTTTACGACTTGGCTTGGGGCAATTAAAGACTTCATTTAAAATTTGGATATCGTAGGGAATGTTAAAAGCGTTTCTTGTTTGTTCATACCCAAAAAGAAAATAAATCTGAGGAAACCCTGACCACGCAATGGAAGAAAGGCACATGGAACAGGGTTCATGTGTTGAGAGAAAGATACATTCTCTAGGATCGGGATGGTCATCAAGTTCGAAAAATTTTTTTATAGTATAGACTTCCCCATGCCAAAGGGGGCTCCACCCTTCATGATTTGTTTCTGCCACTACAAGGGAGAGGTCAGAACGACGCACAATGGCCGCGCCAAAAATTTTATGGCCATGGGGCACCGCCAAACGGGTTTCGGGAACAATAAAATCTTCAATGACATCAAGCATTCTCCAAAATACTTTTTCCTGATCCATTATCTTCCCCCCTTTACAACATTATATCCCGAAGTTCTTTTCTCAGGATTTAAAAAAACCATCGCTAATGTTAAATAAAATTAATACTTGAATTTAGCTGTTTTTTATGTTACTTTCAAATTGATAGCAATTGTTTATCTATTCACTAGATTTAGTTTTTTCAACTGCGCCTCGTGCGTGTCAAAAAGCAACTTCTCTCAAAAAATGCAAGGACTCCCAACGGCATAGGTGAGGAGGTGAATATGTATGAACGCCTTAACCATGATCTGGCTCGTTATCGGCGTAGGTATAATCGCTGCCGTTCTCATTATCAAAAAGAAACGGAGTGATGAAAGTACCGGTGATTAGAAAAACGTAGCCCTTCGTCTCTGCGTTCGTTACAAATACCTCCGTGGAGTACGTCTTTTTGCCGATAGCCAAAACCTCTCTTCTAAAAGATAATTTAGAAACAAAGGAGTAAAGAAGGGGGTACGACTATGAAATCGCAAAAGATCCGTCTGGCCGTTCAACTTGCATTTCTCATCTTCCTATCGTGGATAGGCTATCGGCATCAACTTCTAGGAGGCGGCCCCGAAGGAGTGCCGCCAGTAGATGCTTTATGCCCATTTGGAGGTATAGAGGGATTATATGCTTATTTAAAAACAGGGACATGGCTAAGGAGATTGGCACCAAGCTCTCTTGTGTTGTTTGCTGGTGTCGTAGCAATGACCGTTGTCGTAGGGCGTGTTTTTTGCAGCTGGATCTGCCCCTTGGGAACCATAGGCGAGCTTTCCGCAAAAGTGGCTCGGAAATTGGCCATAACCCCCAGAGAGCTGCCAGAGTCTGTTGATCGGCCAGCACGATATCTAAAGTATGCCATTCTCGCCATCATTCTCTTTTTTACATGGAAACTCGGCACCCTCGCATGGCGTAATTATGATCCGTGGGTAGCATGGATGCACCTCAGCGCAGGCTGGAAGGAAGTAGTGGAAAAGCCCTGGGCATATATAGTGCTCTTTGGTGCTGTAATTGCCGCGAGTTTATGGATTGAGCGATTCTGGTGCCGTTATCTTTGTCCTCTCGGAGCTCTTCTTGCCCTTGGCCAGAAATTAAGTCTGGTAAAGATTCGTCGAAATGATTCATCTTGTATTCATTGTCATCTATGTCATACGTCATGTCCCGTGAATCTCAACCCTGAAGCAAAAGAAACAGAAAACAGCGCGGAATGTATTGCCTGTGGACGATGTACTGACACGTGTCCTGTGGAGAAAACTCTCTCTTTCGGAACGAAAAAGAAATTCTTCTCCTCTCTCGCCGTCGGAATAGTCGGCTTACTTCTCTTCTTTGGTTTTTACGGTGCAGCCCGGCTATCTGGGAAATGGATGACCTACGCCCCATCTACTACTGAAGGTGTAAGGAATGCAGCAAGCGGTATCTATGGGTGGATGACCCTTCACCAGGTATCGGAAACTGTGAAACTTACCGAGGAGGAGGTTATTGCCATTACAAATCTTCCAGCTGGCGTTCCTCGCGATGTTTCGCTAAAAAACATTGAAGGGGTTGATGATGAGGAAATTCGAGCACTCCTTGAAGCCTATTTGGAAAAACAAAAAACTGAGATCCCTTCGTCCCCCAAAACAACTCCTCAGAACCCGGAAGAAATAAAAGGTTCGATGACGCTGTCGAGCATTGCAGAAACCTATGGACTCGCAGCTGAAAAGATACTGGCTGAGGCAGGATGGCCCATGGATGCCCCAAAGGACAAACCTTTAAAGGAACTCGCCGCGGAATACAAAACAGAAGTAAGTGTTATTCGTGAAGCAGTGAAAAAGCTTTTAAAATAGTAGCGACGTTTTCTTCAGGGCAATATATTAGGGAAGCCTGGCTCAGTAACGAGCCAGGCTTCCCTATATTTAACGAAGGTGTTCTTTTATAGCGTTTCCAAGTAGTTTGATTCCCTGTACAATTCTCTCTGGCGGCATGTTGGAATAGTTCAAGCGTAAGGTGTTCTCATGACCGCCGTTAGGGAAGAAGGCTCCTCCCGGTACAAAGGCAACCTTCTTTTCAATACAGGTCATGAGCACGTCTCTGGCACTGAGATTTTCAGGCAACACTACCCATGTAAAAAGCCCGCCTTCCGGCACGGTGTATGAAACTGAAGGCGGCAACTCTGCCCTCATCGCCTCTATCATAATGCCGCACCGTTCCTTATAGACATCTATGATACGACCTACATGGGCGTCAAGATCGTACATTTCCATATAGGTGTCGATCTCATACTGACTCAGCGTAGGGGAATGAAGATCAGCAGCCTGCTTAAGGTACGAAAACTTTTCATATATTTCTCCTTCTGCGCAAAGCCAGGCAATCCTCATTCCCGGGCAAAAGATCTTAGAGAAGGTTCCAAGAAGAACCACCTGCCCTTTTGTGTCAAAAGATTTCAGAGAAGGGGGTACGACCCCTTTAAATCGAAGCTCACCATAGGGGTTATCTTCAAAGACCACTATATTGTAACGGTTAATAACTTCCATAAAGGCTCTTCTTCTCTCAAAAGTCCACGTTTTGCCTGTGGGGTTCTGAAAATCTGGAATAACGTAGACTGCTTTGGCTCTTTTTTCTCTTTTCAGAGCCTCTTCGAGAGCCTCTGGAACCATTCCGTCTGCGTCTGTCTCGACTTCCACGTACCGCGGGTTATAGCCGTTAAAGGCACTGAGAGCACCGAGATAGGTAGGGCTTTCGCATAAGATGACATCTCCGTCGTCGATAAACATCTTAGCCAGCAGGTCAAGAGACTGTTGGGATCCCGTGGTGATCATTATGTTGTCGCTCTCCAAACGGGTCTGGTATTTCCGGTTCATCCGGCTCGCGATCTTTTCCCGCAAAGGAACATGTCCTTCTGTTGTCGAGTATTGCAAGGCTTTTGTGCCGTGCTTCTCGAGAACGTAAGCAACAACTTCTTTCATCTCATCAATCGGAAATAGTTCTGGAGCCGGAAGGCCGCCGGCGAAAGAAATAATCTCAGGATCAGCTGTCACCTTTAGAATGGCGGCGATATCCGATGCCTGAAAATTTTTCATCCGCTCTGCAAAAATGTATTTGTTCATAGTAGAGCCCTCCTGTTGGTTAAGAATTTTAGGGCGGATTATATCAGGAAAGAGGGCTTTATGGGAAGGGATATTCCTAAATTATCAATTTAGTATTTATAAAATTCATTCTTTTCTTTATTTTAAGTGCAAAATCTTATCCGTGGCTTTCAGGCCAGAACCCGAAAGGAAGGCCACTGTTGTTTCGCTGGTTAAAAGCTTCCCCTGACCTTCCAGTTTAGCCAATGCTGCCGCTACAACTGCACTGGTTGGTTCTACATACAGGCCGGCCTTGGCCAAATCATAAAAACCTCTTTTTATCTCCTCTTCATCAACTGCCAGCATTTCCCCCCCTGTTTTCCTGATAGCGGCAAGAACTTCCCTTCCCCGCACAGGCAGGGCGGAACTAATTCCCTCCGCTATGGTTTCCTGTTTCTCTATCTGGACGGGTTCTTCTTTCCTCTGAATAAAAGCCTCATAGAGGGGAGCGCAATTCTTTGCCTGAACAGCGATGATTTGAGGAAAGCGAGAGATGATCTTTGATTGAAGAAGATGTCGGAAGGCAAGATAACAGCCCAGAACGAGGCTTCCCTGCCCTGCCGGAACAATGATCTTATGAGGCGCTGTGCACTGGAGTTGTTCCCATATTTCAAAAGCATAGGTCTTAATTCCATGAACAAAATAGGGGCTCCAGTTATGACTGGCATAATAAGTATGGGATGCCGCCTGCTCTGCAGCTCTAGTGGTGTCTTCCCGACTTCCCGGAACCCGTACAAGTTCTGCCCCATAACTTTCAATCTGGACACACTTGCCTGCAGAGGTATATTCCGGAACAAAAATTTGACAATGAATGCCTGCCCGAGCGGCATAAGCAGCCATAGCTGCCCCTGCATTGCCCGACGAATCTTCAACAATGGAAGAGATGCCCAGTTCTTTCAGCCTTGTTACCTCATAGGCAACTCCCCGATCCTTATAGGAACCGGTGGGACAGAGATAATCAAGCTTAAAGAAAACCCGGCCGGATTTCCATGGCAAGGGAACAAGGGGGGTAAGACCTTCACCAAGAGAAACAGGAATCGTTCCATCCCTTAAAGGAAGAGCCTCTTTATACCGCCAAAGTGATGAAGGGCGGGATTGCAAAGCTTCCTGCGAAGGAAATCGGGTTTCGTCAACGTGGAGAAGAAGCGCCCCGCCGCAGGGGCACCTCCAATACTTACTGTCCTCTTCATGTTGTTGATGACACCGCTCACACAGCAGCATTCTCCCTTACTCCCCTTTGCCTTTCATTTCACTGCAAGAAGCTTCTCAAGATCATCTATAAGACACTCTTCGGCATTGAGATTGTAGGCATCGAAAACAGCTGTGTATTTCAACCCGCTCCCTGTAAGGATACATGCCGCTCTCTGTTCTGAAGAGATAGAGCCAGTTTGCCGCAGTTTTTTAAGGGCCGCCAGCGAAACAGCTGAAGCTGGCTGAACAAACAACCCCATCCCTGCCAGTTCTAGCTGAGATTCATAAATGCTCTCTTCTGAAACTGCCACAGCTACCCCCCTTTGCCTGTGAAGCATTCTTAACACCTGGTTGCCGCTTGGGGGGAAAGGGTTTTCTATGGCGTGGGCGACAGTGTGGGGGTTGGGGAACCGCTCAATAGTGAGAGAATTCTTTTCGTAGGCTCTCGCTATTGGTGCACATCCTTCTGCCTGAGCCGCGACAATCGTTGGTATGTGAGGAATAAGCCCGGATTTGTAAAACTCTCTAAACCCTTTTTCTATGCCTCGAATGTTGCCGCCGGCACTTGTTGGTATAATAACAAAGTCAGGAACATTAAACTCTGTCTGTTCACATATTTCAAAAGCAATGGTCTTAGACCCTTCGACCCTGAAGGGAACGTCGGAATTCATAAAGTAGATGCCATATCTTTCTCCCAGGCGGAGGCTTTCTTCGTAAAGTCGGTCATAGTCGCCCAGAGCCTTGATCAGACGGGCATTATAGATGGCAACCGGATTGAGTTTTTCAGAAGGGATATCCCCCTTCACAAGGATTGTCGTTTCAAGGCCTGCTCTTGCCCCGAAAGCAGCTACGGAAGCTGCCATATTTCCTGTAGAGACAGTTCCGATTCGGCGAAAACCAAGTTCAATGGCATGGTGAATGGACGCGGCTGTTCCCCGGTCTTTAAAAGACCACGTGGGGTTTACTGTTTCGTTCTTTAAAAATATTTCTTTCACCCCGTATTTTTCAGCAAAGGAGGGAGCTGAAAGAAGGGGGGTCATTCCTTCGCCAAGGGAAAGACCGCTGCAACTGGACTGAAAGGGGAAAAAGCTCTTATACCGTTTGAAGATGTCCGATCGTTCTTCCGTATCGATATTCTTTGAAATAAACTCCTCGATCTCAAGTGGCTCCCTGCACTTTTGGCAACGTGCAAGGTTCTCTCGAAGAGAAAACGTTGATCCGCAGGCAGTGCATATAAGCTTTTTTTCTAACATCGAAAAAGATCCCTCCCTGTTAATATCCATAATGAAATTATAACGTATAGAAAAACATTATTTTTTGTTTTTTCCTTTAAATTTACATCTTGCATCTGCTTTTTTTTCTGTCATACTATGCCTGCTTGTAATCAAAATATGAAGACTCAAAACCAAATCGGGGAGAGTGAAATCACACAAAAAAATAGTTAGGAGGTTGAGACGGGTTGACACGTGCGGCTATACCTTTGATTCACGTTGAAAATCTGTACAAGAGCTTTGAGGATGGAGAAGTTTTGAATGGAATCTCCATAGACATTCATGAGGGGGATCTGGTCTCTATCATAGGGCCGTCAGGATGCGGCAAGTCAACGTTCTTACGGTGTCTCAATTGTCTCGAGTACATCGATTCCGGAACCATTACTATCGCCGGCGTTACGGTAAGCCGCACCGGCAAGGAAAAGGAACTGGACAAAAGCTTTCTGGAAGCCTGTCATCATATGAGACAGGAAGTTGGAATGGTATTTCAAAGTTTTAATCTTTTTCCTCACCGGACCGTTCTCGAAAATGTTATGCTGGCCCCTATGGTCGTTAAAAAGGCCAGTGAAGAAGAAGCTCATGAAATAGCGTTGAGATTGCTTGAAAAAGTTGGCCTTTCCGAACACGCCCACAAATATCCAGCCACCCTATCTGGCGGACAAACTCAACGTGGGGCTATTGCTCGCGCCCTCGCCATGAATCCCAAAGTCATGCTCTATGATGAACCGACTTCAGCCCTCGACCCCGAATTAGTGGGGGAAGTTCTGCAGGTCATGAAAGATCTTGATAATGAAGGCATGACTCAGATCATCGTAACCCATCAAATGCGATTCGCCCGCAACGCTTCTGACTATATTGTCTTTATGGACGGCGGGGAGATCGTTGAAATGGCTGACGGCGATGTTCTGTTTGAAACACCTCAAAACAAACGAACGAAAGCATTTCTCAGACACTTTTCAGAGGATGTAGCATAAATGAAAAGGCTGATACGATTCCTTTGCGCTCTGTTTATTGTTTTTGCGGCGTGTGGGTCTCCTCTCTACGCTACCGATAAACCTGTGCTCAAATGGGGAGGAGATACTGAGGGGGGCGTACCCTATATGTTCTACGATCCCTTCGATATGGATCGCCTCATTGGCTACGAAGTGGAGATCATAGATGCCATCGCCGATTATCTTGGTATGGAAACCGAATTTGTCCAGAACGGATGGGATAATCTTATTCCTGGCCTGGAACGACATTTATACGATGTCACCCTTGATGGCCTTGAAATCACGCCGGAACATAAAGAGGTTGTAAATTTCTCCATACCTTACTACGCAACCTTTCTACAGATTGCCGTCCGGAAGGGGACAAAAGACATTGAAACCCTTGAAGATTGCAAGGGAAAAGTTGTGGGAACCCTAAAACAATCCTATGCTTATTTCACCCTCGTAGAGGCCGGCATTAAGGACATACGAACCTACGAAGATGAGATCAATGCCTTTAACGATCTCGAAAACGGACGTCTTGACGCAACACTCTTTGACGATCCCATCGGCGTCTACTATGCAGGGTTCAACCCTGAAATAGTATTTGTGGGCCCTCCCGTTGGACGTATGGAGTATGGAATTGCTGTTCGCAAAGAAGACAAGCAACTGCTTTCAGATATAAATGAAGCTATCGTCTATCTTCGAGACAGCGGGAAACTTCGGGAGATCTATGACCGCTGGAACATGTGGAGCCCCATGATGGCCGAAATGTTTCAGGATTTTTCTCCAAGCAAGATCGAAGCTTCCATGTTCAACCATTGGGCGGAACACCAAAAACCTGACATTACTTTAGCCAAACGGTTAAATCGATACGCAAGCTTCCTGCCTATATTGGGCAAGGCAGCCATCGTTACCATGAAGGTATCCATTGCATCTATGGTTCTGGCTATTTTCCTCGGCCTGCTTTTGGCCATGACTAAAATATTTGGGCCTACTTTGCTCTCTCGTCTGGCCATCGGATATATTGAGGCAATTCGGGGAACGCCTGTCCTGATTCAGCTCTTCTTTATATTTTATGGTCTCCCCAACATAGGGATAAAACTGAGCCCGTTCTTTGCCGGAATATTAGGCCTTGGGCTCAATTACGCCGCCTATGAAGCTGAAAACTACAGAGCTGGGCTCCTATCTGTGCCTCGCCAACAAATGGAAGGGGCTTTGGCTCTTGGAATGACACGGTGGCAGGCTCTGAGACACGTGGTATTGCCTCAGGCCTTGCGAGTCGCCTTGCCACCGGTAACCAATGACTTTATCTCTCTTTTGAAAGATTCGTCACTGGTCTCCGTCATTACCATGGTGGATTTGACAAAGGCCTATGGCCAGCTGGCTACAACCTATTACGACTATTTCGGCACTGGCATTATTGTTGCCATCATTTATTTTTTGCTTGGGTTGCCCTTCGTGCGCCTGGCGCGATGGACTGAAAAGAAAATGGCCGTTGCCGTAAAAGGCGGGAAGAGACAAAAAAACTCCGGCTCTTTAGTCGGGAAAAAACCTGGTTCCTATTGATCAAAATAGTTAATCAGATAAAAGGGCTGTCCACGAAAAGGACAGCCCTTTTTAGATCAACTCGCCCTTTGCTACAAAAATGACGCTTCCGCCCACGTGTACATCAATTTTTCCGCCATCCTGGTCGGATGCAGAGAGAAAAAGAAGAGAGGGACGCTGAAGAGAGTATCCCTGTTCTACCCTCACATCCTCTATTACAGATGCCCCCATGACCTTATGGCGAACAAGATAGGCAGCCAGGCACCCTCCAGAGCTTCCCGTTGCGGGATCTTCTTCCACCCCGAAACACGAGGTAAGAACCCTGACATGAAGATGGTTATGTCTGTGGATAGGTTCTTTGCAATAGATTGAAATTGCGACTTTGCCCATTCTCTCTATGAAATCCTCGTATTCATTACGATTTATGCAGATTCGACTCAGGACCTCTCTTCGTTTAAGAGGCACTATAACTGTGGGCAAACCGGTGGAAACCCATTGGACAGGGGCACCTGTTTCTATTTCCTTTGCATCAATGGACAACACCCTCGCCAGATCTTCGGGGGGATAGACAGGGCCGAACTCTGGCTGGTTCTGCTTCATAATATAAAGATGATCCTTTCTCATCACGGGAATCGGCCCAACCTGGAGGTTTAAAGTAATAAAATCAGGGTTTCCAGGCGCTATTTCCCTGGCGATAACAGCAGCTGTTCCCAAAGTGGGATGGCCTGCAAAAGGGACTTCCCCCCCTGGAGTAAATATCCGTGCAGGATAGCCTCCGTTTACTGGAGAATGATTCAAAATAAAGGTTGTTTCTGAATAGTTCATCTCTCTCGTAATACTCTCCATATCCTCTTTCGAAAGATCTCCTGCTCCAAGAACTACAGCAAGCTGGTTCCCCGAATATTTTTTTTCCGCAAAAACATCTACAATATAAAATTCATGCTTCTTCATGATTGCCCCTCCCTTCATTTTCAATTTTCAATGTCATAAACCAAGCTGCCACCGGTACTCTTTTAACCTGATAAAACAATGTCGGTATCAAAAAACACAAGAAAGCAAAGCGGACTATGGACCTTTTATATATTATACCGTTATTTAACTTGACAAACTAAGTCCAAAGAGTAACACTATAATAGAAATTCGTGTTACGATAATTTTTGAGGGGGTTTTTAGCGGTGAGAATCTGGAAAAAACAAATTATTGTTCCTCTTGTTATGGTTTGCTCTTTTTTTGTTTTTGCCTCTCCATTACGGGCACATTTTCAAGTTATTATTCCTAATCAAAATATCGTATCCCAAGATGACAACAAACAAATTGATCTTGATCTTCTCTTCACACATCCTTTTGAACAACACCTTATGAATATGGAAAAGCCCGTTCAATTTGGGGTTCTGGTTCGCTCAGAAAAAACAGATCTTCTGAACTTTCTTAATGAAAAAATATCTAAAGACGGTTTGAAAAGCTGGAAGGCATCTTATGTAGTAAAACGCCCTGGAGACCATATCTTTTACGTAGAACCCTCTCCATATTGGGAGCCAGCAGAAAACAAATATATTATTCATTACACAAAAACCATTGTTAACGCGTTCGGAATGAAAGATGGCTGGGATGAAGCAGTAGGGCTTCGTGCAGAAATTCTTCCTCTTACTCATCCTTATGGTCTGTGGGCAGGAAATGTTTTTCAAGGAAAAGTTGTGGTTGATGGAAAACCTGTTTCCGGCGCAGACGTAGAAGTCGAGTTTTATAATGATAAAAAGGCCATTAAAGCTCCGGCTGATCCTTTTATTACTCAAGTAGTACGCACAGATGACCAAGGTATTTTTACGTATGTAATGCCTTGGGAAGGCTGGTGGGGTTTTGCAGCTCTTTCCGATGCTCCTGAAACAATGAAAACTCCTGATGGTAAAAATGATGCCGCTATAGAATTAGGGGCAGTTTTGTGGCTGAAAACGGTGAATAAAAACTAATGCATATTGCGGAAGGCGTTCTTTCTCTCCCTGTTCTTCTCATTGGGGCAACAGGAGCTGCTGCAGGTGTTGCAGTAGGCTTAAAAAGAATTGATGCAGAGATGATCCCTCGTGCGGGGATCGTCTCTGCTGCTTTGTTTGTTTCATCTCTTATACATGTCAACATCGGTCCGACAAGTGCCCACCTGGTTTTGAACGGCATTGGAGGCCTTATATTAGGAATGGGTCTTTTTCCCTCATATCTTGTTGCTCTCTTTCTTCAGGCCCTCCTTTTTCAATTCGGAGGGGTTGTGGTGCTCGGAGTCAATACATGCACCATGAGTCTATCTGGCGTATTGGGAGGTCTATTAGGACGATATGTTCTTCATCTTGGCAAGCCTGCCTGGCTTGCCGGGGCTCTTGCTGGAGCGACAGGAGTAGCTGGTGCCGGTATTTTTACGGCCCTTGCCCTTGCAGGAAGTGGTGAGGTATTTTTCATGACTGCCAAACTTATTCTTCTTGCCCATATTCCCATTATGGGAATAGAGTCTCTTATCGGAGTTTTTGTCGCAACATACGTCTTTCGCACTATGCCATCTCTTTTGGAGGATTGGGAGAAATGGAAATAAAAACGTTATCCCTTAAATTTGTGAGTATGACTGTGCTTCTTTTTTTGTGGACTGGCCCTGCGTCTGCCCATAAACTAAATGTTTTCGCCTATATGGAAAACAACACCCTCGTTGGAGAAGCCTATTTCAATGATGGAGCGCCTGCCCGTCATTCTGCAATACACGTTAAAAATGCTAAAAATAACAGCCTCATCGTCGAAGGAACGACAGACGAAAGGGGACAATTTTCTATCCCCGTTGATGCAATAGGTATTCAATCTCTTCTAGTCTCGGTAAATGGCGGGATAGGACATCTGGGTCAAACTATAGTAACCATAGAAGCAGCAGAACCAAACGATAGAATCGAAAAAACAGCTTTAGTGGCATCAGAAAGTTCAAATACAGCAAGTTCTCTTTCTGAAGAAAAGATTTCTGCTCTCACACAAGAAATTGTTCAGAAAGAAATAGCCCCTATCCGGAACGAACTTTCCCTGCTCCGAAAGGAACTTTCGAAACCTAAATTCAGTGAAATTATCGGAGGAATAGGGTATATTGCAGGCCTTGCCGGGATGGCTTTCTGGGCTGGAGGACGTAAAAAATATGGGCAATAGTAACTTCCCTTCATTGAATTACCAAGTTTATATTCCTGATAGTTTTTTAAGTCGAGTCTCTGCAGCAATCAAAGTTGTGCTTGTCTTTCTTTTCGCCTTATGTGTCGCTCTTTTGCCATCAGTTGCCGCTCAATTTTTTCTGCTGATGTATGCCTTCATGCTTGTCACTATTGCCCGTATTCCTATCAAAGTTATTATCACTCGCCTTCTTGCCCTTGATAGCTTTCTTCTTATGATGTGGCTCACGCTTCCCCTTTCCTCTGAAAATGGTGTGCGCCTTGCATTGCTTATTACAATACGAGCTCATGCGGCAACTTTGGCTTTCATCTCACTTTTACGAACAACAACAATGCCAGATCTTTTACAGGCACTTCATCGTCTTCACGTGCCTCAAAAACTTATTCTTTTGCTTCATTTTACTTATCGATACGCTCACGTTTTATCGGAAGAAGCACAAAAAATTCATAAAAGCATGGTGTTAAGGGGATTTCATCCCACTGTATCCTTTTCAACTTTTAGAGCTTACGGCAACCTCGTCGGTATGCTGCTTATACGAAGTATCATCCGTTCAGAGCGAGTCTCTAAAGCTATGGCGTTACGAGGTTTTAACGGCTCTTTTCCCTTTTTCTCCTTTTGCGCGACATCCTCCCCCCCTGATACTCTTTGCATGGCAGCCCTCTACATTTTGTTGGCTGGGTGTTTTATTCTATGATGCCACTGTTACGCTTAAAAAGTATTGCTTTTGCCTATCCCAGAAGTTCGCCTCTGTTTACACATCTCTCTTTTGAAATTTTTGAGAAAGAAAAAATTTATATTCGAGGGGAAAATGGTGCGGGTAAAACAACTCTTTTCTCTCTGATAATGGGCCTGCTTCGCCCACAGAAGGGAGACATTATTGTTAAGGGGAAAGTTATTAAAAACCAAAAGGATCTTCGATATTTACGTCAAACCATAGGCTTTCTTTTTCAAGATCCCGATGACCAGCTCTTTTGCCCGACCCTGCTTGATGATGTGCTCTTTGGCCCTCTCAATGGAGGAATAAATAAAGAAGAAGCCTATGAACAAGCTATAAATGTTTTGAAAACCCTTAACATAGACAACCTCGCTCATACCCCTCCTTACGCCCTTTCCGGAGGACAAAAGAGACTCGGGGCCTTAGCTGCTGTTCTTGCAATGAAACCAGACCTATTGTTGCTCGACGAACCTTCAAGCGGTCTCGATGAAAGGGCCTGGCAAAACCTTGTAGACGTTCTAAATCAACTTGACATGGCTCTCATCATTGCCTCACATGACATTCCCTTTCTAGAACATGTAACCCGCCGGGGATATGAGCTCTCCTCTGGAATGCTTACATTTGCACAATAGGCATTGACAGGTACCCCTCCTTATGTGGTAATATCGCCACATAAGGAGGGGTTGACTTGGACGCAAGCCTACAACAGGAAAAAGCAGCTATTTTCAAAGCCCTAGGTCATCCTGTTCGTCTTTCTATTGTGGAAACTCTGGAAAAGGGTGAGATGTGCGCCTGTGAAATAGCGGAACTTTTTCACTTTGACAGGACGACGATCAGCAAACATTTAGCCATACTCCGCGATCTCCACATTATTGAAGACCGAAAAGACGGGCTGCATATTTACTATTCTCTGAAAATGCGCTGCCTCGCTTCAATGCTTCAATGTGTTGAGCGCGTTATCCAGGGGCATCCAGTTTATGAGGAACATCACTTACAGTGTTTTTGTGCGGCGAGAAAGGAGAGGGAAGATGAAAATACAGATATTGGGAACAGGTTGCCCAAAATGTAAAAAACTTGCTGAAATGGCAGAAAAAGTGGCTCAGGAGCTAGACCTCGATTACGAAATTGAAAAGGTAACAGATATTAAAGAGATTATGTCCTTTGGAGTGCTGGGAACTCCCGGCCTTGTTGTAGACGGGAAGGTTCTTTTATCCGGTCGGGTTCCAACAGAAGCAGTTCTGAAAGACCTTCTTCGCGAGAAGGCAAAATAAAAACATACCCCCGATTAGCCGTCGGGGTTTATTTTAGGCCCTTATGTGAACTATCCGCCACCTATAAGTGAAAGGAAGTCTTTTGTTATGAGTGACCGCAAAAAATTTATATGGATCGTTGCAGCTTTCCTTTTCTTTTATTTTTTACCAGCCAACAATCCCCGAGTACATGGAGCCGCTATAGAAGCCTTCGCCATGCTTCATGAATATGCCAGGGAGCATGTACTGCTTTGCCTTGTTCCCGCATTTTTTATTGCTGGAGCGATTTCTGTTTTCGTCAGTCAGCAGTCAGTGATGAAATATCTTGGAAACCAGGCGCAAAAAATCGTTTCATACTCTGTCGCTGCTGTTTCAGGCACTATCCTTGCGGTCTGTTCATGCACCGTCCTTCCCCTTTTTGCGGGAATTTACAGCCGTGGAGCCGGTATTGGCCCTGCTTCTGCCTTTCTCTATTCAGGCCCGGCCATCAACATCCTCGCCATTATATTGACAGCCCGAGTTCTCGGTTTTGAAATGGGGCTCGCCCGTGCCATTGGCGCTATCTCTTTCAGCATACTTATAGGACTTGCAATGGCTTTCATTTTTAAAGAAGAAGAAAAGAAGCGGCAAGAAGGGTTCGCTTCTCTACCTATTGAAGAACCAGCCCGTCCCCTATGGAAAACCCTATGGACTATGGCCAGCATGGTCTTCTTTCTTATATTTGCCAACTGGGCCGCCCCCAAGGTAGAGTCCGGAACATGGGCCGCGATATATGATGCAAAGTGGATCTTGGCAGGAACTGCCCTTGGTTCTACTCTTTTGACAACAATGAAGTGGTTTTCCCGTGATGAGCAAACTGAATGGCTCAGCGCTACATGGGGATATGGGCTGCAAGTATTACCCCTGCTTTTTTCGGGGGTTCTTCTTGCGGGCTTCTTGTTGGGCCGTCCCGGCTACGAAGCCCTTATTCCAAGTCATTATGTTGCGGCCCTTGTCGGAGGGAACTCAATCTTTTCGAACTTTTTTGCCTCCGTTGCCGGAGCTTTCATGTATTTCGCCACATTGACAGAAGTCCCCATTCTCCAAGGGCTTATGGGAGCCGGTATGGGCAAAGGCCCTGCTCTTGCGCTCCTTCTGGCAGGACCTGCCCTTTCCCTTCCCAACATGCTGGTGATCCGTAACATTATGGGAACAAAAAAAACAGCAGCCTACGTTGCCCTTGTTATTTTTTTATCCACTGTGGCAGGAAGCATTTACGGCGCTTTCTTTTAGCATTGTTCTAAAACTGGCCAAAAAGGATGTGAGTACCGATGCCGCTCTATAGAATTAAGAAACTGAACTGTCAGAGTTGCGCTTCTCGAATAGAGGCAGACATATCCGCCCTTCCAGGAGTAAGTGGGGTATTGTTTGATATCGATACAAAAATATTGAGAGTTGAGAACGATGGAAGTGACCTTGAGGAAAAGATCAGGGCCATTGTAACTCGCATAGAACCAGGGGTAACAGTAACACCCGTTAATAATGTGGAAAATGCTTCTTCAGAAAAGCCCTCTTCAGGCAAGAGTTTTTTAATAAAGAGATTTAAGGAAGAAGGAAAGGGCCTTGGAATTGCCGCCATCCTCTTTATCATAGGACTTGCTTTTAGAGAACAGCTGGCAGCAACACCTTATAGCCTAGGTGAATATTCCATCTTCCTCGCCGCTTACTTTCTTAGCGGACAGGAAGTGCTCTGGAGTACCGTTAAAAATCTAAAGGGCCTGAAAGGCATGGACGAGTTCTTCCTAATGTCTATCGCCACAATCGCTGCCATTCTTATTGGGGAACTTCCAGAGGCTGTAGCAGTTATGCTTTTTTATAGAACTGGAGAACTATTCCAGGAATTATCAGCATCAAGGTCCCGCAGCTCTATCCGCGCCCTTCTTGCTGCTCGCCCTCAATTTGCCAGACTCCTTAGCGGCGGAGAAGAAAGAAATGTCAAACCCGAAGATGTTGCCGTAAACGACCATATCCTGGTTCGGCCGGGAGAAAAAATCCCCCTGGATGGAATTATTGAATCGGGAATTTCCCAAATTGATCAATCCCCCCTCACCGGGGAATCGATACCTGTAACGGCAGAACCTGGCAAAAGGGTATATGGCGGAAGCATAAACCTACGAGGGGCTCTCACCATTCGTGTAACATCTGCCTTTGAAGAAACAACTATTGCGCGAATTCTTGAAATGGTCGAGTTCGCTGTAGCGCGGAAATCGCCAACTGAACGGTTTATTACAACCTTTGCCCGCTACTACACTCCTGCAGTAGTTATGGGAGCTTTAGCAGTAGCCGCCATTCCACCCCTTCTCGGAAATGGTTCGTTTATGAATTGGATTTATCGGGCGCTGGTCCTTCTCGTTATTTCATGCCCCTGCGCTTTGGTGATCAGTATTCCTCTTGGATATTTTGGAGGAATAGGGGCTGGATCGCGCCATGGCATCCTCATAAAGGGTGGAAATGTCCTTGATGCTATGAATTCTGCGAAAGTGGTGGCTTTTGACAAGACAGGAACCCTGACACAAGGGGTTTTCTCTGTAACAAAGATTGTGCCCCAGCAGGGAGTTTCAGAAGAAGAGATACTTTCCCTAGCCGCCTCGCTGGAACAAGGCTCGAATCACCCCATCGCCCGTTCAATTACTGAGGCGGCGGGAGGAATAGAACTTTTACCTCCAAAAGATCTCGAAGAAATCTCCGGAAAGGGCTTACGGGGCATTGTTGAAGGTCATCGGATCCTTGCTGGGAATAAAAAATTCTTAGAGGGAGAAGGTTTCCAGAACCTTTCAGACCCGGAGCGGGGAACCGTAGTCCACATAGCAAAGGGCGGTCAGTACCTCGGTTATATTATTGTTTCTGATGTGATCCGTCCTGACGCGCACAGCACATTGAAAGCCCTCAAGAAGGCCGGATTGGCGGCTACGATCATGCTGACAGGCGATACCGAAAAGGGAGCGGAGTGGGTAGCTCGTGAGATAGGCGTAGATCAATACGTCGCCAGCCTTTTGCCCCAGGATAAGGTTGCGGAGCTGGCCAGGCTGAAATCAGGGCTGTCTGCCAATGAAACAACCATCTTTGTGGGTGATGGCCTCAACGATGCCCCTGCTTTAGCCGCTGCCGACATCGGCATAGCTATGGGAGGCCTTGGCTCAGAAGCAGCAATAGAAACAGCTGACGTGGTCATCCTCGACGATAATCCATCCAAGGTTGCGGATGCCCTTGTTCTGGCTCGCCGAACCCGTAAAATCGTCTGGCAGAATATAATCCTGGCCCTTGCTACAAAAGGCTTTTTCATCGCCCTTGGAATAGCTGGAATGGCAGGAATGTGGGAAGCTGTATTCGCCGATGTAGGGGTTGCCTTGCTTGCTGTTTTGAACTCTATGCGTACGATCCGGTTTGAGCCGGCATAAGTGCTCCTTCCTCTGAATTATCTCTGAGCGACACCCTATTTTCCTGGAAAGAGTGTTTCGAACAGACGTTCGAACAGCATAAAAGCTCAGCTTTTTCGAAAAAGCTGAGCTTTTATGCTGTCTAAAAAGTAACTATTCTTTAAATACGGGCAACCTCGCGAGATAGACCAGATCCTTACTTTCGTAACCGCCTTCCTCGAGAAGAACGGCAACCTTGGTCACCACTGTGCAATTAACGTGGGAAAGAAGGCTCTCAAGGGCTTTGAGGGATCCCCCTGTGGAGACCACGTCGTCTACAATACACACCCGCTTGTTTTCCAGCTTTTGGGCATCCAGGCCGTCGAGAACTATAATCTGCGGCTCACGGGTAGTAATGGACTGCACCTTTTCTATCACGGGATTTTCCATATATCCCTTTACAGACTTACGGACTATAACGTAATTAATGCCTAAACGTCTGGCAATAGCATGAGTAAGGGGAATTCCTTTTGCCTCAGGACAGACTAGATAATCAATGCCATCTGGAAGTTTACGATAAAGGTCCTCAGCCGTCCGTTCAATGAGTTCTGTATCTCCAAGCATTACAAACGATGCTATAACAAGGTCATCTGCGACTCTCACCTTTTTTAGATTCCTGGTTAATCCAGAAATATGCAGTTCGTAGGTGTCGTTCATTTTTGCATCACACTCCAAAATAAAATTTTATCGCCAACCCGGCCAAGAGGCCAAAGAATGGGTTCCACCGGGCAGAGACAAGGGTCGTCGCCCCAATCACCATGCCCCAGGGACCAAACCCGTAAGGACCGGCAAATTCCGGAGCGGAAGCAATGGCTCCCTGAATGTTGGTAGCAAAAGTAACAAAAGTACCAAGAATAAACAGAAACCCGGCAATAGACGAACGATGGACGTACTGGCCAATAATGGGAAGAAGTTTCATAAGAAGGATCACGGCCATAATGCCCATCATAAGCACAGAAGCTAGAATGGGCTTAGGTGCTGTAGCTGTCCCAGAGATAATAGCTTCCACAGGACCGCCGCCAAAAAGAGAAGACCCCATATCGGCCAGACTGGAGTAAATGGCAAGGTGGTCGATATTTGTCTCGGCCCCGGCAATGCTTCCTGTGATCTTTCCAAAACTGATATTAGCTCCGATGTTAAGACAAGCGAGAGCAAGGGCTCCTACAAAAACACGGGGGTTTTTCCAGAAACGCCACTCAATGTCACCAAAGTTAAAGCGCTCTCTGGAAAGGTCAATTTTTGTTTCCTCAATAGCAACTTTTTTGCTGACTCGAAGGTAGTTATAGACGGCAGTAGAAACAAGAACAGATATAATAATTGTCCATGCCAGATCTTTTGTTACAAGCCAGACAGCAAGCCCCGAAATCATAGAAGCAGTTCCAGACCACCGTTCAGCATTGAAAAGTTCAATGGCCACATAGGCCAGCATAATTCCAACGCCTGCCATCATAGATGTTACGATGGTAGGGCCAATAAAGGCAACAATGGCTTCATTCAATCCGAAAACAGAGGGGATAAAAAGAAAAGCCGCGCCCCAGAAAACAAGGCTAAGGCGTTCGCGGACGTTACGTCCCATTGTTCCTGCCAAAGTGATCGTTTCTGCCTGGAAAGAGATGGTGGCAACAGAGTTAAATGCAAGAGAGCCAGCAATACCAATAATAAAAGCGATAGCCGTGGGGAAGGCAGCAAAACCAAAACTGAGTGCCAGCAATCCCTGAGGGATACCATTCACAACAACAGCCAAGGCGGTGAGGATATTAGTAAGCATAGGGGTCACATTCTCCTTAATTAATTTTTTAATTTCTTTTCAGGTCTTCCCTGAACGCAAACATTTTTACCTAAAAATCTTTTTTTGTAAAGTTTTAAAACTCAATAAAGGGTTTTTCTTTTCACTGCTTGATATATAATAGTGTTATGATTTTAAAACTTTGTAACACGAAAGAGGAGGTTCGCTGTGGCCATGCCGTCAATAACTTCTGAATGCCTTGAACAAATTATTCATTTCCATGGACATTGGTGTCCTGGTTTAGCCATTGGCATACGTGCCGCCCAGATAGCTCTCGCTGAAGTAGGGCACAGTTCTGACGAAGAAATGGTGGCTCTATGTGAAACAGATATGTGCGGAATCGATGCTATCCAGTTTCTTACAGGATGTACACTTGGAAAGGGAAACCTTATTATTCGTCCCTACGGGAAAATGGCCTTTTCCTTTTATAGGAGAAAGGACGGGAAGTCCATTCGCCTTGTATTAAAAAAAGAATCTGGAAAAGGGACTGGAAGTCCTGATTATCGGGAACTTCAGGCCAAAGTTAACACTCATACCATAACGGAAGAAGAACGTCGGCGTTTCGCTGCCCTTCGTCAAGAGCGATGCGATGCTATTATGACCATGCCAGTGGAAGAGCTTTTTGAAATTGGAACAGTGAGAGAGGCAGTTCCTCCTCATGCCCCTATGGCACAAAGCCTGACGTGCGCCCTTTGCAGAGAAGGTGTTATGGAGACAAAAGCCCGGTGTTTCAAAGGAGAATACTATTGTGCCCCCTGTTTTGAAAAGATTGTTCCCCGGCCCTGAATCACCATGCAGGAATAATGACAGGAGAACCGTGAACAAACTCAATATCCACTGAAATATCGTAAATATCGGCAATAACCTGGGGAGAGATTTCGTCTCTGGCCAGAATATAGCGGATCTCTCCTTTTTTCATAAAAACGAAACGATCTCCATATCTCAATGCCATGGTAAGGTCATGAAGGGACATAACAGCTGAAAGCCCATGGCCTTTAATAATATGTTTCATTGTTTCCATAATTTCAATCTGATTCTTTACGTCGAGACTGCTGATAGGTTCGTCAAGCAATAAAATGCGAGGCTCCTGAACTAAAGCACGAGCTATGGTCACCTTCTGAAGTTCACCACCGCTCATCTCGTCAAGATACCGCAAGGCTAACTCATCAAGGCCAAGGGTATGGATGATTGCGTCAACCTTCTTAATATCGCTCTCTGCAAGGCGCCAACCTACGTAGGGGCGGCGGCCGAGAAGAATGGCATCAAAAGCGGTGAGCCGTACTTTCTCACTGCTTTGAGGAACATACCCTATGCGTCTGGCTATTTCACGTCCTGACATGCGGCGCATGTTCTTGTCTTCTAGAGTAATGGTGCCCTTTTGAGGGCGGTTAATTCCATTCAGACACCGTAGGAGGGTTGTCTTGCCCGAACCGTTAGGGCCAAGAATCATAACCATCTCCTGATTCTTCACTGAGAGGGAAATATTTTTCAGAATAGGTGTTTCCCCATAGCTAAAATGAAGATCGTCTACTGAAAGGATCATAAACGTCCCCTCCGCAAAACAAGCCAGATGAAAAGAGGCGCTCCCAGAAAAGAGGTGAGCACTGAAACGGGCAGTACTCTCGGAGCCAGAACAAGCCTCGCCGCTGTGTCTGCACCGAGGAGCAGCAATGCACCGAAAATAGCCGTTCCCGGAATAAGAAAACGGTGGTCATCACCAATAATTAAACGGACCATGTGAGGACACACAAGGCCCACAAAGCCAATAACCCCTACAAAAGCAACAACCACCGACGAAATGAGTGACGCACAGAGCATTCCCACAAGACGAATACGCTGCACCTGAACACCGAGACCAAGGGCCGCTTCTTCTCCTGCATCAATAGCATTGTAATCCCACCTGTGAGCAAAGAAATAAATCAACACGACCCCGATAAAAACACTCATTATCTGTAACTCTCTCCACCCTGCCCTGGCCACATCGCCGAAGGTCCAGAAGACCATGGCCGCCAGTTGGGCGTCATCAGCAAAATACTGCAGGAGCATTGTCGCCGCCGTAAAAAGAGAGGCCAGTGCCACGCCTGTTAAGACCATGGATTCAGGTGTTGCTCCTCTCATTCGGGAAAGAAGCACAATGATCCCGGTAGCAATTAGACTTGTTGAAAAGGCAGCGCCTGTGGCAGCGAGTGGATTAAAGAGAGTCACTGCACCCACCTGGCTGCTCTGCATTTGCCCTGCGCCAAAAACCATAACAGAAAGAGCAGCGCCAAAAGCGGCCGCATTTGAGATTCCCAAGGTAAAAGGCGATCCCAAAGGGTTTCGCAGTATGGACTGCATAACAACACCAGCAACAGAAAGGCCTGCCCCGGCCACTAAAGCAGTAAGTGTCTGGGGAAGGCGAACGTTCCAAATAATAAGCTGCCACTTAGATGTCTCGCTCTTTCCTAATACAGTAGCAAGGACTTCCATTGGAGGGATACGGACCGCGCCAAGGGAAATAGACAACATGGCCGTTATAGCAAGGAGGACAGCCCCTGCACAAAGCCACAGCGCTTTTTGGGCTTGATATTCTTTGTAAACCGGGGAAAGGGTTCCTTCTTCCAAATGCATAACAATTTCCCTATTTTAGAGATATTTTTTGAAAAGCCATATTCTCAAAAAGAGCGTTCATTTCATTGAAAACTCCCTTTCCAACAAGGAATGTGTAAATTTCATCGGCCTTTTGTGGAGGGTCAATATCCTGAAAGCGTTCAGGATACAGAACCTTGCCAACAAAGTAAGCGTCGGCAAGAATGGAGCCAAAATTCTGTGTATACCAGTTGTAAGGAAGAACTCCGTAGACTTCGCCACTCTTTACGGCCTGGAGTTCCTGGTAAACGGGGTCATTTTTCAGTTCTGACAGAGCGCTTGCCTGCCCGCCAGCGTTAAGAGTGGCAAGATCTATAAAAATAACCTCAGGATCCCATTCCAAAAGCTTTTCCCGGGCTACATCCGCATGAGTATTTTTTGCCCCAGCGTCATGATCAGCAGTTGCCACATGTCGAGCCTTGGTAAATATAAAGGGCGGATAAGCCAGCTCCGTGGATCGAAAACCATGAGCTCCTCTCGACGCGACCCCTCCAACGTAACATGTTCTTTGCTCGGCTTCTGGAACATCCTGTACTCTGCTTTTAAGATCCGCAATGCTCTTCTCAAAGAAATCAACAATAGCCTCTGCTCGCTCTTCCCGATCAATGACCTTTCCCATAATGCGCAAAGAGGCATAAAGATCTTCTCGGAGGTGGGCCAGGTTGCCATAATTAAGTCCTATGACAGGGATACCTGTTTTTTCATTCAATACATGAGCTGGAATTCCATCATTCGGGTAGGTTTTAAATATAACCTGAGGCAAAGGGTTGAGACCGAGGATTAATTCGGGGTTCGCATTGCCTCGAAATTCTCCCATAAGAGGCATATCTTTAAAATGAGGGTTGGCCAAAGCATAAGGACGGGGACCGAAATCTTTTCTTTTCTCATTGTCTTCCACTGCCACGACAAGGTGCTGACCTTGCAAATAAGTAAGAAGCCTAAGACACCCCGAACCAGAACAGATGGCATACTCTATTGGTGCTGGAACTTCTACTTGCTGTCCTGTACCATCTGCGATTGCCATTGAAGTGCCGCTTTTTTCGGAAGCAAGACCTTGGGTGGGGAAAAAAATTGAACATAAAAGAAGAAAACTCCATATCCCGGTACGCCATTTCATTTACTGACACCCCTTTAGAATAGAAACATTTTTAATAACACGAACGTGTTGAATCGTAGCACATTTAAAAGAAAAGCGCAAAAGGTATTTATGTGGCGTACTCTATTTTTCCCATTTTTATAACATGGAATGCTTATTCAGTGAAAGCAGCACTTTATCAGCAATAACTTGCGCTGAGTGGGGGTGGGCCAACTTCCGCGCCGCCCCTCTTATTTTTTTCAAACGCTCAAAAGAGGTATAGAGCCCCCGTACGTGATGAACCGCATCTGTTGCAGATCTTGCCCAGATCCCCGCCCCATTTGCTTCAAGATATCTGGCATTGTTTATTTCCTGCTTGGGTATGGGGTTTATCATAATCATGGGAACCCCGACGCATAGCGCTTCGCTTACAGTGAGTCCCCCTGGCTTGGTAATCATGAGATCTGCCTCCTCCATATAGTCGTTCAGATTATCCACGAAACCAAGCACTTTAAAATCGATCCGGTGAGGAATATCCACCCCTTCCAGCTGGTCTATAAGATCTTCGTTTCGACCTGCAATGATGGTGAGGGAGAGGTTGATCCCTGTTTCGATAAGACCTTCGAGAATATCAAGTACTATTGAGTTAGGCACACTACTCGCCACAAACAATAAAGAGAAGGGAGTTTTAAGAGGCTTTTCCTCTGTATATCTTGAATAACTCTCAGCATACTTCCTTAATACTGGAATGCCGGAGATTAATACTTTATCATTGGAAATACCTGCTTCGACAAGATCTTTCTTTACCGGCGCGCCGCCAACGAAATATGCGTCTACGTGGGGACTTACCCACATTCGATGAAGGCCATAATCGGTGACAACACCGTATATTTTACCTTTGTAAAAACCCTGTTCTTTCATATAGGAAAGGACGGAAAGGGGGAAAAAATGGGTTCCCACGCAAACATCAGGCTGATTTTCGGCAAGGTAACGCATGAACTTCTTTACGTTCTCCATATTTATTTTTTCAAGAAGACGAAGGGCGGCGCTTTCTTCTCTATCCTGATCAGTCAGTTCATACATGACCTTGCACGCCAGGTGGGCGTGTTCACTTACAAAAGCATATACGTCACTATATGACCATTTAAAGAGATCACTCGAAAAATCGAGTAAATCCATTATGACATTCGGTATTCTGCGACTATCAAGTTCTTCCTGAATCGCGCGAGCCGCTATTCGATGCCCACTGCCTGCCGATACATAAACAAGATGGACCGGTCTCACAGTATCCAACCTCCTTGTTTAATATTACTTCATTGCGCAATCAAATACCTTTTATGTATTATTATAGCGTTTTTCAAATCCGCTTTTTCTAAAAAATCTACCTCTATGCAAAGGAGTTGAATAGAAATGATAGAGAAACTGGAAGGGTCGCAAGGGTGTTTTGTTTGTGACACCACTAACACGAACCCTCGATCCCTTAAGCTCGCAATCTACTGGGATAGTGAACGGAGGAAAACCATTATCCGATTAACCCCCGACTCCTCCCACTGCGGGTATGAAGGAATTGTGCATGGCGGGATTATCGCCTCCATTTTCGATGATGCCATGGCATGGGCAGTAAAGAAAGAAACTGGTATCTGGGCTGTAACAGCTACTTTTGAAATACGGTACAGACAACCAGTCAAGATAGGTGAAGAATACACATTCTATGGGAAAATTGATTCTGTCCTAGGCAAGAGGATTCGCACATCAGCTCTCTTAAAAAATAGCACCGGTCAAGAGGCAGCCAGCGCTTCAGCTCTTTTCATCTCTATGGAGCCTAATAGTTAACGGCTAAAAACAATGTTTCTAAGTCTCCTTTGTCCTTCCTCAGAAAGACCAAGGAGGAGGAGTTCCGCCTCAAGCTCTTTTAGGGTACCGTAGCCGCCAAGGTATCCGTTAACCCTTGCAACGGCCGTAGACTGCAAAAGTTTGTCCAGAGAAGGATAGATCTTCTTATATTCCTGGAAAAAAGCGCTGTCCATACGCAACCAGTATTTCTGATGATAGGCCTCAGCCAGATAAAATGTTTCAAGAGGGAGGATTTGCGTTCGCACTGGACGGCCTGTTTCTTGCTGCAAATGTTCTTTCCAGCCCTCAGCCCCTGCCTTCTGCTCTTCGTTCTCATAGAAGATGGCAGACATATATTGCCGCGAAAAGATAGGAAGCGTGGGGTCATGTCCTTCTGTAAAGACCTCTAAAAGGTCCTCGTAAGAAATAACATCCGGATCATATACGACTTGAATGCTTTCCGTATGATTCCCTAACGTATGATAAGTGGGATCTGGCCTGTCCCCTCCGGTATACCCTACTTTTGTACTGATAACACCTGAAAGAAGCCCGAACTGGGCGTCTGGCCCCCAAAATCAGCCAAGGGCAAAGGTCGCTAATTCAGTTCTTTTATGCTCTACGCTATCTATGGCGGGAAGGATATTTTCCATAAATGCCATCTCCTTTTCCATATTAGATTCTTCGGCAAAAATAATACCCGGGTAAATAGCAAGGAACACCCCTATGACAATGATGGTCATACCGTTAAAAAGACATTCTCTTCGTTTCCACATTCCTTGCCCTCTCTTTAATGCCAAACATCACTTTATCTTTTTAATCTTACCCCACATCCCTATTTTTATTATGATACACTAAAAAACTTCGTATATCTAACCCACACAAGAATACATGGTCAAATCTGTTGACAGCACCCCTTTATTTCACTATAATCTTTACTCGACTGGCGCTTTAGCGTGATGAATTATTATCTAGAAGAATTATTATTTCACTGAGGGGGTAACATTATGAAAAAAATTGGTGTACTTTTGTTGTGCTGTATCTTTGTTGTTCTTGGGGCAAGCAATGTTCTTGCCGCTGACAAGAAAACGTATATAGTAGGAATTGACGGCGACTACTATCCTTATTCTTTTATTGGCCAAGATGGCAAACCCGCAGGCTTTGACGTAGAGTCCATTCAATGGATCGCTAAAGAAATGGGTTTCGAAGTCAAGGTTCAGCCCATGGCGTGGGATGGAATTATTCCAGCCCTTCTCGCTAAAAAGATCGATATGGTTTATTCTGGCATGACAGCCTCTCCGGAACGCCGCGAAGTGGTAGCTTTCAGCAAGGTCTACTGGATCATTAATCAGGCTGTTTGCGTTCGAAACAATACCGACACAAATATGGGAAACCTTTTTGATGGAAAGCACACCATTGGAACCCAGCGCGGCTGCACTGCAGCTATGTGGCTTGAAGATTATGTGGTCAAAACGGGAATAATTCCCAGTCAAAATCTGAAACTTTATGATAATTTCCCACTGGCGGCAAAAGACCTGGAAAATGGCCGGATAGACGCTGCTATGATGGATGATGTGATTGTGGCAAAGGCTGTTGAAGGTAAGGATATGAAAATTATCGGAACAATCTCTACAGGCGAGGAATATGCCGTAGCTATGAGGAAAGAGGACAAGGAACTTCACGACCTCATCAATGAAGGCCTTGACCGTCTCATGACATCCCCAATGTGGAATGAATTAAAATTGAAATATAAGATGTTTTAAACCAGTTCACCTTGAGGTAGAATTACCTGAAACATGAGGGGAATGAGGCTCATTCCCCTTTTTTTCTGTTACAACTTTGATTTTGTTATGATTTTGACAAGGGAGATTCAAGAAGATGGAAAACATTGAGGTTGTTGTTCAGTCCTTACCATATTTGCTGCAGGGGACACTGGTCACGCTAAGAATTGTAGCCCTGGCCCTGGCCCTTGGTCTATGCATGGGGCTTCCTTTGGCCATTGGTCAGGTATATGGTTCTGCTTCCATACAGAAAATGGTAAAAGCCTACGTATGGATTTTTAGGGGGCTTCCCAATCTCGTATTGCTTTTCCTCTTCTTTTTTGGAATTTTTCCCTCTCTTAGGATAGATGCTTCGGCTTTTTCTACTGCTGTGGTTGTTCTCGGATTACGAAGCGCCGCCTATCAATCTCAGATTTTCAGGGGCAGTATCCTCTCCCTTGGGGAGGGTCAGATGCTAGCGGCCCGATCACTGGGGATGAATAAATTACAGGCCATTATATGGATTATTCTGCCTCAGGCATTGCGCATTGCTCTGCCGGGTTGGTCAAATGAATATCCTATCCTTCTTACAGATTCTTCGGTAACCTATGCAATAGGCGTTCTTGAAATTCTTACAAGGGCAAACCTTGTGGTCTCAAGAACCTATAAGCCTATGCCTATATTTTTAACCTGCGCCATTATCTTTATTCTTTTAAATTATGGCGGTATGCGCTTGCTTCACATGATAGAAAATAAAATGAGAATTCCTGGCTATGGAAATGGAGAACGGTAACAATGAGTGATAAAACAAAGGACATTATTTTGCGAGTTGAGGATATTCATAAATCCTACGGCGGCGTTGAAGTTTTAAGAGGGATTTCCTTCACCGTTCGCAAAGGTGAGACCAAGGTCTTTATTGGTCCTTCAGGAACGGGCAAAAGCACGTTGCTTCGCTGCATCAATCAGCTTACCATTCCTGATTCTGGCCAGATCTGGCTTCACGGCGAAGAGGTTACTCATTCGAAGAAAAGTATCAACGTCTTACGCCAGAAAATGGGGATGGTCTTTCAAAACTTCTACCTTTTTGATCACCTGACAGCCCTTCGTAATGTGGAAATTGCTCTTTTAAAAGTAAAAGGCATGGATAAAAAACATGCCCGGGAAAAAGCAATGCTGGAACTTGAGCGTGTAGGTATGGCGGCTTTTGCTGATCACTATCCCACCCAGCTTTCCGGAGGGCAAGCCCAGAGAGTCTCTATAGCCAGAGCTTTAGCCATGGATCCTGATGTTATGCTTTTCGATGAACCTACATCTGCCCTTGACCCAGAGCTTATTGGAGAAGTACTTGAAGTTATGCGCAATCTCGCTAAAGGCGGAATGACAATGCTAGTGGTAACCCACGAAATGGGTTTTGCCTGTTCTGTAGCAAACGAAATTATGTTTATGGAAGAAGGCAGAATTCTTGAAAGCGGGTCTCCCGACAAATTGCTTAATACCCCTCAATACGAACGAACCCGTCAGTTCCTTCGCAAATTGATGGATCTTTACGGAGAACTGGGGAAGAGCAATGAATGATCTGCTTTTTATTCAGCAGGATGTGCTGCCAGCATTGCTGACAGGCATAATCATGACTTTAAAACTCATTGTGGTGTCTATTCCTTTTGGAATAGCTGCAGGTACTGTCATAGCCATAGGACGGGTGTACGGGAACAACACTATTTCATTCCTCTGCAGACTCTATGTTATTTTTTTTAAGGGAACGCCTCTTTTGATTCTTCTTTTTATGCTCTATTTCGGCCTTCCCTCTTTTGGCATCACTTTAAGTCCCTTTGCTGCTTCTGTATTGGGTTTTATTATCTGCAATGGAGCTTATAACTCAGAGTATATACGAGGAGCCATACAGTCCGTTAAAGGTGGACAGCTCATTGCCGCTCAGGCTCTGGGCATGACGAAATGGCAAGCCATCCTGAATATTATTCTTCCTCAGGCCTTTCGACGGGCTATCCCTGGCTGTTCTAACGAGATGATCTATCTTATCAAGTATTCCTCTCTCGCCTACATGCTCACGTACATAGAACTGACCGGCGCCGGGAAGATTGTAGCGTCCCGTTCCTTCAGATATACTCTTGTCTTTACCGTTGTCGGCGTTATATATCTCATAATGGTAACCTTAGCCAGTTGGCTTCTTTCTCTTCTTGAAAAAAAACTTTATATCCCCGGATGGAGCCAGGAAAGCTAGCGGGGTTTCGCTGCAAAAGAACAGGCAGGATAGATGCATGAGGCACAATTGCGGCAGAGGCCTCCCTCCTACACCCCACCAGCGTATCGTTTCCTGAGTGGGAACAACCCCTGTCTTCCGCTCTGGCTATCTGTTCCTCCTCTATTCTTGCAGGAGCGCCTTGTAAACCTTCTCATAAAGAGGCACGGAGATCCCTGCATCTTCTGCAAGACGAACCACAGCACCTACAAAAGTTTCAAGTTCTGTAGGACGCCCCTTTGAGGCATCGAGCTCCATAGAAGAACGAGTTTCTGGCGGGAAAGATTGAGCCTTCTCAAGAGATACCTCAACAATATTTCCAGGGAGGGCTATCCCCCTTTTCTGAGCAAGGGATTCAACCTCTTTCATGAGATTTAATACCATGTCTCGGGTTCTCTTTTGAGAAAGAACCTCCCCAAAAGACGCTCTCTTGAGGGTTGTTACCGCGGCCATAGGGCTCATGAAAATAAATTTTGTCCAGACAGCCAAGTCAATTTCTGGAGTGAGTTCGAAAAGAATGCCTCCTTCTTTCATCACTTTTTCAAAGGAACGATGTTTCTCGATGTGGTCATTCACGGGACCTACAATCATTTTACAATTTCCTCCAACCTGGCGAATTTCGCCGGGGGAGGCAATAAAGGCAGAAATGTAAACGCAACCATTGAAAAGAATGCCTGGAATTTTTTCTTTACAAAGGATATCCGCATTATCTACGCCATTTCCAAGAGGAATTAGAAGGGTCTGATTATGGCATAGAGGACGGGCAGCCTTGGCAAAGGCCTGCAAGTCATATCCCTTGACTGCGAAAAAGAGTACGTCAACACAACCTATTTCTGCTGGCGAATCTGAAACTACACGGGGGTGAGCGACAAATGTTTCCCGGGGGGTTGTAACTACAAGTCCCTTTTCCCTAATGCGGTTCATATGTTCTCCCCGGCAAAGGAAAGAGATTTCATGTTCAGCTGATGTTTCATAGGCAACTGCAAGGCGGCCTCCAAAGTAGCCGCCCACACCTCCAAGTCCCGCGATGCAAATGCGCATAGAGAAACACTCCTTTCGTTAATTTGCCTTTTCTACTTTATTATATTCGACATTATTACGACCACATAGACAAAAATTCTTTTACAGGTTACAATGTTCGGACATAAATTATTGGCATACAACTTATAGGAGGTAGTTATAATTGCATAGGTTTTTCCGTTTTTTATTCGCTTCTATCATGATTATGAGTCTTGTTATTGCAGGAAGTCAGCTTGCTATCGCTGCAGACGGTCAGATTTTCTTTAAAGGATCATCTACCCTTGCTCCTGTTATTTCACAAGTGGCACAGCAGTTTATGGAAAAATACGGCACGTGGAATAAAATTGATGCCTCTCTTCCTGACGCCAAAATTGAAATTTTTGTCTCTGGGGGCGGTTCCGGAGAAGGAGTAAAGGCCGTTCTTGACGGGACAAGTAATTTTGGGATGACAGCACGTACCGTTAAAGAAGAAGAAAAAAAAGCTATCGGAGATTACCACGAGTTTCATATTGGAACAGACGCTCTGACCATTTCGGTTAATCCTGACAACAAAGTATGCCAGGTAAAACCCAACCTCACCAAGGATGAATTAGTTAAGATTTTTAGTGGCGAATATAGAACGTGGAATAATCTTGATCCTGCGTTGGCAAAAGAAGAAATTGTCGTCGTTATTCGAGACATTGGCGGCGGGGCTCACGAAGTGTTCCAGAAGAGCGTTATGAAAAAAGTGGATGTAACTCCTAGCGCTATTCAATCTCCCTCGATGGGCGCCCTTGTCACAAAAGTTATAGAAAATAAAAATGCCATCGGTTATGCTTCTTTTGGCATGGTTAATGTGCACAAGGGAGAAATTGTCCCTCTCAAAGTCGATGGAGTGGAGCCTACCGTTGAAAACATTCTCGATGGAACATATTATGTGTCACGACCACTTCTTGTCGTCAAGAAAGGAAATATGTCCCCTATAGAAAAAGCGTTTATTGATGAGTTGCTTTCTGCTGAGGGCATGAAAATAGTGGAACAGATGGGGTTCGTACCTGCAAAGTAGGGTATACCTTTGATTAAGGTTTGCTCAAGGCCGGGGAGAATCCTCTCCGGCCTTTTTCATAGCTATTCGAGGAGGATTTCGGAAACGTGAAAAAAGAATTGATTTTCGTATGGGCTTGCAAGGCCCTTACGTTGCTGGCTGTTTCTTTCTTATTCTTTATATTTCTTTTTATTGCAAAAGAAAGTTTTATGTTTTTTCAGAAGACGCCACTTCTTCATTTTTTAACGGGGTCACGATGGAATCCTATGGCCGACCCGCCTGCTTTTGGCCTTCTGCCGATGATATTCGCCACTGTTTATGTTTCCCTTCTTGCAACAGCTATTGCTCTTCCTATCGGGGTCGGAATGGCTATTATTCTATCGGTTTTAGCTCCCCCAAAAATTCAATGGTTACTTCTCCCTCTTATTGATCTCATGGCCGGTATCCCGTCTGTTGTCTATGGTTTTGCAGGCCTTATGATTATTGTAAAATTTTTTGAGACCCACTTTTCGTGGTCTTCCGGAGAGTCTGTGCTCGCCGGTGGAATTCTTTTAGCCATCATGATTTTGCCCTATGTCGTCTCCACATGCTATGAATCTATGATTAAAGTTCTTCATCATTATGAACGGGCATCACGAGCCCTGAGTGTCTCAAAATGGCACATGATGCGTTATTTAGTTATTCCTACAGCCAAAAAAGCTATTTTTGCTGCGCTGATTCTTTCCCTTTCAAGAGCTATGGGAGAAACGATGGCAGTTATGATGGTTATTGGAAACAGCCCCATATTTCCCCATCTTTTTCGCAAGGCTGAGACGATCCCCGCTCTCATTGCTCTGGAAATGGGGGGAGCTGTCGTTGGCAGCTTACACTATCAAGCGCTTTTCGCAGCTGGATTAATTCTTATGCTTGTGCTCTTTACCTTTAATTCCTTTTTCTTTTTTATTCGCAAGCACATTGATGAGGGGATAAAATGGTAAACGATAAAGGGAAGGCTTCTCTATTTCCCCTTCGACTATGGCTTTTTTCAAGTGCATTTTTTGTTATAGCATCTTTGTGCGTTCTTTTTGGATATATTTTTATTCAAGGAGGAAGGGAACTTTCTCTTTCTTTCCTTACAAACACGCCACAGGGTTTTCCTTTAGGTGTAGAAGGAGGAATCTGGCCAGCTATTGTGGGAAGTTTCTGGTTTACTACAATTGCTTGCGCATTCGGCTCCTTTTTGGCTCTTCCTACAGCAATTTTTCTCGCCTTTTATGCTAAAACAACATGGATTGTATCTCTTTGCCATTTTTTAATCCATTCAATGGCGGGAATACCCTCGATTATCCTGGGGCTATTTGGCTATACGTTCTTTGTCGTTACACTTGGTTTTGGCGTGTCTCTCTTGTCTGGAGGGCTTATTCTTGGAATTATGATCTTTCCCTTTATTGAGGTTCGAGTTGAAAAAACTCTTTTGGAATTTCCTAATAATATTACGCAGGCTTCAATCAGTTTGGGCATTACAAAAACGTGGACACTTTTTCATCTGATTCTTCCGGGGTGTATGGACGACATTGCCAAAACCATAGCTCTCGGAGGAAGTTTTGCCATGGGTGCAACAGCCCCTATTCTCTTTACAGGAGCCGTTCTCTTCGCACCATCCCCGCGTTCCGTTTTTTCTCCAGCAATGGCTCTGTCCAACCATCTTTATATTCTTGTAGGACAGGGGATTTCGATTTCCAAAGCATATGGAACCGCTCTCGTGCTTATTGTTCTTCTACTTATTCTCAACGTAGTGCCCCTTGTTATAAATATGTGTAGAAAGGAGAGGTAAAATGTCCTCTATTCTTGAAATTCATCAGCTTGCTGTCGCTTTCAACAATAAAAAGATTCTTAAAAACATCAACGCAAATATCTATCCTCATCAAATTACAGCCATTATCGGCCCTTCAGGATGTGGAAAATCCACATTTCTTAAAAGCCTCAATCGTCTTGTAGAGGATGAACGAGGGGTGACTCTGAGCGGGCAGATTCGTCTTGATGGAGAGGATACTTTTACGCTAAGTCCTGAAGAAGTGCGCCGTCGTATCGGCATGGTCTTTCAATCACCTACGCCCTTTCCTTTCTCTATTTACGACAATATGGCGTATCCTTTACGTTATTATGGATACGGCTCGAAAAAAAAGAGTAAAAACCTTGACGTCATAATTCGTAACAAACTTGAGGATGTAGGGCTTTTTGAAGAAGTCAAAGATAGTTTGTCGATGAACGCAACTCTCCTTTCAGGGGGACAGCAACAGAGACTCTGTATTGCACGAGCTCTCGCTGTAGAACCGGAAATACTGCTTTTGGATGAACCATGTTCTTCCCTTGACGTTAAGAACACGCAAAATATAGAGATGATGCTTCGTGCTCTATGTCAGCAATATTCTATTATCATCGTTACCCATAATCTTTTTCAGGCACGTCGTATTTCACATCGGACGTTTTTCATACTTGACGGAGAAATTATTGAAGCAGGCCCCACAAAAGATCTTTTTGAAAATCCTTGCGATAGCCGAACCGCGGAGTATATTTCTGGCATTTACGGCTAAAGTGTTATAAAATGTTTGTTCGTGATAATCTATTCTCAAAATAAATAGCGGGTGATGGGGTTCACCATAAATACTATAAATGCGAAAGCTGATGACTCCTACAAGTATTAATGCTTGTAGGAGTCATTTTTGTATTCCATGTGAAAGGGTGTTTTATTATGGCTTTTAGTCTTGCTATTATTTTACTATTTGCCCTGCCAACAAATAAAATTTTTGAAACTTTGAAAATGCCTGGTTTATTGGGCACCTTGCTTTTAGGAATAGCTATAGGCCCGTATGGTCTGGACTGGCTTCAACCTGAGCTTTTAAATGCTTCAAGCGATTTAAGAAGAATCGCCCTCATTATTATTTTGTTACGTGCAGGATTGGGAATAAATAGAGACGACTTGAAACAAAATGGGATCATAGCTTTAAAGATGAGTTGTCTGCCTGGTTTGTTCGAAGGAGCAACCATAGCATTTATATCAGTAAAATTATTAGGTTTTTCCTTAATTCAAGGCGGAATACTTGGTTTTATTCTTTCTGCAGTATCTCCCGCCGTGGTTGTTCCTTCCATGCTTGATTTAATAAAATTGGAGAACGCTTAGCCCAAAAACTTAACAAAATATGGATTTTCGCCGAAATCTTGCTTTTTGTTCTTGTTGGCGCCCAAGTAGACGTAACATTGGCATTTAAAGCAGGGGGAGTAGGTATTGCTATAATTGGAACTGGATTGATTGGTAGAAGTATCGGCGTTCTTTTTTCTCTTGTAGGAACGAATTTCAATTGGAAAGAACGACTCTTTTGTATCATTTCCTATTCTCCAAAAGCTACTGTACAAGCAGCCATGGGGGCAATACCTCTATCATTAGGGGTCGAGTCAGGAGATGTTATTTTAGCTATAGCTGTATTATCTATACTTGTTACAGCTCCATTAGGAGCTATTGGCATTCGATATTCCGCTAAAAAACTATTATAAATATTGAGGGAGAGATCCTTTTGAAAAAACACATCATCAATATATTGAAACAGACTCAGGGAACCTACGTTTCAGGTCAGGATCTCTGTGAACAGCTGGGAGTAAGCCGAACAGCCGTGTGGAAACATATCAACCAGCTTCGAGAGGAAGGATACACTATCGATTCTTCAGCTCGAAAAGGGTATCGCCTTATAGATGTTCCTGACCTCCTGAATGAATATGAAGTTGAACCTCTTCTGACGACAGAAGTTCTAGGCCACCCTATTATTCATTTCAGAGAGGTGCCATCCACAAATATTGAAGCCAGGAAATACGCACGGGAAGGGACCGCTGAAGGAACGGTTATTGTAGCTGAACATCAGACGGCAGGGCGAGGCCGCTCAGGACGTTCATGGTTCTCTTCACCGGAATGGGCCATTCAGATGTCCCTTATTCTCCGCCCGAAAGTTTCACCAGCCCTTGCGGCATCAATTACCCAGATTGGAGCAGCCGCTGTGGCAAAAGCACTGGAAAGCCTCGGTCTATCTCCTCAGATCAAATGGCCAAACGACGTGCTTCTTTCAGAGAAAAAGGTCTGCGGCATCTTAACAGAAATGAGCTGCGAATTGGATCACATCAATCATATTGTCATTGGCATCGGCATTAACGTAAATACTCCTCATTTTCCTGACGATGTAGCGTCCGTAGCAACATCTGTTCGTATTGAGAAAGGTGAAACATGGAACAGAAAAAAACTGATGGCTGCCGTTCTCAACTCTTTTGAGCCCCTTTATAAGGAATTTTTGGAAGGAAAGGAACACCCAGAGTATCTTCGCATCTGTCGAGCACTCTCAAATCTTATTGGACAACATATCACATACGAAACAACAAAGGGACGCCTCTCTGCCAAGGCTATTGATATCGATAACATCGGGCGGCTTATCGTTCAGCACAGCGATGGTTCTACAGAAACCCTGCTTTCTGGAGAAGTTCATATCGGAACCCAAGAATGAAAAAGGAGACTCCCCGGGAATACCCCCGAATTTGCATCCCCGGGGCTGCAGCCGTCCCCGTACCATAATAACAGCATCCCGTTAGAATGGAAGGGAAAGAAAATTTGGGGCTCCCTAGGAAGCCCCAAAAAAGAGTTCTAGCGATGGGTTTTTGCTATATCCAGGGCAATGAAGGATAAATTATGGGCGTGGTCCCCAATTCGCTCGAGGTTGCTGAGAATATCAATAAAAATAACTCCCGCGGAGGGGTTGCATTCCCCCCTGTTCAATCGGCGAATATGACTCTTTCGAAGGGTCTTTTCCTTACGGTCAACTTCTACTTCCAAAACATCTATGACCTCATGAGCTTTACTCACGTCCTCTTCTGCTACCGACTCCAGGCTTAATGTAACAGACCTGAATACAGTATTGAACATGTCTTGGAACTCCTGCATAGCGACAGGGGAAAAGGTTAATCTATGTTCAACTTTATAGTCATAGAGCTCTATAAGGTTTTGGCAGTGGTCTCCAACCCGTTCTATATCGCTAATGCCATTAACGTAAGCGGAAAGGACAACTGACAATTCACTTGAAATGCTTTCCTGCCATATTTCAGCCGAATACTTCGCAATGGCATGGGTCAGCTCATTCAAGATCTTTTCTGATTCATTCACCTGATCGATCATCTTCGGGTCGTCATTGACAAAAGCGTTTTTAACATCCTGCAACATGGAGAGAGCGATGGCACCCATGTGGGAAATTTCTTTTTTTATCGCGTCTATTGCTGCCGCTGGGGAAGCTGTAACGAGCTTAGGGTCAAGAAACTGGGGGCCAACATTGATAGCGCTGCTTTTTCCTGGGACAATAGCTTGAATCAATTTGACAAAGACTGATGTAAAGGGAAGGAAAATGAGGGTGTTCGTTACGTTGAAGAGGGTGTGGGCATTGGCAAGCTGTCTCGCGATATCCGATGACGTCATAGAGATGACCGTCTTAAAAATTGGTAGTATGGTCATAAATATGACCACACCGATAACATTGAACATAACGTGTGCCGCCGCCGCTTGTTTGGCAGACCTGTTTGATCCTAAAGAAGCAATGACTGCCGTAATCGTTGTACCAATGTTATCACCAAGGAGTATGGGGACAGCCGCATCCAGGGATAAAAGTCCCTGACTGGCCATGGCAATAGTAAGACCTATTGTCGCTGAACTCGCCTGAACAACCATTGTCACAAGGGTTCCTACAAGAACACCAAGAAGAGGGCTTCGGCTGAACATCATAAAAAGGTCTTTCCGTCCCTGAAGGAAATCCATAGCCCCTTCCATTGTTTGCATACCTAGAAAAAGAAGGCCGAACCCAACCAATCCATTGCCTATATATTTTTGCCGCTTAGATTTCCCGAAAACAGCAAAAAGCATTCCTATACCAATGACTGGGAGGGCAAAATTCTTTATCTTAAAAGCTATAACCTGGGCAATCACAGTGGTGCCGATATTAGCCCCCATGATCACTCCCACTGCTTGTTTTAAGGTCATAAGGCCAGCATGCACAAAACTAACGGTCATAATAGTCGTTCCGCTACTGCTTTGGATAAGAACTGTCACTAACGTACCTATAAGGACCCCACGAACAGGTGTGCTCGTAAGGGATCCCACCAATTGTCGCATTCTATCGCCTGCTAAGTCCTGCAGGGCATCGCTCATTAGTTTGATGCCAAACAAAAAGAGCCCTACGCCCCCCAAAACCTGAAGTGCATTTGAAAGTGGCACCGCACAGATCCCCCCGGAAGAAAAAATATATAAACTTGAAAAGAAAACCTTTAGTGAAATGTTCCCACTAACTGTAACACACTCTACTTAAGGAATGCTAGTTTTTTTGCCCAAAAAGACATGTCAAAAATTACTTTCATTTATAATTCCCTTACAAGATTGAACAACTCCTGATGTATTAGATTATTAGTACAAAGAAGGTTCTGATTAACAAGGTCCTGAATAGGTAAACCTTTCCAGTTGCAGGCCTTTCCTCCTGCCTCTTCCAAAATAAGAAGGCCCGCATAAAAGTCCCAGGGCTTCAATTCCATTTCAAGATATCCGTCAAGACGGCCGCAGGCAACATAAGCGACATCCAGGGAAGCTGCCCCCCGCCGTCTGACATCATGACAACGTTCATATATTTTTGTAACGATCTCTATTTCTTTTTTACCGAGCTCTTTGTTGTAAGCTGTTCCAAAACCTATAAGACTTTCTGAAAGGGTTCTCGCTTGTGAAACCGAAATGAAAGAGTCATTCAAAAAGGCCCCTTCATTTTTAGCGGCAAAAAAGAATTCGCCATTCGCTGGATCATAAATATATGCCTGTCGTATGGAATAGTTCTCCACATAGGCAAGAGAAATGGCAAAAGCAGGATATCCATGGAAAAAGTTCACTGTTCCGTCAATAGGATCAAGAACAAAAGCACTCCCTTTCAACTGGAGGGAATTGCGTGATGACGAAAACTCCTCCCCAATAATGACACTCTCAGGAAAATATTTCTGAAGATGTTGAGTAATGAAGGCCTCTACTCTCACATCAGTAACCGTCGTATAATCCGACATTGACCTGCGAGAGGCAATTTGAGTATCACGCTGTTCCATAATAATTTCCCCTGCATCCCGCAAAAGATCTGTTAATATTTTTTCCATAGAACCCTTCACCGGCGCCAGACTCCTTTATATTTAATTTTCCATTATGAAGAGAGAAACATATCTATTAACATGCTTTTCCGTTTTTTTAAGATACTCGGTTACCACTTCAAAAGGCAAATCATATTCTACAGCAAGATCTGTCAGTTCATCACCTATCTGCTGCCAAACAATACGGGGCTTGTCCCCTCCCTTTTTTTCTTCTTCAGAAGGAATAATAGAATAGATCAACACCCATTCTTCATGTGGGTGAGGAGACTCTTCCGTAGCCGTAATCTTCCATTTACATTCCATTGTTATCTTCCTCCCTAACTTTTTATTGGATATTTGTGATATTTTTTGATCATATAATGAATTCTCAGTGAAAGAAAGGGACAAAAATCGTTAAAAATGAACTTCATTTTTGTAAATTCGAGCAATTTGTCTTGACGTCATTTCCATACCGTGTTATTATTTCCCCGCTACTTTTGTAGCACTTTTGACGCATCGAATACACTATAAAAGGAGGAAGGTGCTAGGTCTGAGCGATAAACAAACTACAAAAAAAGAGAGAAAAGAGCTTATAGAAGCTGTTCACACAGCCCTTGAAGAGCTGTTAATGTCACAACAGCATATTGATTTTAAAGCAGTTGCGCGAAAATTGGGCATAGCCCGCTCTACCCTTTATCGAAATCCCATCGTTCGGGAAGAAATCGCTGCTGCTCGAGAAAAATCTCGAGTCTCGTCAATATCCTTACCGCAACTTCAGGAAGAAATTAGACTCCTTAAAGAAAGAGTTCAAAAGTTAGAAGACGTTTCTCACCAATGGGAGCCTTGAGAAACTCCCTTTCCTTTTGCTTTTTGTGCGTCTAAGGCACCACTGTCAGAATTTGTTCTGATGTTTAATTTTTTACATTTCTAAAGGAGGCAGGAGTTTAAATGAAAACTCATCTCTTGAAAAAACAAATCATAATTACCCTTTGTGCACTGTCTACTATGTTTTTAGGTGCGATAGCGGCAGAAGCTGCCCGGCCTATAACCTTTATTGATTTCAGCTGGGATAGTGTACAGGTACACAATCGAATCGCGGGCTACATTATTGTCCACGGGTACGGGAAAAATGTAGATTATATGTTTGCTGAATCTCTTCCCGGCCTTATGGGAATAGAACGGGGCGATGCCGATATTTCTATGGAGTTATGGGCCGATAATGTACATGAATGGTGGGAAGAAGCCCAGAAAAAGGGAAACGTTACGAGCCTCGGCATGAATTTTCCTGATGCCCCTCAAGGATGGTATGTTCCCCGCTATATGGTAGAAGGAGATGCTGAAAGAGGCATTGAGGCTACTGCCCCTGATCTTAAAAGCGTTTACGATCTTCCTAAGTATTGGGAGCTTTTCAAAGACCCGGAGGAACCTAATAAAGGTCGTCTTTACAACGGTCCCGCCGGATGGAAAGTCAGCTCTATTAATACAGAAAAAGTAATAGCGTACAGGCTGGATAAAAATTACACAGCTTTCGATCCGGGCTCCCAAACGTCCTTAGCTACCGCCATAGCTTCCGCCTACGAAAGAGGCAAACCTGTTCTAGCCTATTATTGGGAACCGACAGAAGTTATGGGTATGTACAATATGGTCAAACTTGAGGAACCGCCTTACAAAAAAGATATTTGGGAAACAACCCGCGGCTGTGATTTTCCTTCTGTGAAAGTTCTCATCATCGCCAACACAAAGTTTGCTCGCGAAAACCCTGAAATCACAGAGGTCTTCAAAAAATATACCACCACTCTCGAGCAAAATAACAAAACCCTTGCCTACATGAAAACAAGAGTGGTCGATGCAGAACAAGCGGCAGTATGGTTTCTTAAAAACTATTCTGAGGAATGGAAGGGTTGGATAGAGGATGAATCCGTTATCGCAAAGATTGAGAAGGCCCTAGAGAAGGAAGTGATAAAAGATTGATCCATACAACGAAAGCCTCAAAAGCATTAGAAATAAAAGACCTGTGGAAGGTCTATACAAAAAAGGATATTGACATAGACGTTGAAAATGGTGATCTCATTACAGAGCTCGATAAATCTGAAGATGCTGTTGTAGCAGTAAGGGGCGTTTCTCTTGCAGCCCGTCAAGGCGAGGTTTTCGTTATTATGGGACTTTCGGGAAGCGGAAAGTCTACACTGATTCGATGCGTTATTCGCCTTATTGAACCTACATCTGGAGAAATATGGGTCAATGGGCAAGAAGTAAGCTCTCTCCCTAAAAAAGATCTGACAGAGTTTCGACGCAAACAGATAGCCATGGTTTTTCAGCATTACGGTCTGTTGCCCCATAAAACCATTATAGATAACGTGGAGTTCGGACTTAAACTTCAAGGGATATCAGAAAAAGAACGGCGAGAACGATCAAACGTCGCTCTCGAGAGAGTTGGCCTTAAAGGGTGGGAGAACTATTATCCCAGCTCCCTCAGCGGTGGGATGAGGCAACGGGTAGGCATAGCCAGGGCTCTTGTGATGGATACGCCTATCCTTCTCATGGATGAGCCGTTCAGTGGCCTTGACCCTCTGATCCGTCGTGAAATGCAGGATGAATTGATCCGCCTGCAAAAAGAATTGAAGAAGACAATTTTCTTTGTTACCCACGACCTTGATGAAGCCATGCGCATGGGAGACCGAATGGCCGTCATGAAAAACGGAACCATCGTCCAAATGGGAGCTCCCGCTCAAATCCTTGCCAACCCAGCTGACGAGTATGTGGCCCGTTTTGTTCAGGATAAACGGCGTCAGATCCAGATGGCTGATGAAGGCGCATTTGTTAACGGGGAAAGCATGGATGAAATACCTGGCGAAGGAGTGATGGATCATATTTCCAGAGAATCTTGAATTTCATATAGCAAGTCACGTAAATAATGGGGTGAACTGGCTTCTTCAGGCGATGGCTCCCACTTTCGACAGCATTTCTAACGGAATCCTTGCTATGCTATTAAAAACAGAAAACCTGTTGCATATTATTCCGTGGTGGTTTTACATTATCTTTGTTGCTTTTCTCGCGTGGAAGGCAACACGATGCCTTAGTACAACGATTATACTGCCTCTGAGTCTAATTCTTATTGGAAGCTTTGGTCTCTGGAAGCTGGCTATGGGAACTCTTGCAATCGTCATAGCCTCTGTATTCCTCTCTCTTCTTATTGGTATTCCAGTTGGGATTCTCATGGCAGAAGCAAAGGGAGTGGAACCAATTGTAAAGCCAATCCTGGACGCTATGCAGACAATGCCAAGCTTTGTGTATCTTATTCCGGCCATGATGTTCTTTGGTCTTGGTAAGGTTCCGGCTGTTCTTGCCACGCTTATTTACTCTCTGCCTCCAGTGATTCGCTTGACGAATCTGGGGCTGAAGCAGGTGCCTCAACCTGCCCAAGAAGCTGCTATAGCTTATGGAGCGACAAAGTGGCAGCTTTTAAAAGAAGTCCGGGTGCCTTTAGCTATGCCTACCATTATGGCCGGTGTAAACCAGACAACTATGATGGCCCTTTCTATGGTGGTCGTTGCTTCAATGATCGGAGCAAGGGGCCTTGGTCAGGAAGTTCTGCTTTCCATCAACCGCATCGACGTTGGCCGAGGATTTGAAGCTGGCATCAGTATTGTTATTATGGCCATAGCCATTGACAGAATTACCCAGGGATTTGCCCGTCGATGGGATAAAGCCCAAAGATAAAGGCCCTATATGAGCTGCCTTCCTTAAAGGAAGGCAGCTCATATATAATAAGTACGGAACATATATTTTTTAAAAAGAGGTAAAGGATGGAGCGCTCCTTTTATAATTGGCAACTGAAAGCGTATAAAAAAATTTATGAAAAGAATGCCGTTCTCTCTGCGCCTACGGGAGCAGGGAAAACTCTTGTTGCCTATCTTTGGGCTGGCTTGCTCACAACGGAAGGCAAAGCCCAGATGCCGGAGGGCATTTCTCGCATTATATTTACAGCTCCCATAAAGGCTCTGAGCAACGAGCGCTACATGGACCTGAGGCGCATGGGTTTTGACGTAGGAATAGAAACGGGGGATTTTAAAAGAAACGAAGAGGCACCCATTATTTGCTGTACCCAGGAGATCTATACGCTCAAATATACAAAAGAACCCCATCAAAAACTGATTATAGATGAATTTCATTATATTTTTGAAGACCCTGACCGTGCGCGAACCTATATTGACGGCATAAGAGGAACAGCCCCAACAACATCAATTCTTGTCATGTCCGCTACCTTTAGTCAGCCTGGAGTCATTGGGCGTTATCTCGAAACCATCACTGAGCGGTCTTTTACAGTCTATGAAAGCCAGGAACGGGTCACTGATCTGGTGTATGTTCCCAAAAAACCCGCTCAACTTTTTTCTGTTCACGACGCCCTTGTATTTGTCTTCTCTCAGCGGGGGACTATGGATTTGGCCTATACCATCGCCAGAACCCGACGCCGGCTGCCCAGAGAACAGCGCAGCCGCCTTTATGAACTTGCAACGATCCTAGATGTTCCTAAAGTGCAAATGCCCCTTCTCTGCGGCATAGGCATCTATCATGGAAGCATGCTGCCAAAAGAAAAGCTCTTAGTGGAATCAGCTTTCCGGGAACGAATCCTTGATGTAGTTGTTGGGACAAATGCCCTGGCCTTAGGCGTCAACCTGCCAGCAGAATCTGTTATTTTTGCCCAACTGGTGCAGTTCCACGATAATGCCCCTATTAGCAAGAATGAATTTCTTCAAATGGCAGGAAGGGCTGGAAGAAAGGGCCTTTTTGATACAGGCTACGTTACGTGGCTATCCAAGTCTCCTTGTGAACATAGAGGTTACGACACTGGAGATGAATTCAAGAAACTGCTTTCCATCCCTCCTGAAGCTGCAACTGTTTCCCTAAGACCAGCATGGGGAGCTCTCTTGCGGAGGGAAGTTCACATTAATGAGGAAGCTGACTATATCAGCAGGTTTTCTCTGCCAGAAATCGACCCCTTCATTCTAAGAACCGAGTTAAGGCAAGGCCTCAATCGTATCGACAGGGCCATGCGCCGTATGGTGAGACCTCAACAGCGAAAACGATTCCGGACCTTGCTGGCCGATATATGGTATGAAGAAATGAGCGCGGATGAAAATCTTGAAATGGCTCGTCTCTTTTTTGCTGAAGAACGGCCGGAAGCCCTCTTTGCCGCTCAGCTGATCGCCCCGTATGAACGAAACTATCTGCAATCTCTTCTTAAAATCAAACGGTATGCTAATCATTTGCCTGAGGGATATTATTTTAAAAGTATGCAAATGCTCAATCAGACAGTAGATGATATTGACCCCACCATCTATGGATTTGAAGAAAAAATAAACGAGATCGAAGGGTCTTTAAAAAGCTAAAGACCAATTTTTCCCCCCACGAGAGGGTAGATGGCGGATATTTCAAGCCGGTTTTGTTCCCTGCTAATTCGTCTCTAAAAAAGAAACACGATCCCCAGGGACAACTTCTCCCCCCTGCACAACTCTGAGAAAATAACCCCATATGGGAAGCAAACACCAGCCCTTATAGTCATAGGTATGGGGTTCTCCTGGTTTTTTCCCTTTTTCTATAACTTCAAGTTTCACAGTAGGCCCGATGGCGAGAATAGTACCAGGGGAAAGGTCTTCCGGAAGACCTTTTACAAGCAAATTTTCTGCGAGGGATCCCGGGGGGAAAAGGATATTTGCCTGTTGCTCTGTTTTTTCTACGTCTTCGCGGCGAAGGAGGCTGACTTCTCTTTCATTGAACCCAAAATGTGAATCACCTTCTATTCCGCCAGAAGCAAAAAAAGCTTTTTCCACAGTCCTTTTCGGACTACTTCTCTTGGAGCTTATACATACGGCAAGAACTATTGCCACGTTATCACTCCCTTTGTCTATATAGTCCTCAAGTGTTAAAATAATATAACATTAGTGATTAAAGGGGGGCTGACAATGTTCAATGTGAAAGATATTCTTCAACCCGGTCTTACCGCCACAATCAAGAAAACTGTCGAAATTGATGATACTGTTGGTAATATGAACATCCATCTCAACCAGCTTCTTTCTACTCCGGCCTGTGTTCAGGCCATTGTTGGAGCATGTATCAAGGCAGTGGATCATTTTCTGCCGGAAGGATACATCACCGTTGGTAAATCTATTGAAGTAATTCACGAAGCAACGTCTATGTTAGGTGTTACCGTTGAATTCAAGGCTACTCTAACATCCATAGAAGGGAACCGTCTCTTCTTTGAGATTACAGCCTCCGATGCCATCGGAGTAACCCTCACTGCCCGTCATGAGCGAGTGATCGTCAATCATATGGCCTTAATGGATCGGGCTATAGAGCGAGTAAACCAACTTAATAAAATACGGGAAATGCCCTAACATTAAAATATATAAATATAGGGGGCAGTCTTTGAAAACTGCCCCTCATCTTTTAATCCTTTTGAGCACTGTAAAGTCTGAATAAGGCCTGAGTTCCTTCGTTATCATGCCCATGAAGGGCTAATTTTTTATACATGGAAAGAGCCATTTCCAAGCCGGGGGTATCCAACCCCATCCTATCTGCAGATTCAAGGGCTATTTTCATATCTTTAATAAAATGTTTCACATAAAAACCAGGATCGAAATTTCCTGCGATCATCCTTGGAGCAAGATTTGAAAGAGACCAGCTTCCTGCAGCCCCCTGAGCAATGCTAGCCAATACTTTATCGGGGTCGAGCCCCGCCTTAATGGCGTAAGAAATAGCTTCACAGACTCCTATCATATTTGAAGCTATAGCAATCTGATTGGCCATTTTTGTATGTTGTCCGCTTCCGGCCTCCCCTTGATAGACAATGTTCTTGCCCATCACTTCAAAAAGAGGTCGAACTTCATCGAAATCTTCAGGGTCACCTCCCACCATAACAGAAAGGGTCCCTTCCCTTGCGCCCTTATCCCCTCCTGAAACAGGAGCATCCAATGCCTTAAGCCCTCTCTTTTTAGAGGCAACATAGATTCGCGCTGCCAGCTCCGGACTGGAAGTTGTCATATCTATCAGATAGGTTCCCGTCCGCGCATTTTCAATAAGACCTCTCTGTCCCAGATAGATCTCTTCGACATCACGGGGGAAACCGACCATAGTAATAATACTGTCACACTTAGAGGCTAAAGATGGCACGTCTTCTTCCCAAGAGGCTCCCTGTTCAATCAGTTTTTCCGCTTTTACCCGGGTTCTATTGTAAACATGGAGGGAATAACCTGCCTTGAGCAAATGACCAGCCATACTGGCCCCCATAACTCCAAGACCAATAAATCCGATGTTTTTCATGAAGCAACTTCACCCCTTTCAAATTTTACATTCTGAGTATAACGTATGGTACGATAGTTGTGATATATCTATCAACCAAGAAAGAAGGGATAGACCATGTCGCAGTATCTTGAAGAAATAAAAGAGATTCTTGGAGACGATGGGGACTCTCTTCTCAACTACACGTGCTGGGGAATCCCATCGGAAATGCTTATCCCCCCGGCAGCTAATTTCGTTGATCGCCTTTCCGCAGAAACAGACCGTCCGATTCCTGTATTACGCTCGTTACAAACGCTTTTTAACACAGGCCGGCTAGGAGGAACAGGATATCTTTCCATTCTTCCTGTGGATCAGGGAGTGGAACACTCTGCGGGAGCAAGCTTTGCTCTCAACCCTATTTATTTTGACCCTGAACACATAGTGAAGCTCGCTATTGAAGCTGAGTGCAGCGCTGTGGCGAGTACCCTTGGCGTTCTTGGCTCTATGGCAAGAAAATATGCCCATCGCATTCCTTTTATTCTTAAAATTAACCATAATGAACTTCTCTCTTATCCCAACACATACGATCAGGTTCTTTTTGCTTCTGTTAAACAGGCTCAGGATATGGGAGCTTTAGCTGTAGGAGCTACTATCTACTTTGGAAGCCCTGAGTCACGGCGGCAAATCCAGGAAGTTTCTATGGCTTTTCATATGGCCCATGAAATGGGTATGGCAACCATTCTTTGGTGCTATCTTCGAAACAAGGCTTTTAAAACGAAAGAAAAAGACTATCATCTCGCCGCCGACCTCACAGGGCAGGCAAACTACTTAGGTGCGACCATCGAAGCGGATATTGTAAAACAGAAGCTTCCTGTCGTTAATGGAGGATTCCGTGATCTGCATTTTGGAAAAACATCCTCTGAAGTATATGAAAAGCTTGTCCCCGAACATCCCATCGACCTCCTTCGCTATCAGGTCGCCAATTGTTACATGGGGCGCGTTGGACTTATCAGTTCCGGCGGAGCTTCTATGGGCACTGACGATTTGAAAGAAGCGGTAAAGACAGCGGTCATCAACAAAAGAGGAGGAGGCATGGGGCTCATTCTTGGTAGAAAGGCTTTTCAACGCCCCTTCAGAGAAGGCATTCATATCATTCAAAATGTACAAAATGTCTATCTTGAAAAGGAGATCGCTTTGGCATAATTATGATAAGACAAATCTTTTCATTCCTCTTTACATTGACATGTATCTGGAGCTGGTGTTTCGCGGGGGGAATTGGCCACGCATTCGCTCCTTCCCCAGCCACTCCCCAATTATGGGGAGAGGACATTCCAGGGGTCAGAACCCGTCTTAATACCCAAGAGCCTGTTATTGCCCTTACCCTTGATGCCTGCGGAGGAAAAAGGGGAAACGGCTTTGATAAAAAGCTTATAAACTGGCTTCGCAAACATCATATTCCAGCAACTCTTTTTATTACAGGGCGGTGGATAAACGCCAACGAAGAAATTGCCAAAGAACTGGCATCATCTCCGCTTTTCGAAATAGAAAATCACGGTATGAACCACTGCCCCTGCTCTGTTTCCGGCCGATCCGCTTACGGCATACCGGGAACAGGCAGCGTAGAAGAAGTTATGAGAGAAGTTTCTGACGCAACGGTAATAATAGAGAAGGTGACGAATCGGCAACCTCGCTTCTTTCGTTCCGGTACAAATTATTATGACGAAGTAGCTCTTGCACTTATTGAAGATCTCGGATACAACGTTGTTGGATACTCCATTGCTGGTGATGAAGGAGCGACCTTATCAGAAGATGCAATTATGAAAAAACTCCTCCAGGCAAAGGCAGGAGACATCATACTATGTCATATGAACCAACCAGAAAGCGACACGGCGGAAGGATTGATCAAGGTTATCCCTATACTCCAAAAAAAAGGATTTCGTTTCGTCACGCTGCAAGAATATCCGTTGCGATAAAACCGGGAACTCTTACTGACACTGAAGAGGAAGAGAAAAAATGATAGGATCAGCAATTTTGTTAGGGGGCGTTTCCTTTGTGTTGCTTCCTTTAGAGATGGCAGCAGGCCTTTTCGCTGCCATCACTTTGTGGCTGACCCTTTATAGCGCTCCTTTTCTTTGCGCCTACATAGGTTGGCTTTTCGGCATGTTCCTTGGGTTTGTTCACGCTGAAACCCACCTTTGGGGCGTTCTTTCCCTTATTCCTGTGGGCATTTGGTTCGTCATAAACTGGCGTTTCACCTTGGCAAAAGAAATACCTTCATTTATAAAGGCTTTCCGCAATCCTCTTGCCCGTAGAAAAATGTTCAGGTACTGCGGCTTAATATTCCCGTGTATCATCTACCCCTTATGGGGGCCAGGAGCCCTAAACAAATCCCTTATGGTCGCCACTGCCATAGCATTTATCAGCGAAAAGACCGTCAGTTACGTTCCTATTTTAGGGCGGTTGTTTAAAACTATTGCTCCTGCCAGTTATGAAAGAAGAAAAAAATCCATATCAGGGACAACATGTTATCTCCTCGGCGCTTTTGTCGCTTCCCTTTTCCCAGACCCCGCATCAGTGCAGGCTATAGTCATGGCTACTATAGGAGATGCCTGGGCTGTTTTGGTGGGAAAGCGCTGGGGAAAACTGAAATGGTTTGAGGGAAAGACCCTTGAGGGAAGCCTGGCGTGTCTTGCTGGAGCTTTACTTGGTAGTTTTATTTATGGCCTCATGGTGCCAGAAGCCCAGATTCCGTGGCTTATACTCCTTTGGGGAGGGCTCGCTACGCTTTTCACTGAGGGAATTTTTAGATTTGAACTGGATAATCTTTTTGTAGCCCCGGTAAGTGCAGCCATAATGACCGCTGTTATTTGGATTGCCTATTTCTTTTAAACTTTGACGAACCGATTCACATCATAAACAACAGGGTAAACATTCCCCGTACGAATAGCCCCTATAAAATCATTTTCGTTTTGTATAATTCCAGGAAAAGCCGTTGCATATAGTCCCACTCGCTCGACAAAATGGGCATCGCTTCCGCCAAGACGAGGGAGCTCAAGTTCATTTGCAAGGGCATGAGCTTTAAAATTATGGGTAAGACGAGTACTCCCGTTGAAAGCTTCTATGCCACTGAGACCAGGAAGAGAGCGGATAAAATTCCCCATGCCTCGCCCGTTATCACGAAAAGGATGGGCACTTACAGCTACACCGCCCTGCCGGTTCACGAGTTCGAGAGCGTCAGATGCATGCATTTTTTTCTCTGGGACTGATTCAAGTCCAAAAACAAGAAGGTCACCTTCATAGGTTAAGAGCTCAAGACCTACGAGTACAAGAAAATCATATTTTACAGAAAGCTCGCGAGCAAAGGAGCGCATCCCCATACTTTCGTGGTCTGTAACGCAAATTCCATCAAGCCCCATGCTCTTTCCCTTTTGAATTGCTTCTCCTATGGGTAAAAAACTATCGGAAGAAAACTCTTCAGAATGTAAATGTGTGTCAATAACCAGCGCAGCTTCCTCCTAAAAAATTATATCTATTATAATATTGAGTTATAACATAAAGAATTATAGGGCTGCTTTCTAAATTGTCAATAGAATTCATAAATTCAAACCATGGTTGACTTGAATTTGGCACAATATGCTAAATGGTTTTCAATGAATTTGAAATTGAAAAAGCCACGGGGCTATTTTTCTCTAAAGACCCTCCGTGGCTTCTTCTTTTTTATTTATTATACCTCTTCAAAAATTCCTTTTTTAATGACAGACCTTTCCTTCATCATAAGGACGCCTTTTCCGATAACATACTCTAAGGTCAAGGTATCTGGAGAAATAATGAGCACATCGCCATCAGCTCCAGGAACAAGTCTTCCTTTTTTAGTAAGTTTAAGGCGTGCTGCTACATTTTTCGTTACCAACGATAGAGCCTCTTCCATGGGAATACGCTCTTCAAGAACAGTGTCTCTAAATTCAGCGAACAGAGATAAGGGCTCCCCAATTCCCATTTTCACGAGTTCCCCTTCAGCGTTGAATTCAGGCATGCTTCCATTTCCGTCAGTACTCATAGTAAGGCGAGAGAGAGACACTTGATGGGCTACTGCGCGGCCTATCCCCTCACTCGGCTTTACAGTATGCCCCCCACTTCCCATACTTGTTGTAAGATCGGCCACGCCGCCGTTGCTGCAATAGTTCAGGGTTTGAGCATAGAGCTTTTCATTTCTGTTGACATGGGTGGGAAGAATCTGGCTTTTGGGGATTTGAGTTCCTGAAAGAGCCTCCTCAATAATATCCAGCCCCCAGTCTTCTGACCCCATATGGGCCTCTACGATGCCCGCTTTTCCAGCTAGCATACCGCCAATACGAGCATCGGAGATAAGCCGTCTAAGCTCTTCCACAGTAGGATGAGAGGATCGATGATCCGAAAGAGCGACTTTGACGCCAATCACTTTGTCAATAAGTACAATATCAGACACGATATTCTCAGTAATGGTAACAGAGGGCATACCGTAAGCACCACTATAGATAAACGTTGAGATGCCTTCATTTTCAAGGGAGTGAGCTTTTGCAAGCAGCTCTCTTAAAGACCGAGAAATACCATCTGTTCCCAGAGGCGCAGCCGCAGTGGTAATGCCTGCCCGTATAAAACTGCTCAGCTGAAGGGGAGGAGTCCGAAATTGAGGACCGCCTTCTCCACCTGCACCATTAAAATGAACATGACTATCAATAAATCCTGGAACGACAAGAGCTCCCCCGGCATCAATGATGATGGCGTGAGGGGCAATGCTTTTGACAGCATCTTCCGAAATTGACGACTCCACAGAAAAAATAGAGTCTCCCGCTATGAGAAGATCGCTTTTTCCCAAATATTCTGGGCTATATATCTCTCCGTTTTTAATAAGTATTAGATTCATCATTCATACCATCTTTTCCTCAAAATTTTTTTAACTTACGAAACAACATCTGCGCACATGTTAATGTATCCACTAATTCTTTATAAAACATACTTCCTGGTGCAAACCAAAAAAGACCCGGTTGGGCTTTGGGATCCAGTCCCCCTATAGTATACTAAACTTATATCATGCTTTTATAAAGGAGTGTGCCCTATGTATCTAGCTTCTCTTACCTGGAAAAAGCTGGAAGAAAAAATTACGGAAGAAACTGTTGCCCTCATACCCCTCGGAAGCGTTGAACAACATGGCCCCCTAGCTCCCCTTGGTACAGATTACTTCATTCCCGAAGAATTTGCCAAGAGAGTCGAAGCCGCCTACCCGGATAAAATCATGGTGCTTCCTACCATGCCTTATGGGGTTTGTCCCTACCATGCTTCCTTTCCAGGAACAATTGACATGGGCATTGAAATTCTTTCAGAAGTAATGACACGCATCGCCATGAGCCTCATGGACACTGGCATTAAAAAAATGATTTTTCTTAACGGCCATGGCGGGAACGGACCTTCTCTCGATAAGGCAGCCCTTGCTGTCTATAAAAGGGGCGGACTCGCCGCTATTGTGGACTGGTGGACTCTTGCCGGTGAGCTGAACGCAAAGTGGGCAGGTGGGCACGGGGCAGGACAGGAAACATCGGTAATGATGGCTTTGAAACCTGAATGGGTCAACATGAAGGATTTTTTCCCCGCAAATATTCACCATGTAAGTGACAGCCTCCAAAATACTCATATCAGCATCGTTACCTTCGAAAAAGGAAGTGTCAGGATTATTCGAGATGTTAAGGACGTCACATCAAGCGGCGCCTATGGAGGAACAGATGCCCCAGAAGACGCGAACAGGGAATGGGGAGAAGAAATTCTCAAAGGTGTCACCGAGTACCTGATTCGTTTTATTGCAGAATATTTTAAAGTTTCTCTTTCACGAGAAAAAAATTAGATAATACATAGTCCTGCAGAAAAGAAAATCTGACTTTGCATCCTTTAAAATGTGGATAAACTAACCACAGGTGTGGAAAGATACGACACGTGGAGTGGAATTTTATGTTCCCGCTCCACGTATTGTTATTCTGCTTTAACAACAGCCATACCAAAGCGGTCAAAAGACATCAGGGCTTCGAGTATATTGCTTCCTGAAAAGGGTTTTTCTACAAAACGCGCCATGTAATCAGACGTTTCAAAGGGAACGGATTCGCCCTGGGATGTTATAAAAAGAATTGGGATATAGCAAAGAGCAGGATCGTTACGCATTTCAAACAAAAGTCCCTCACAACAATTGCCTGGAAGATCGCAATCTGCCATCACAATATCAGGTTTCGGCCTATCCCAATACTTTCCAACCTGGCGGAGGTACTCTAAAGCCTCATATCGACTCCTAACAACATGAATAGTATTGAGGATCTTCAACTCTCTAAGACTCTGAAAAATATCCTGTTCCACTTTTTCTTTTCTTTCCACGAGCAGGATCTTCACTAGTCTTATGTTTTTTTCTTCTAACACAATGTATCTCCCCTTTCTGCAATAGGTAAGGGGCAGAAAAAATAGTGGAGAATGAGTGGTAACTATACTAGCATAATTTCACGAATTTTGAGAAATATTTGGGGTAAAAACAAAGGAACTGCCCGAAAAAATCAGCTCCTCTACAGTGTCGTGTTATTCTGTTGACGGAAACACCCCTGTCTACGGCCACAACGCCCTCTTCCTCTCCCCCTGCCTTCCACTTCCAGGGTACACGGAAGGTCTTTCATTTTTTTGTGATCTTTTACTTTAGAAGCGCAATCACTACACATTCCAGCAAACTCGAGGCTTTGCGGAATAGGTTGAAATCCTGCCTCTCCAAGCCATTCCGTGATAATTTCTTCTTTCTCCCTTTCATGTTTAAGATGAAGCACTTTTCCGCAGCAACGGCAATAAAGATGAAAATGTATGGAAGAAGAAGGAAGTTCAAAACGTTCAAATCCTTCATCGAGAGAAAAACGATAGAGCAGTCCCATATCAGAGAGCAACCCCACCGTTCTATAAACGGTAGCAATACCTATGGAGGGATCTTTCTCGTGGGCTTTTTCCCATATAAGCTGGATGTTCCCATGCTCCGCTTCACCTTCGATAAGTACGTCTATAATCGTCTGCCTCTGATTTGTAAGGCGAAATCCAGCTTTTTTAAGGATATCAAAAAAATCTTGCCGCTTTTTCTTTTTATTGTGTTCCATAGAATGGAAACTCCTTCTCAATATAGGGCTTGACAATTATTTTATCAGAGAATAGTATATATGCAAATGATAATCATTATCAATAAGGAGGGATATATATGCCTGGTTATGATGGAAGTGGACCACGAGGGCAAGGTCCAATGACAGGGCGCGGTTTTGGTTATTGCCGATTTGGTGGATATGGTTATAGAAGGTTTCCACGTCGGGGAAGGCGTTTCTTCGGTTTCGGTCGTGGAATGGGAGGATGGGGGGCTCCAGTTTATCCCGGTTGGGGATACGAACCTTCCATAGAAGAAGAACGAAATGTGCTTCAAGAAGAATTATCAGTGCTTGAGGAAGAAATGGAAAATATGAGAAAGCGTTTGGCGGAACTTGAAGAAAATAAATAATGAAGGAGCTTTCCCATGAAAATCGCTATCGCTAAAAATGGAGATACCGTATCTGAACACTTTGGACACGTTGAGGAGTTTCTTGTTGTTCACGTTGAAAATCAAAAAGAAGTGGAAAGAAAGATTTATGCAACACCTAAAGGAGAACATGTGCCTGGGGCTATGCCTCAATGGATTGCAACTTTAGGCGCGGATGTGGTTATTACTGGGGGTATCGGAGGAAGAGCTTCAGCAATGCTTCGAGCGCAAGGAATAGATGTTCTCTGCGTTAAGCCGATGTCTATAGAGTTAACAATAGAGGCTTTTCTCAATCAAAATCTTGAGGTTCTTTCTGATCAATGCAGCCATGACCACTCCTCTCTTTAGGAGCTCGCCATGTTTCGATTGACAGTCGCAAGCGGCAAGGGAGGCACAGGCAAAACGTGTATCGCTGCCTCCCTTGCTCTTTCTCTTAGTAAGGGGACAGCTATTGATCTCGATGTTGACGAACCCGACCTTGGTTTGGTTCTTCAGATCAAAAATCCGAAGAAAGAAAATGTTTATAAAGTTGTCCCCCAGATAGAAGCCGCTCGTTGTAAAGGATGCGGAGTCTGTGCTGATAATTGTGCTTTTGGGGCACTCAATCAATTCGGTACTCATGCGCCAGTTGTCAATATGCAGTTGTGTCATGGATGCGGTGTATGCGAACTTGTATGCCCTCAAAAGGCTATTAAAGATAGTAAAGCTTCCATTGGTATAATGAATATCAAAAATCAGGAATCCTTTTGGTTTCTTGAAGGGATATTAGATATTGGGGAACCCAATCCTGTTCCATTGATTCACGCTGTTCTAAAAAAAGCAGATTCTCTTCCTTTTCCCCAGATTGTCGATGGGCCTCCAGGAAATGCCTGTCCCATGGTTGCCGCAGTGGAACAGTCCAATTTTGTGATACTGGTGACAGAACCTACACCTTTTGGACTCTCCGACCTCGCCCTGGCCACAGAAACAGTTCGCGAACTTCATATTCCTGCAGGCGTAGTTATTAATCGCTCTGATCTTGGCAATATTGAAGAAGCTGAAATATTTTGCAAGAATTTGGCTCTGCCTATTCTTGCTCGTTTGCCTTTTTCAAAAGAAGTTGCTCGTGCTTATGCTAAGGGAATCGCTCCCATTTTAATTGATAAACAATGGCAGGAAGCCGCATCGGATATTCTTAACCATGTCAAAGAGGTGCTGTCATGACTCCAAAAGAAATAGTTATCATAAGCGGCAAGGGGGGAACAGGAAAAACATGCATTATGGCGGCTTTATGCTCTTCCTTTAGTGGAAAGGCTGTGTTTTGTGACGTGGATGTGGACGCTCCCAACCTTCAACTTTTACTTAATCCGCAAGACGAGCAAGCCTTTTCCTTTACTGGAAGAAAGATTCCTGAAATAGACACTGAGCGCTGTACTGTTTGCGGAGGATGTGTCGGGTTTTGCCGTTTTAATGCTCTCGAAAAGGCAAATAACGGGATCACATTATTGCCATGGAAATGTGAAGGGTGCGGGGGCTGCGCCCTGGTATGTCCCCATCAGGCGATATCCATGCATTCATATGAACAGGGGCAATACTGGCGAGGAACAACAACGTATGGTCCACTCTGGCATGCCCGTCTTCATGCTGGTGAAGAAAATTCAGGCATGCTTGTAGCCCGTTTAAAAAAGGAGAGCAGAAAGGAAGCTCTCAAAGAGGGGGTCCCATTTATCGTTATCGATGGGCCTCCGGGAATCTCTTGTCCTGCTATCTCGGCTCTTACAGGAGCAACTTTGGCCGTTGCAGTGACGGAACCGTCGCTGTCCGGACTTCATGACCTTCTTCGTCTCAGTAAGCTTTGCGCTTCTCTAGATGTTCCTCTGGCCATTGTTCTCAATAAATCTGATCTCTCAGAAGCAAAGGGAGAGGAGATAAAGAATGAGGCTAAAAAAGAAAATTGGCACTTTCTAGGTTCGATTCCTTTCCGACCAAATGTTGTGGAAGCCATATCAAAAAAAGAGATTCCTTTAGAAGCGCTGAGCCCGGAGATAGACTCAATTTATAACAATCTAACAAATTTGATTAACATAATAAAAAGGTGAGGTGAAAAGTATGCGGATTGCTGCTGCTGTTAACGAACCTTCTCTTACAAGCTCTATTGCTGAACGCTTTGCTCGGGCTCCCTATTTTGTCATTCTCGATGAGGAGGGAACTCTTCTTGAGACGATACAAAATCCTCTTTTAGAACAAGGACATGGCGCAGGAGGAGCTGCTGCTCGGCTTCTCTCAAAATACAATATTGATATTGTGATTGTTCCCCATGTCGGCCCCAATGCGGAAAATGCCTTAAAACTCGCTGGTATAAAGTATATAAAAGCTGAAGGATTGACACTAAAAGAAGCTCTTATCAGAGTAAAAGAGCTTTCGTAAAGGAAAAATAGAATGGCAGAACACACTACAGAATATATTGCAAAGAAGTAAAACACGTCATTGCTTAGGGAATTAGCCAGAGCCGCTTCATGTGAAGCGGCTCTGGCTAATTTTCAACCTCTGTTAAACCAAACTCATGCACTAGAGCCCTTACTGCCCTATTGGCATCAGTCTTCGCTACAAGAGTGGATATTTTAATTTCTGAAGTACTTGTTCCATACATTCGAATCTGTTCCCTGCAGAGAGCGGAGAAAAATCTCGCAGCTACACCTGGAGCCGATTCCATCCCTACGCCCACTGCTGATACTTTTGCAACCTTATCATCTTCAGTGACGCGCCAGCCATCATAGGAGGCCATTACTTCTTCCACCGTACTGCGTACCACTGGACCTTTTCCTTCAACAACTGTAAAGGTAAGGTAAGAATGGCCATTATCGTTTACTGTGGATATCATATCCACATTTATTCCTTTATCAGCCAATGCCGTGAACAAAGCACTCATTGCCTGTATTCCCCCAGGCATAGGGCTGATTGTAACCTTTCTCTGATTGGGATCAGATGTAACTCCTGTAACAACAGGCTGTTCCAACCATTCAGGCAATGTACCCACCACAAGAGTCCCCCTTTCATCTGAAAAAGTCGAGGCACAATACAGTTCAACGTTATATTTTTTTGCTATTTCCACAGCTCTCGAATGAAGGACCTTTGCCCCCATGGACGAAAGTTCCAGTACCTCGTTATAGGTGACATAGTCGAGTTTCTGAGCGTTTGGGCAAATTTTAGGGTCACAGGTATAGATTCCGGCCACATCACTATATATTTCACAGCGGGCTCCTGCTTTTGCCGCAATAGCTACAGCAGATGTATCAGAGCCCCCTCGGCCCAATGTAGTGATCTCCCCTTCTGGAGTGATCCCCTGAAAACCTGTAACAACTATTACATCACGCTGATTGAGCTCTCGTTCAACTTTTTTCATGTCAATATCCACGATGCGGGCATTACAAAAAGTTCCTGTGGTGATCATGCCAAGCTGAAAGGCATTATATGATACTGCTTGCACACCAAGATCGTTCAGCGACATTGAAAGAAGAGCCGCAGACGTCTGTTCCCCTGTAGCTAGAAGCATGTCAAGTTCTCGCGGAAGGGGATCTGAAGAAACCTGGTTCGCAAGGTCAATGAGGTTATTGGTGGTTTTTCCCATAGCTGAAACAACCACTATAAGCTTTTCCCCTTCTTCCACACGCTTCTTTATTTTTTCTGCTATGGCTCGAATCATTTCTGGTGTCGCAACTGACGATCCGCCATATTTCTGTACGATCACTTTCTAAAACCTCCCAATCAGAGGTTCCTCAGGTCTTGCACGATCTGAGTTTTATCAGCAGTTTTAGCATCGACCATTTTTATGATGCGGGCTGGAGAACCAGCCACCACAGCTCCTGGGGGCACATCTTTCGTTACAATAGCCCCTGCAGCCACAACTGCCCCAGCCCCAATATGCACACCCTCAAGAATAACAGCATTGGCTCCCACTAAAACATTGTCATCTATCATGACTGGTGTAGCGCTTGGAGGCTCAATGACCCCAGCTACCACAGCCCCTGCGCCGATATGGGAATTGGCGCCAACAACAGCCCGCCCACCTACAACAACGTTCATATCTATCATGGTGCCTGCCCCGATAACAGCGCCAATGTTAATAACGGCACCCATCATCACAACTGCGCCCTTGCCTATTTCCACCATATCGCGAATGATGGCTCCTGGCTCAATACGAGCATCATATTTTGTCAAATCCGCAAGGGGCAAAGCGGAATTTCGTGCCTCCACTTCAATATGAGTCCCATCAATATGGGACGCATTGGCAGAAAGGGCCAATTCTATTTCTTTGTGGTCGCCTATAAGCATGCCAAAATGGTTGCTGCCAATAAAGGTCAACTCTCCCCAAACACACTTCTCAAGGTTTCCAGAAAGATAGGCCTTGGCAGGAGTCCGCTTCTTTGATTCTTTTATAAGCTTGATGATTTCCTCGGTGCGCATGCGATAACCTCCTCGAAAGAATAAAATCCTGGCTCGGCGTTAACAACAAACTGGGCCGCACGATACGCTCCCAAGGCAAAAACTGAACGGGAAAGGGCGCGATGGGTAAATTCAAGGACTTCTCCCTCATTCGCAAAGAATGCGGAATGATCGCCAGGAACTCCCCCCATTCGAAGAGAATGGGTGGGGCAATTACGCCCTGTTACCTCCCTCATCAAAATAGCCGTACCTGATGGGGCATCTTTTTTCTTGTTATGATGAGTTTCACATATTTCCAGATCCCAGTCTTCAAGGTACGGAGCAAACTGTCGTAATACCATTTTTAGGATATTGACACCAACGGAAAAATTAAAGCTCTGGACAACTGGAACCTCCTCCCCCAGTTTGCGAAGGAGTTCAATGTCTTCCTGCACAATAGCTGTGGTTCCAACAACCAATCCAGCTCTGTGCAAACGGCAAAGCTCAATAGTACGCGGCAATGCCATGCGATTAGAAAAATCAACTATAACCTGAGGAGTATCGTCACATGTTTCACCGTTTATATCCACTGTGAGACAGAGGGTATGCTCAGCAAAAGCCTTCTGAATTTCCTGCCCCATCCGGCCGGAAGCTCCCACAAGTCCGTAACGCATTAGTAGATGCCGCTCTCTTTCAGGGCTTCATCAACCACGGCCATAGCTTTGGAGGATGCAGGAATAAGAGGGAGACGAAGCTCATTCTCACAATATCCAAGGCGACTTACTCCATACTTGACGGGAATGGGGTTGGTTTCGCAAAAGAGCCCCTTCATCAAGGGGAAAAGCCGCAAGTGAAGTTCTCTGGCCTTCCCTATCTCGCCATCAAGGGCGAAACGAATCATTGTTGACGTTTCTCTGGGCGCCACATTGGAAAGTACAGAAATAACCCCGTCTCCTCCGGCATTGACAAGGTGGAAAGCCTGGTCATCGTTGCCTGAAAGAATAAAGAAGTTGGGACGCTGTTTCTGCATTTTTCTAATGAGGTAGTCAACCTGAGCTTCATCGCCGGAAGCTTCTTTAATGCCAACGATATTCTCTATCTCAGCTAAACGAAGTACTGTCTCAGGCAGTATGTTGACCCCTGTGCGACCCGGTACATTGTAAATGATCAGCCGCCCTTTATTAATGCGGGAGGCAATGGTGCGGTAGTGCTGATATAAACCTTCCTGGGGAGGCTTATTGTAATAGGGGGTCACCACAAGAACACCGTCTACGCCCAACGAGAGAGCCTGATTAGAAAGTTCTATGGCTGCTTCCGTGGAGTTGGAGCCGGTTCCTACTACAACAGGAACCCTTCCCTCAACTGTTTTTATTACAAAACGGACTATTTCTTCCCGTTCCTTAGCCGTTACAGCCGGCGCTTCTCCTGTTGTCCCAAGAACAACAAGAAAGTCTACGCCTCCGTTGATTTGAAAGTTCAAAAATCTTTCAAAACTCTCGTAATCTACCTTCCCACTTTTAAAAGGGGTCACCACTGCTGTTCCTGTTCCGCTAAACATAGACCACACACCTCCTATTCAAAGCTGCGAGCATTAAGAGCTCGATGTTTCTTTAAGATGCGAACGGCGTTTGTTGCCGCTCCAACACGAATATTATCCGCTACATTCCACATTAAAAACCGTGTATCATCAAAAGCTCGAAGACGGGAAACATAGACAAGATCTGTTCCAGCGCCATCAAGAGGAGAGATCACCTGATCTGTCAATTCTACGTTTTCGCTCGCCTCTATGGCTTTTCGAACCTCATCAAGAGATGCCGGCTTCCTCGTTTCCACCCAAATTGTTTCCGAGTGGCCGTAAAGTACTGGAACACGTACCGTGGTGGCCCAAATGCCTATAGAATCGTCCTGCAAAATCTTATGAGTTTCATCAACCATTTTTATCTCTTCTTCCGAGAATCCATTTTCCAGAATTGCCCCAATCTGAGGAATTACGTTGAGATGAATTTGACGAACGAATTTTTTAGGCTCCACATGGCCTGAAATTTGACTCTCGAGTTCATTTATTCCATTTTTTCCCGCTCCAGATACCGATTGATAGGTGCTCACAACTATAGATTTTATTCCAAAACGACGATGAATTTCATAGAGCCCAAGAACCATTTGAATCGTGGAGCAGTTTGGATTGGCCACAATACCTCTGTACCCTCGCAAGAGATCCCCGTTAATTTCAGGAACTACGAGAGGGATATCAGGAGTCATTCTAAAGGCGGATGAATTGTCAATAACGACTGATCCCGCTTCTGCAGCTATGGAAGCATATTGTTTCGACACATTGGAACCAGCAGAGAAAAGAAGGTAGTCAAAACCTTCTTTTAAGACTTTAGTCCCTAGCTCTTCAACTGTACAGGAATTTCCACAAAAGGACAAAGATGTTCCAGCTGATCTGGCAGAAGCAAAAAGTCGAAGTTCGTCCGGTCTAACTCCCTGCTCTTCAAGTACCCGAACCATTGTCCGTCCCACTTCACCTGTCGCGCCTACAACTGCTACCCTCATTATTATTACTCCTCCTTTGCCTGACAACCAATAAAAAAAGAGACCCGTCCCCGAAGGGACGAGCCTCTTGAAATCTAAATGCCCGCGGTACCACCCTGCTTGAACACATTTTTACATGTGTCCCAACTCGGTCTTCGTTACGTGAAGACAATTTCGTGAGTGTACTCCAGTTCATTCACCTTTCCACCCCAGCTCCACAAGCTTTTGGCTTTTCCTGTCCCCTTAAGGGTGCCTCTCAGCCGCTGAACACCCATCTCTGGTAAGGTTTCGACCTGGAAAAGCGCCTTGTTTCATCGCCTTTAACAATGTAGAATTATAAAGTTCCATTTCACATGGATTGGGTCGGATTATACGAAACAAAAATAAAACTGTCAAGAGAAAGAAAAGATTTCGCATTAGACGAGGGTAACGTCATCCCGCAATTAGACTAAGATTCCTTCTTCCTTATTGAGCTACCGTTACCATTATATTATCAATAAGACGGGTAGCCCCAAATTTTACAGCCAACGCAATGAGGCATTTGCCAGAAAGAACTTGAACAGGTTTCAAATTATGGGCGCTTACAATTTCCACGTAGTCTATACGGGCTTTGTCTTTGCTGAGTATGAGCTCTTCCATTGCTTTTCTAATTCTTTCGGCATCTCGTTCCCCATTTTCAATCATTTGCTGGGCCATTTCAAGGGATGCGGAGAGAACAGTAGATTGTTCTCGCTCTTCAGGCGTTAAGTATGTGTTACGAGAACTCATCGCAAGGCCGTCTTTCTCCCTGATTATGGGACAAACGCAAATTTCAACATTCTGATTGAGATCTCTCACCATCTGCTGGATAACGATAGCCTGCTGAGCATCCTTTTGTCCGAAATAAGCTTTGTCCGGAAGAATAATATTGAAAAGTTTTGTAACTACAGTGGTTACCCCCCGGAAATGTCCTGGCCTGGAACGTCCACAAAGTTCCTTTGTCAATTCCGTTACTTCTACAAAGGTTTCATATTTCTGAGGATACATTTCTCCCACTGTTGGGTAAAAAATAAAATTCGCGCCAGCCTCCTCGGCTAGAAGGGCATCACGCTCAAGATCACGGGGATAGCTCTCAAAATCTTCTTGAGGCCCAAACTGGGTTGGATTGACGAAAATACTCACCACAACTATATCGTTTTCTTTCGCTGCCCTTCGGACAAGAGAAAGGTGCCCCTCATGGAGAAACCCCATAGTAGGAACCAAACCAATGCTTTTTCCCTGCCGTCTGCTACAAGCTAGTTTTTGCCTTATTGAATCGATATTGTTTACAATTTCCATTTGTTTCGTCTCGCCCTCCCTTTCTGTGCCCTATTAAATGTTTTTCCAATGTTTGAATCCATCTCCAACCACTTCAGCCACATCCGAGAGAATAATAAAAGTCATGGGATCAATTGAAACAACGTGTCGTTTAAGTTCCATGGCCTGTCTTCTGGTAAGCACCACCATTATCATATTCTTAGGTTCTCCTGAATAGGCACCTCGAGCATCGATAATTGTGGCACTTCTATCGAGCTCTTCAATAATGAAACGCTTTACTTCTCCCGGCTTTTGAGTAATGATCATCAGCTGTTTTCTGCGATCAAATGATTTTAGCACGTTATCAATGGTGAGGCTTTCAATATAGAGAAGAACCCCACCCATGAGAAGCTGCTCCAGATCCACTACAAACCACGAGGCAAGAAGAATCCCCATATTTATATAAAAAGAGTACATGCCTACATCAATACCATATTTTTTTCTCGCCGCCATAACAATAATATCTGTTCCCCCGCTGGAGCCTCCGCCCAGAAAAATGAGCCCCATTCCAAGGCCTCCTAAAACTCCGCCGAGGATAGCCGCGAGAAAAACATTTTGAATTAATGGATATGTAAAAAGTTCAAAAAACATAACAGAAACGGTCATTAAGATCGACACATAGAAAGTCCAAATTACAAAACGGGGGGACAGAACTTTCCAGCCCCAAAGCAATAAAACAGTATTCCCTATGGCAATGATCCACGCCGGAGAAATATTCAAGGCATAATGACTTATAAGGGCAATACCTGTCAGCCCAGCACTGGCAAATCTATATGGCATGATCAAAGCGACAAGTGCAAAGCTTATTATTATAGTGCCGGTAGTAGTATAGATTGTTGTTAGCCACTCGCGTTGAAGAAACTGCTTCAGTTTCGACGGCAAAAAAGTAAGCATGTTGAGAAGATCAGCCCCCTGGTGTAGTGTATTTAAGGATCACTAATCCCAGATAATAAAAATACGTCTCCGATTGCTGGTTGACACCTGATAAACATATCCCCTATCACGGTCCCACGCATAATAACCATTTGAGGCAGGCTGACCAGCATTGTTAAGAAAAACCATATTTTTAAAAAGAACGCTATCGTAGCCAATCCGTCCCCTAAAAGAGCGAATGAGTGGTAATGAGCCTCTCTCCTCAAAATCAAACCAGTTATCAGGCAATGGAACACCACGAGCTTTAAGCTGTTTGAGTATCACGCCGTACTCATGGGGAGCCATTTCAAGAAAATAGAGCTTCCCCCTTGAAGAAGAGCGCAGGTCTTTAATAAGAGTAAAGGCAAGCCACGGCGAGGCCTCGTCAGGCAGCTCTGACAGCGACCAAAGCGAAAAATAAAATCCTTCTATCAATGCCAGAGGCTTAGGCATGAGCCCTGGATACCAAAACCCTTTCACTTCTTCCCAATTCTGTAGATTTCCAGAACATAGCCTTTCGATAAGCAAGAGACTATTTGCGGCTTTCTGCCTCGGTGTAAGGTCTTGCCGCAAGGAACGCCAAAGTTCTTCTGAAGAAATATTATAAGCTTCCTGAAGCAGCTTTTGCCGAAGAATGCGGGCTTCATATGTCATTCTTTTATCGAGATCGTAGAAACGTACTAGATCATCCCAACTATTGGCCCATACTCCACTGCACAAAAGAATAAAAAACAAGGAGCTTAGGCTTATCATCCAAAAGAATTTGTATTTTTTCATAGTTTCACCACCCTATTTACAATTTCTTTTGTTTAATGATACATAATCCTTGTTTAAATTGTATTATATATCTATAATACTGTGAATTTCTTATATTCTGTTAACAGTATTCTCCTCTTAACAGGAGATATTTCCGATTTTAAATAAATTTAACAGGAGGAATATATAATGTTCAATCAAATCTCAAAATTAGTTGCTAAACATGAGCAGGTGGGTGTAGTTGCTGAAATCACTGGCACACAACACACGCTAATTAAGTTACAGAATAGATAAGGCCCTGGATAATTTTCCCAGAACGTTTTATTTGCCAAATCTGCGATTCCACGTTGCCATCAACGTTGCAAGAGAGATAGCTATATCAGGGTCATCAATACGATCCCTTAAACGTTCCAGATTCTTAGAAATATCATCTGCTCTAGGTGTTATAAGGACCTGTTTTTTTCCTATTATTTTTGGAATCCTACGAGGAAAAATCTTCCCAATAACGACCTTAACGCCGGAAACAGGCAAATCCCACTCTTTACTGACTTTTTGAGCAATTGTAGCTCCCATCATAGAAAGACGCTGAGCCGCTGCAGGGCTTTCGGCTCGAATACAAAGCAAAGTACCTTCAATGGCAAAAGGCTGACTTCGTTTCGAGAGAACGTTGCCTACTATCTTTTGCCAGTGCTGGGCCACATGAGAGAGAAGAATATGCTTTTTCCCATTCGATGAAAAGATGCTCTCGAGTAAAGTTTCAACAGAACTTGCCTCATGACGATGGCGTAATGCCACGCTCCTTCCGCCTCCTTCTGGTTTCAAGATAAACAGACAGAAGCTGTATATCTGCCGGTGTCACCCCTGATATTCGGCTTGCCTGAGCAAGATTTTGAGGCCTGATCTTTTCGAGCTTCTGTCGGCTTTCCGAAAGTAGACCGGGAACTTCATCATAACTGAAATCTTCAGGAATATAGACCTTTTCACCTTTACTAAGCCGGATAACCTGACGCTGCTGGCGCTCAATATATCCAGCATACTTTACTTCAATAGCAAGGCTTTGGGCTTCTTCATCCGTTAATGGCCGCTCTATTGAAGGCAAAAAAGGTCTCATGGCGCCATAGGTCACTTCTGGCCTGCATAAAAGATCTATCGCCCTGACACTTTCTTCAAGGGGAGAAGAGCCTGCGCGGACTAACCAATCATTTACTTCTTCAGATGGGTTTATCCTCAGGTTTGAAAGTCGCTCTTTTTCATGATCCACAGCCGCCCATTTCTCCCGCAATATCTGCCACTTGACATCATCGATAAGGCCCATTCGTCTTCCTATAGGGGCGAGACGACGATCAGCATTGTCGAAACGGAGAAGCAAGCGATATTCACAGCGGCTTGTAAGCATGCGATAGGGCTCGTTTGTGCCTTTTGTCACCAGATCATCAATGAGTACGCCGATATAGGCATCTGACCTCTTAAGTACAACAGGAGCTTCTTTTCTCGTATAGAGTACCGCATTCATACCAGCGATTAGCCCTTGTGCTGCCGCCTCTTCATATCCTGATGTTCCATTGATTTGTCCCGCGCAGAAGAGTCCCCGTATATTTTTTGTTTCAAGGGAAGGAGCAAGCTGGGTTGGTATAACATAGTCATACTCAATTGCGTAGCCAGCCCGTGTAATTTGGGCTTTTTCACAGCCAGGAAGAGCATGAACAATCTCAACCTGAATATCGTAGGGCAAGCTTGTTGAAAAATTTTGTACGTAGACTTCCTTATTTTTTCGTGATACAGGCTCTAAGAAGATAAGGTGACTGTCCTTATCTGGGAAACGGATAATTTTGTCTTCAATGGAAGGGCAATATCGAGGGCCAAGACCACTCATGCGCCCTGTCCAAAGAGGAGATCGCTCAAGGTTTTCGCGGATAATATTATGAAGATAACTGTTCGTCCGAGTCAGGTAACAGGAATATCCGGTGTATGTCTTTTTCTCTCCCCAGAGGTCGAAGCAAAGGGGTTCTTCAGCACTTTTCTGTTCAATGAGAGATGATGTATCAATAGTGTCTATATGAAGTCGGGGGGTCGTATCTGTTCTCATGCGCCCCATTTCAATACCACTCTCAAGAAGAGAACGACTCAATTCGGTAGATGGCACTTGTCCCATGGGACCTGATGAGTAGTTTAAAAGACCAATGTGAACCTGGCCTCGTAAATAAGTACCTGTCGTTAAAATAACTGCGCCTGCTTCATAGGTGAAACCGTATTTCGTCTTAACGCCGCGAATGGAACCATTCTCGATCCACAGATCTGTCACGATATCCTGATGTACTTCCAAGTTGGGGGTTGTCTCTATGGTCCATATAAAATGATCATGATAATCGCGAAGGTCACACTGGGCCCGTAACGCTTGGACTGCCGGCCCTTTTGATGTATTAAGCCACCGTACGAGCATTGTAGAATAATCAGCTGCCCGGGCCTGTTCTCCTCCCAAGGCATTTCCTTCTCTTACAAGATGGCCTTTCGCGGGCCCTCCGATAGATGGATTACAAGGCATAAGCGCCGTATTATCAAGATAAAGGTTCAGCATGAGCGTTCTCGCTCCCATGCGTGCTGCGGCTAAAGATGCTTCGCATCCTGCATGGCCGCCGCCAACAACAATTACATCATACTTTTTTTGCTCCATTTGACTCGTCTCACCTTTTCTATCTTGATCTCTCAAAATTATCTCGGTGTAATATTTCCCTGACGTACTTGCCAGACTGTTCCTGGCCAACCATTCATTGAACTTTCAGCTGTAGCGGCAAAAACCTGCCATGAAGACTCTACTAGGGCATCAATGAGAATATTTCTTCCTCTGTCATCAAGCTCTGCCGCTATTTCATCAAGAATCAAAAGAGGTTTACGACGCAGCTTTCTTTCTACAGCCCAGCCTGCTGCCAACATGAGGGCCACTGCTGTCCTTCTTCTTTGCCCACGGCTCATCACTATCGATACAGACTGTCCCTTTGTTGTTATTATCATATCGTCCCTTTGAGGCCCAACTTGCGGAACTCCTGTTATATGTTCTTTTTCTCTCCATTTTCTTACAGATTCCCAATAGTCCTGCATGGGATCCTGCAAGTCTAAAGCGCCTCCTCTTTCAAATGTAAGCACTATATCAGAAGGCAGAAGAATGCGAAATTCCTGAATGCCTATTTTTAGCAGATCGACGGCTGCGGCTCGGGTCGACCAAATCCATGAAACAAGAGGAGCGAGGACTTTTGATGTAAGGGAAGGATCTTTTCTTTCTCGAAGCAGAATCACACGATGGCGCAATGCTCTGCGGCAATCGCTCATTTTTCTCACATAGAGGGGAAAAAGAAGAGCGCAAAGGCGATCAAGAAACTGACGGCGCACAGACGGAGCTCCGTCAACAATAGCGAGATCTCCAGGCAGAAAAGCTAAGGCTGGGATGAGTGAACGTACATTTCCATGGGTTATTCGTTTTCCGTCACACTGGATAATGTTTTTCTCGCCTACAGTCGCAACAATATCCAGATTTGTCTCACCGCTAAAATACCCTCGTAAATAAGCCTGTTTTTCTTCTGTATCCCAATTAACGAGAAACGATTTACGAGAAGATCTGAAAGGTCCCCATCCAGAAAGAATATGAATGGCTTCCAAAGCATTAGTCTTTCCAGAACCATTGTTTCCAACAAGCAAATTGAGCCCCGCAGCCCATTCAAGACGGCGGGGCGTCAAATTCTTAAAGTTGTGCCAAGACGTAAGCTTGCAATGAGCTATTCCTCTTCGTCCCTTTCATGTATAAAATCAGATTCACTCAATTTAATGGGCATCAGCATATAGAGAAAATCGTCCCTGCCAGGACGGAGCATGCTCATCTGTCCCTCTGGGCCATTAAAGGTTATAAATACACTTTCACCATGAAGGGCCTTCAATCCATCTAATAGATACGCTACATTAAAAGCTATGAGAAGGGGTTCTCCGTCAATTTGAGCGTCAAGGATTTCTTCTGCTTCACCTATCTCAGGAGCACGTCCCATCATACGAAGATCTCCATTGGGAGATAGTTTAAAGATAACCATCCGGGTATGATCCCTTACCACAACATCTACCCTTTCAAGCGCTTCTGTTAACGCACTTCGTTCAATGGTCAGGGTAGTAGTGCTCTGAGGGTTCAATATTTTTTCATAATTTGGGAAGGAAGATTCTATTTTCCGAATAGAAAATTCAATATCACCCATTTGAAAATAGGCAAGTGCATCATCATGAAGTATCTGAACAGGTTTATCTCCTTCAAGGGAAGAGAGTTGGCGAAGCAGCTCTTTTAATCCTGCTAAAGGAAGAAGAATCTTCTCAGTATCTCCATACTCATCGAGAAGGACTTTCGATAGGGAGAGACGCCGTCCATCAGTGGAAACAATACGAATGTCATTCCCTTTCAATTCAAAAAGTGCTGCTCCTAAATATTTAGGAAACTCTTCTCCTAAAGTACTTGCCACTGTTCCTTCACTAAGTATTTGGGCTAGCGTTTCAGCTTTGACGGTACAGAAGAATTTTGCATTTTCAGAAGATGGCAGATGAGGAAATTCCTCAACGGGATATGTAGAAAAACGATAGGTATTTCTTCCTGCGAAAATAATCCCTTTTCCTTCCTTGACTGAAACTGTAAATGTATCAGTGGGAGCTTTTTTAAAAAGTTCTCCAACAACTTTAACTGGAAGGATAGCTTCTCCGCCTTCTTCAATCTGTACTCCAGAAGCAATACATTTTATAGATGTTTTGAGATCTGTCGCTTCAAGGGTTAAAGAAGCATCATCGGTTCGGCATAGTATACCGGCGAGAGAAGTAATTGTGCTTTTAGTACTCGTAACTCGTTCTGTCGTTTGCCAGATTTTCATAAAATCCGGTTTGCTCACCTGGAGTCTCATAATCTATTCCCTCCCCTTGTTATTGTCTTTATTATTTTAGTATCTAAGTAATAATAATAGTAATAAGGTCTGTGGATAATGTGGAAATCGTCGTGGGCCGTTATGAAAAGTGACTTTTCTCTGTGGATAGGCACTCACAAATAATTCCTAAGTTATACACATTGTCCACAGTGAAATTGTGAAAAACTTACATTATTCCACTATTCACATCCTGTCCAACGCTATTTTCACAGCTTAGCCTCTATGTTATCCACAATTTCCTTCATTCTAGGTTGTTCTTCTACAAGTTTTGATATTTTTCTCTGAGCATGGAGAACTGTAGTATGGTCTTTCTTCTTAAAAGAAAAGCCTATCTGCTGAAGACTTATATCAGTGAGTTTTCGACATAGATACATAGCAACCTGACGGGCAAGGGCAATATCTGATGTGCGCCTGTTCCCTACAAGGTCTTCAACGGTCAAACTGAAATTTTCCGCTACAATTTGTTGAATAGTGTCGACACTTACAGGCCCTTTTGAATTATGGCGAATAATATCTTTAAGCCATTGAGTGGCGTTTTCCTCGGTAATGGGCTCACTATTGAGTTCGGCACAGGCAATGATTCTATTAAGGGCTCCTTCGAGTTCTCTTATATTGCTGGGCACATTCTGGGCAAGAAAAGAGATAACGTCTTCAGGCACCTCATAATTTCTAATTTGGGCTTTTTTCTGAAGGATCGCAATACGGGTCTCAAGATCGGGCATCTGTATATCAGTGACTAATCCCCATTCAAAACGGCTTACAAGACGATCCTCTATGTTTTGGATCTCCTTAGGAGGGCGGTCAGAGCATATGACGATCTGTTTTTTACTTACATGAAGCTGGTTAAAGGTGTGGAAGAATTCTTCTTGGCTGCTTCCTTTGTTTCCAAGAAACTGAATGTCATCGATGAGAAGGATATCCACACTTCTGTATTTAGATTTGAATTCCTGGGTCCTGTTATTTTTTATGGATTGAATAAATTCGTTGATAAACTTTTCAGAGCTCACATAGGTTACTTTTAAAGAATTGTTTTTATTGAGCACGTAATGCCCTATTGCGTGCATCAGGTGGGTTTTGCCAAGGCCTACGCCTCCCCATATAAAAAGAGGGTTATAGGCTTCTCCCGGCGTTTCTGCTACAGCCAGACTGGCAGCATGGGCGAGACGGTTTGATTTTCCCACAACAAAACTATTGAAGATATAATTAGGATTAAGGCCGCTTCGGGGAAGAGTTCCCGTATGCTGGGCGGCTCGTTCTGCTCTTTGCTGTTCGTCCTTTCTTGCCTCGGAGGCAACTTTAAGCTCCAGTGATTGAGCGTATCCCTTATCCATAAGAACATCCTCAATTACATTTTGGAACCGTTTGGAGATCTGTTCTTTTACAAAAACATTGGGAACATCAATAACAAGTACATCGTTCATAACAGAAAGGGGAACACATGTCTTAAGCCATAAATCGGCTGTTCCCTCTGGCATCGTCTCCTCGATGTTCTTTAGGATGTCATCCCATAGTACATTAATATCTTTATCCACCAATTTATTCACCTCTGCCGATGGATTTACTTCATCTTACCACAGCTCATCCACAAAAGTTATCCACATATCCACAGTGTATCCACGTTCTCATAAAAAAGATAAAGCCCCTCAGGGTCATATATAGCGGGATTATAAAATTA